>NZ_JBTOLC010000016.1:0-147622 GCF_054551825.1 Streptomyces sp. L500
ACGCGCCTCGGTCTGGTACTCGACGTGCGCGATGGAGATGGTGATACCGCGCTGACGCTCCTCCGGGGCCTTGTCGATCTCGTCGAAAGGCGTGAAGGGGTTCAGGTCCGGGTACGCGTCGTGCAGCACCTTGGTGATCGCCGCGGTAAGAGTGGTCTTACCGTGGTCGACGTGACCGATGGTGCCGATGTTGACGTGCGGCTTAGTCCGCTCGAACTTCGCCTTCGCCACTGGGGTCCTCCTGTGGAGTGGTTCTGTACGCCTAGATACGTTCGGCGCCAGGGATCTTTGCTGGGAAGCCGCCCACCGGGGCATTCCGACATGGTTTGTTGCGGAATGCCCCGACAGCCGGTGTCAAGCCTAAAGCGTGTACAACGCCCGCCGTAGCGGGAGCTGGTTACTCGCCCTTGGCCTTCGCGATGATCTCCTCGGCGACGTTCCGCGGAACCTCGGCGTAGGAGTCGAACTGCATCGAGTAGCTTGCGCGACCCGAGGTCTTGCTGCGGAGGTCTCCGACGTAGCCGAACATCTCCGACAGCGGAACCAGGCCCTTGACGAGCTTGGCGCCGTGACGGTCCTCCATGGCCTGGATCTGGCCACGGCGGGAGTTGATGTCGCCGATGACGTCACCCATGTAGTCCTCGGGGGTGGTGACCTCGACCGACATCATCGGCTCGAGCAGAGCCGGCGATGCCTTGCGAGCACCCTCCTTGAACGCCATGGAACCGGCGATCTTGAACGCGAGCTCGGAGGAGTCGACGTCGTGGTAGGCACCGTCGAGCAGCGTCACCTTGACGCCGGTCAGCGGGTAGCCGGCCAGCACACCGAACTCCATGGCCTCCTGGCAACCCGCGTCCACGGACGGGATGTACTCCCGCGGGATACGGCCACCGGTGACCTTGTTCTCGAACTCGTAGCCGTCGCCCTCGAGGGGCTCGATCGCGATCTGCACCTTAGCGAACTGGCCGGAACCACCAGTCTGCTTCTTGTGCGTGTAGTCGATCCGCTCGACGGCCTTGCGGATCGTCTCGCGGTACGCGACCTGCGGCTTGCCGACGTTGGCCTCGACCTTGAACTCACGCTTCATACGGTCGACCAGCACGTCGAGGTGCAGCTCGCCCATACCCGCGATGATGGTCTGGCCCGTCTCCTCGTCCGTGTGGACCTGGAAGGACGGGTCCTCCTCGGCCAGACGCTGGATGGCGACACCCAGCTTCTCCTGGTCGCCCTTGGACTTGGGCTCAATGGCGACCTGGATGACCGGGGCCGGGAAGTCCATCGACTCGAGGATCACCGGGTTGGACGCGTCGCAGAGGGTCTCACCGGTGGTGGTCTGCTTCAGACCCATGACGGCGACGATGTCGCCGGCACCCACCGAGTCGATCTCCTCACGCTTGTTCGCGTGCATCCGGTAGATCTTGCCGATGCGCTCCTTCTTGCCCTTCACGGAGTTCTGCACCTGGGTGCCGGCCTCCATGCGGCCCGAGTAGACCCGGACGAAGGTGAGCTTGCCGAGGTGCGGGTCGCTCATGATCTTGAAGGCAAGGCCGGCGAACGGCTCGTCGTCGGACGGCTTGCGCTTCACGACCTCGTCGGCGTTGTTGACCGCGTGGCCCTCAACGGCCTCGATGTCCAGCGGCGACGGCAGGTAGCGGACCACGGCGTCGAGCAGGGGCTGAACGCCCTTGTTCTTGAACGCGGTACCACAGAACACCGGGGTGACGGTGACGGAGTCGCCGCCGCCACGCGAGGCGAGAGTGATGCGGCGGATGGCCGCCATCAGCTGCTCCTCGGTCGGCTCCTCGCCGCCCAGGTACAGCTCCATCATCTCGTCGTCGTTCTCGGCGACGCCCTCGAGGAGCTTGCCGCGCCATTCCTCGGCAGCCTCGATGTGGGTGTCCGGGATGTCGACGACGTCGTACATCTCGCCCTTGGCGGCCTCGGCGGACCAGACAAGAGCCTTCATGCGGACCAGGTCCACAACGCCCTTGAAGTCAGCCTCGGTGCCGATCGGCAGCTGCATGACCAGCGGAACCGCGCCCAGGCGGTCGACGATCATGTCGACGCAGCGGTGGAACTCGGCACCCGTACGGTCGAGCTTGTTGACGAAGCAGATACGCGGCACGCCGTAGCGGTCCGCCTGACGCCAGACAGTCTCGGACTGGGGCTCGACACCGGCAACGCCGTCGAACACCGTCACGGCACCGTCGAGCACGCGCAGGGAGCGCTCCACCTCGACGGTGAAGTCGACGTGACCCGGGGTGTCGATGATGTTGATGGTGTGGTCGACGTTGTCGAGCGGCCAGTGGCAGGTGGTGGCAGCGGACGTGATCGTGATGCCACGCTCCTGCTCCTGCTCCATCCAGTCCATCGTGGCAGCGCCGTCGTGGACCTCACCGATCTTGTACGAAACACCGGTGTAGAACAGGATCCGCTCGGTGGTGGTCGTCTTGCCCGCGTCGATGTGGGCCATGATCCCGATGTTGCGGACCTTGGCCAGGTCAAGCGAAGTGGTGGCCATATGGCTCAGTCTTCTCTCGGTTCTCGATGGGGGTAGCGACTACCAGCGGTAGTGCGCGAAGGCCTTGTTGGACTCGGCCATCTTGTGCGTGTCCTCACGCTTCTTGACCGAGGCGCCGAGACCGTTCGAGGCGTCCAGCAGCTCGTTCATGAGGCGCTCGGTCATGGTCTTCTCGCGACGGGCGCGGGAGTAACCGACCAGCCAGCGCAGCGCCAGGGTGGAGGCGCGGCCCGGACGGACCTCGACCGGCACCTGGTAGGTGGCGCCACCGACACGGCGGGACTTGACCTCGAGAGCCGGCTTGACGTTCTCGAGAGCGCGCTTGAGGGTGATGACCGGGTCGTTACCGGTCTTCTCGCGCAGACCCTCCATGGCGCCGTACACGATGCGCTCGGCGGTGGAGCGCTTGCCGTGCAGGAGGATCTTGTTGATCAGCGACGTCACCAGGGGGGAGCCGTAAACCGGGTCGATGATGACCGGGCGCTTCGGGGCGGGGCCCTTACGAGGCATTCTTACTTCTCCTTCTTGGCGCCGTAGCGGCTGCGAGCCTGCTTACGGTTCTTGACGCCCTGCGTGTCGAGGGAACCGCGGATGATCTTGTAGCGAACACCCGGAAGGTCCTTCACACGGCCACCGCGCACGAGCACGATGGAGTGCTCCTGCAGGTTGTGGCCCTCACCCGGAATGTAAGCGGTGACCTCGATGCCGGAGGTCAGACGCACACGCGCGACCTTACGGAGCGCCGAGTTCGGCTTCTTCGGGGTGGTGGTGAACACACGCGTGCAGACGCCACGACGCTGGGGCGAACCCTCAAGTGCGGGCGTCTTGTTCTTCTCGACCTTGTCCTGCCGGCCCTTCCGGACCAGCTGCTGGATCGTAGGCACCGTTTCTCCGGTTTCTGTGATCTCGATAAAACTAACCTGGGCGTCACCGCCGACCCACGCGGTCGGGCGTGTCGAAGGCTGCAGACCCCACTGGAGGGCGGAATCAGCGCAGATTTCGGTGTTTCCGGCCGCTGGGTCCGTCCGGCTCCGGGTCTCTCACACGGTCTGAAGGCACGCGCGAGAGCCCAGGGACACCCCAGGCACAAGGTCAGAGCGTACCTACAGCATGGGCTGCGGTCAAAACAAATGCACACGCGGAGGACACCCCGATGTGCTGCATATGTCGCAGATCAGAGCGGCCGTGCGGGCCCCGCCGGGGCCGCTCCCGGCGCGACTACCGGCCGGCCGATACACCCCGATGGACGCTGGGGGTGACCGCCGCACGGTGGACGCCGGTGTCCTCCGCCAGCTGTGACCTGCCTCCGCCACGCGGGCTGTCACAGGGAGTCCGGCATGTGGGCCGGAACACATGAACGGTATGTGTTGCGCTCACGCGCTCACGCCGCTTCACCCCGCCCCGGCGCTCCCACGCCGCCTGCGTCGGCCTCCCGGACGCGGCGGTCTTCGCCCGCCGCCCCAAGGACGCCCTCCCCGCCCTGCGGGCCTGCGGCGGCTGCCCCGTCCCCCGCTACTGCCTGGAGGCGGCGGCACAGGACGAGGACGGGCACGAGGAGGGCTCGGACCGCAAGCGGGCACGCGCCGGGCGCACGAGCGTCGGGAGGGGCGCACGGCGTCCGGAAACGCCGCAGGGCGGCCACCCCGCGTGCGCGGGGCGGCCGCCCTGACGAGCGAACCAGAAGGGTTACTGGTTGTACGGACCGTAGTCGTAGTCCTCCAGCGGGACCGCCTGGCCGGAGCCGGTGCCGAAGGGCGAGTAGTCGATGTCGTCGTAACCGACGGCCGAGTACATCGCGGCCTTGGCCTCCTCGGTGGGCTCCACCCGGATGTTGCGGTAGCGGGACAGACCCGTACCGGCCGGGATGAGCTTACCGATGATGACGTTCTCCTTGAGGCCGATGAGCGAGTCGGACTTGGCGTTGATCGCCGCGTCCGTCAGCACTCGGGTCGTCTCCTGGAAGGAGGCGGCCGACAGCCAGGACTCCGTCGCCAGCGAGGCCTTGGTGATACCCATCAGCTGCGGACGGCCGGAGGCGGGGTGACCGCCCTCGGTGACCACACGACGGTTCTCGGACTCGAAGCGCGAGCGCTCCACGAGCTCGCCCGGCAGCAGCTCCGCGTCGCCGGACTCGATGATCGTCACGCGGCGGAGCATCTGCCGGATGATGATCTCGATGTGCTTGTCGTGGATCGACACACCCTGCGAGTTGTAGACCTTCTGGACCTCGCCGACCAGGTGGACCTGGACGGCGCGCTGGCCGAGGATCCGCAGGACGTCGTGCGGGTTGGTGGCACCCACGGTGAGCTTCTGGCCCACCTCGACGTGCTCGCCCTCGCTGACCAGCAGACGGGCACGCTTCGAGATCGGGAACGCCGTCTCGTCGCTGCCGTCGTCCGGAGTGACGACGATCTTCTTGGTCTTCTCGGTCTCCTCGATCCGCACGCGGCCGGCGGCCTCGGAGATCGGGGCGACACCCTTCGGGGTACGGGCCTCGAAGAGCTCGACGACACGGGGCAGACCCTGGGTGATGTCGTCACCGGCCACACCACCGGTGTGGAAGGTACGCATCGTCAGCTGGGTACCGGGCTCACCGATGGACTGGGCGGCGATGATGCCGACCGCCTCACCGATGTCCACCAGCTTGCCGGTCGCCAGCGAGCGGCCGTAGCAGAAGGCACAGGTGCCGACCGCGGACTCACAGGTGAGGACCGAACGGGTCTTGACCGTCTCGACGCCGTGGGCGACGAGCTGCTCGATGAGCACGTCACCGAGGTCGACGTTGGCAGGCGCGATGACCTTGCCGTCGACGACGACGTCCTCGGCGAGCATACGGGCGTAGACGCTCGTCTCGACGTCGTCCGTCTTGCGCAGGACGCCGTCCTCGCCCTTGACGGCGATCGCCAGCTTGAGGCCGCGCTCGGTGCCGCAGTCCTCCTCGCGGATGATCACGTCCTGGGAGACGTCGACCAGACGACGGGTGAGGTAACCCGAGTCGGCGGTACGGAGGGCGGTGTCCGCGAGACCCTTACGGGCACCGTGGGTGGAGATGAAGTACTCCAGCACGGTGAGACCCTCACGGAACGACGCCTTAATGGGTCGCGGAATGGTCTCGTTCTTCGCGTTCGACACCAGACCACGCATACCGGCGATCTGCCGCATCTGCATCATGTTTCCTCGGGCACCCGAGTCAACCATCATGAAGATGGGGTTCGTCTTGGGGAAGTTCGCGTTCATCGCCTCGGCGACCTCGTTGGTCGCCTTGGTCCAGATCGCGATGAGCTCCTGCGTGCGCTCGTCCTTGGTGATCAGACCGCGCTCGTACTGCTTCTGGACCTTCTCGTCCTGCGCCTCGTAGCCCTTGACGATCTCCTTCTTCGCCTCGGGAACGACGACGTCGGAGATGGCCACGGTGACACCGGAACGGGTCGCCCAGTGGAAACCGGCCGCCTTCAGGTTGTCGAGCGTCGCCGCCACGATGACCTTGGGGTAGCGCTCGGCCAGGTCGTTGACGATCTCGGAGAGCTGCTTCTTGCCCACCGAGTAGTCGACGAACGGGTAGTCCTCGGGCAGCAGCTCGTTGAAGAGCGCGCGGCCCAGGGTGGTGCGCAGGCGGAACGAGTCACCCTGCTGCCACTCCGGCTCGCCCTCCTCGCGGACCGGGGGAACCCAGCCGCGCGGCGGAACGGTGCCGATCGGGAAGCGGATGTCGACCTTCGCCTGGAGCGAGAGCTCACGGGCGTCGAACGCCATGATCGCCTCGGCGACCGAGCCGAAGGAACGACCCTCGCCGCGGACCTCGCGCTCCTCCTCGTCGGTGGTGAGGAAGAACAGGCCCAGCACCATGTCCTGGGTCGGCATGGTGACCGGACGGCCGTCGGCCGGCTTGAGGATGTTGTTCGAGGACAGCATCAGGATGCGGGCCTCGGCCTGCGCCTCCGCGGAGAGCGGCAGGTGGACGGCCATCTGGTCACCGTCGAAGTCCGCGTTGAACGCGGTGCAGACGAGCGGGTGGATCTGGATGGCCTTGCCCTCGACCAGCTGCGGCTCGAAGGCCTGGATGCCGAGGCGGTGCAGCGTGGGCGCACGGTTCAGCAGCACCGGGTGCTCGGCGATGACCTCTTCGAGGACGTCGTACACCACGGTGCGGCCGCGCTCGACCATGCGCTTGGCCGACTTGATGTTCTGCGCGTGGTTCAGGTCGACCAGGCGCTTCATCACGAACGGCTTGAAGAGCTCCAGCGCCATGGCCTTGGGCAGACCACACTGGTGCAGCTTCAGCTGCGGACCGACGACGATGACGGAACGGGCCGAGTAGTCGACACGCTTACCGAGCAGGTTCTGACGGAATCGACCCTGCTTACCCTTCAGCATGTCGCTGAGGGACTTCAGCGGACGGTTGCCGGGGCCCGTGACCGGGCGACCACGACGGCCGTTGTCGAAGAGGGCGTCGACCGCCTCCTGGAGCATCCGCTTCTCGTTGTTCACGATGATCTCGGGGGCACCGAGGTCGAGCAGACGCTTCAGACGGTTGTTGCGGTTGATCACACGGCGGTACAGGTCGTTCAGGTCGGAGGTCGCGAAGCGGCCACCGTCCAGCTGCACCATCGGACGGAGGTCCGGCGGGATCACGGGGATGCAGTCCAGCACCATGCCGCTGGGGCTGTTGCGGGTCTGCAGGAAGGCGGAGACGACCTTGAGGCGCTTGAGCGCACGGGTCTTCTTCTGGCCCTTGCCGGTCCGGATGATCTCGCGGAGGCGCTCGGCCTCCTCGTCGAGGTCGAAGGACTCCAGGCGCTTCTGCAGCGCGGCGGCGCCCATCGCACCCATGAAGTAGGTGCCGAAGCGGTCGCGCAGCTCGCGGTAGAGGAGCTCGTCGCCCTCGAGGTCCTGGACCTTGAGGTTCTTGAAGCGGCTCCACACCTCGTCGAGGCGGTCGATCTCGCGCTGCGCGCGGTCGCGCAGCTGCTTCATCTCACGCTCGGCGCCCTCGCGCACCTTGCGGCGCACATCGGCCTTGGCGCCCTCGGCCTCGAGCTCGGCCAGGTCGGACTCGAGCTTCTTGGCGCGGGCCTCCAGGTCGGCGTCGCGACGCTGCTCGATCTGCTGACGCTCGACGGAGACGTGGGCCTCCAGCGAGGGCAGGTCGCGCGTACGGCGCTCCTCGTCCACCCACGTGATCATGTAGGCGGCGAAGTAGATGACCTTCTCGAGGTCCTTCGGGGCGAGGTCGAGGAGGTAGCCCAGGCGCGACGGGACGCCCTTGAAGTACCAGATGTGGGTGACGGGAGCGGCGAGCTCGATGTGGCCCATCCGCTCACGGCGCACCTTGGCGCGCGTGACCTCGACGCCACAGCGCTCACAGATGATGCCCTTGAAGCGGACACGCTTGTACTTGCCGCAGTAGCACTCCCAGTCCCGGGTCGGACCGAAGATCTTCTCGCAGAAGAGTCCGTCCTTTTCGGGCTTCAGGGTGCGGTAGTTGATGGTCTCCGGCTTCTTGACCTCGCCGTGGGACCAGGTCCGGATGTCGTCCGCGGTCGCCAGGCCGATCCGCAGCTCGTCGAAGAAGTTGACGTCGAGCACTGTTCGTCAATCCCTCTTTCAGGGTCGTGCCCCTCGCGTTAGCGATTTATGGGCTCTACATCAGTGGTCTGGGGGTCCGGGGACGGTGGGGGCCTCTCGCGAGGCCCCCACCAGACCCGTCAGACCTCTTCGACGCTGCTCGGCTCGCGCCGGGACAGGTCGATACCGAGCTCCTCCGCCGCGCGGAAGACGTCCTCGTCGGTGTCCCGCATCTCGATGGACATGCCGTCCGAGGACAGCACCTCCACGTTGAGGCAGAGGGACTGCATCTCCTTGATGAGCACCTTGAAGGACTCGGGGATGCCGGGCTCGGGGATGTTCTCGCCCTTGACGATCGCCTCGTAGACCTTCACGCGGCCGGTGACGTCGTCGGACTTGATGGTCAGCAGCTCCTGGAGGGCGTACGCGGCGCCATAAGCCTCCAGCGCCCACACCTCCATCTCACCGAAGCGCTGGCCACCGAACTGAGCCTTACCACCCAGCGGCTGCTGGGTGATCATGGAGTACGGACCGGTCGAACGGGCGTGGAGCTTGTCGTCGACCAGGTGGTGCAGCTTGAGGATGTACATGTACCCGACCGAGATCGGGTCCGGGAACGGCTCGCCGGAGCGGCCGTCGAACATCCGGGCCTTGCCGGACGGGAGCACCAGGCGCTCGCCGTCGCGGTTGGGGATCGTGGACTCGAAGAGACCGGCGATCTCGTCCTCGCGGGCGCCGTCGAAGACCGGGGTCGCGACGTTGGTGCCGGCGGCGACGTCGTCGGCGCCGATCGCCTGGAGGCGCTTCATCCACTCCTCGTCGCCCTCGACCTTCCAGCCGCGGCTGGCGAGCCAGCCGAGGTGGATCTCGAGGACCTGTCCCGGGTTCATTCGGGACGGGACACCGAGCGGGTTGAGGATGATGTCGACCGGGGTGCCGTCCTCGAGGAACGGCATGTCCTCGACCGGGAGGATCTTGGAGATGACACCCTTGTTGCCGTGACGGCCGGCGAGCTTGTCACCATCGGTGATCTTGCGCTTCTGGGCCACGTAGACGCGGACCAGCTGGTTCACGCCCGGGGGCAGCTCGTCGCCCTCTTCGCGGTCGAAGACGCGGACGCCGATGACCTTGCCGATCTCACCGTGGGGGACCTTCAGCGAGGTGTCACGGACCTCACGGGCCTTCTCACCGAAGATCGCGCGGAGCAGACGCTCCTCGGGGGTCAGCTCGGTCTCACCCTTCGGGGTGACCTTGCCGACGAGGATGTCGCCGGCGACGACCTCGGCACCGATGCGGATGATGCCGCGCTCGTCGAGGTCGGCGAGGACCTCCTCGGAGACGTTCGGGATGTCCCGGGTGATCTCCTCGGGGCCCAGCTTGGTGTCACGGGCGTCGACCTCGTGCTCCTCGATGTGGATCGAGGAGAGGACGTCGTCCTGGACGAGGCGCTGCGACAGGATGATCGCGTCCTCGTAGTTGTGGCCCTCCCACGGCATGAACGCCACGAGGAGGTTCTTGCCGAGCGCCATCTCACCGTTCTCGGTGGACGGACCGTCGGCGAGCACCTGGCCGGCGACGACGCGGGCGCCCTCGTCGACGACGACCTTCTGGTTGAAGGAGGTGCCCTGGTTGGAGCGGGAGAACTTGGCGACGCGGTAGGTGTTGTACGTGCCGTCGTCGTTGGCCACCGTCACGTAGTCGGCGGAGACCTCCTGGACGACACCGTCCTTCTCGGCCTTGATGACGTCACCGGCGTCGACCGCGCAGCGGTACTCCATGCCGGTGCCGACCAGCGGCGCCTCGGCCTTGATCAGCGGAACGGCCTGGCGCATCATGTTCGATCCCATGAGCGCGCGGTTGGCGTCGTCGTGCTCGAGGAACGGGATCATGGCGGTCGCGACCGACACCATCTGGCGCGGCGAGACGTCCATGTAGTCGACCTCGTCCGGCGCGATGTAGTCGATCTCGCCGCCACGGCGGCGGACCAGCACGCGGGCCTCGGCGAAGCGCATGTCCTCACCCAGGGCGGCGTTCGCCTGGGCGATGACGAAGCGGTCCTCCTCGTCGGCGGTCAGGTAGTGCACCTCGTCGGTGACCTGGCCCTCGACGACCTTGCGGTACGGGGTCTCGACGAAACCGAACGCGTTGACGCGACCGTAGGAGGCGAGCGAGCCGATCAGACCGATGTTCGGGCCTTCGGGCGTCTCGATCGGGCACATACGGCCGTAGTGCGACGGGTGGACGTCTCGGACCTCGAAGCCGGCCCGCTCACGGGAGAGACCACCCGGACCCAGCGCCGACAGACGACGCTTGTGGGTCAGACCCGACAGCGGGTTGGTCTGGTCCATGAACTGGGACAGCTGGCTGGTGCCGAAGAACTCCTTGATGGAGGCGACGACCGGCCGGATGTTGATCAGGGTCTGCGGCGTGATCGCCTCGACGTCCTGGGTGGTCATCCGCTCGCGGACGACGCGCTCCATACGAGCCAGACCCGTGCGGACCTGGTTCTGGATGAGCTCGCCGACGTTGCGCAGACGACGGTTGCCGAAGTGGTCGATGTCGTCGGTCTCGACGACGATGTCCGTGCCGTTCTCACCGACGGTCTCGACCTCGCCGGCGTGCAGCTTCACCAGGTACTTGATCGTCGCGATGACATCGTCGACGGTCAGCACACCGGCGTCGAGCGGAGCGTCGGCGCCCAGCTTCTTGTTGACCTTGTAGCGACCGACCTTCGCGAGGTCGTAGCGCTTCGGGTTGAAGTAGAGGTTCTCGAGCAGCGTCTGCGCGGCCTCACGGGTCGGCGGCTCGCCCGGGCGCAGCTTGCGGTAGATGTCGAGCAGCGCGTCGTCCTGGCCCTGGGTGTGGTCCTTCTCCAGGGTGGCGCGCATGGACTCGTACTCGCCGAACTCCTCGAGGATCTGCTCGGTGGTCCAGCCGAGAGCCTTCAGGAGGACGGTGACGGACTGCTTGCGCTTGCGGTCGATGCGGACGCCGACCATGTCGCGCTTGTCGACCTCCATCTCCAGCCAGGCACCCCGGGACGGGATGATCTTGGCGGTGAAGATGTCCTTGTCGGACGTCTTGTCGATGGAGGAGTCGAAGTAGACACCCGGCGAACGGACCAGCTGCGAGACGACGACACGCTCGGTGCCGTTGATGCAGAAGGTGCCCTTCGGCGTCATGAGCGGGAAGTCGCCCATGAAGACCGTCTGGGACTTGATCTCACCGGTCTCGTTGTTGGTGAACTCGGCGGTGACGAAGAGCGGGGCCGCGTACGTGAAGTCGCGCTCCTTGCACTCGTCGATCGAGTTCTTCGGGGGCTCGAAGCGGTGGTCACGGAAGGTCAGCGACATCGACCCGCTGAAGTCCTCGATCGGGGAGATCTCCTCGAAGATCTCCTCCAGACCGGACTTGGTGGGGACGTCCTGACCACTTTCCAGCGCAGCCTCGACGCGAGCCTTCCAGGCGGCGTTGCCGAGCAGCCAGTCGAAGCTCTCGGTCTGAAGCGCAAGAAGGTTCGGAACCTCGAGGGGCTCCTTGATCTTCGCAAAAGAGATGCGCAGCGGGGCGGTGCTGGCGCCGGTGTTCGTATTGGCGGTCGAGGCGTTGCGCGAGGCGGCCAAGAGGGGGTCCTTCCGAGGGCTCGGACTCACTACGCGCGTACCGGTCCCACTCGTCGCGTACGAGAGAAATCCCAGCTCAGGGGGTTTCCTTCAGCTGTGCTCGAGAGTGGGCATGCCCCTGGTGACGGGCAGGGAGCAGCTAACAGGCAGCGCAAAGGGTCAGTGTAGCCACTTGGCCCACTGATGTCCAGAGCGGATTTCCGGAGACCGGTGCGATACCAATCTCTCCCTCCGGGATCCTGTTGTTCCGCATCGCCTGGCGTCCTGCCCGACGCAAGCCATGCGCGGGAAGCGCATGACGATACTTCCCGCTCCGCCCCCGATCCATGCCTCGGACGGAGGATCGATGTGGCGGCGCGTCCGTAGGACGCGTCCTGAGAATCGCGCGCGGCGTGCCGTTCGTCAAGGCCCCTCGGCCCCCGGCGGCCGCTCCGGGCGCCCTCCCGCCCTGCTGGGAGCGGGTTCGTCGCCTCGGCGAGGCGGCGAAGATCACCATACTCGTCTCCGGGCCGCCGTGCGCGCATCCGTCCCGGGAACGCCCAAGGGCGACCACCCGTGCGGGTGATCGCCCTTGGTTGATTCCGGCCCGGGGGCCGGAAAGGAGAGTCGGCAGACTCCCGAGGTACTTACTTGACCTCGACGGAGGCGCCGGCGCCCTTGAGGGCCTCGGCGGCCTTCTCCGCGGCGTCCTTGGCGACCTTCTCGAGGACGGGCTTCGGGGTGCCGTCGACGAGGTCCTTGGCCTCCTTCAGGCCCAGGGAGGTCAGCTCACGCACGACCTTGATGACCTGGATCTTCTTGTCACCGGCGGCGGTGAGGATGACGTCGAACTCGTCCTTCTCCTCGACCTCGGCGGCAGCGGCGCCACCGGCGGCACCGGCAACGACGACCGGCGCGGCGGCGGCGGCGGTGACGTCGAACTTCTCCTCGAACGCGGACACGAAGGCCGCGAGCTCGATGAGGGTCATCTCCTCGAACTGCGCGAGCAGCTCGTCCTGGGTCAGCTTCGCCATGATTGGCGTCCTTCCACTAAATCGGCAGGTGCCGGATGTACATGTCGGCGGGCGTGCGGCCCGCTACGACCGGTGCCGGGTGGCGCCGGTCAATGCGCGAGCCGAATTACTCGGCACCGCCCTGCTCGGCGAGCTTGGCGCGCAGCGCGTCCGCAGTGCGGACGAGCTTCGTCGGCAGCGCCTGGAAGAGCGAGGCAGCCTGGGACTGCTTGCCCTTCATGGCACCGGCCAGCTTGCTGAGCAGAACCTCGCGGGACTCGAGGTCCGCAAGCTTCTTGATCTCATCGGCGGACAGCGCCTTGCCATCAAGGACACCGCCCTTGATGATCAGGTTCGGGTTCTCCTTGGCGAAGTCACGAAGACCCTTCGCCGACTCCACCGGGTCACCGGTGACGAAGGCGACAGCCGTCGGGCCAGCGAAAAGCTGGGCGTCGAGCTGGTACCCGGCCTCTTCGGCCGCGATCTTGGTCAGCGTGTTCTTCACCACGGCGTACTGCGCGTTCTCACCGAGCGAACGGCGCAGCGTCTTGAGCTGCGCCACGGTGAGACCGCGGTACTCGGTCAGCACAGCGGCGTTGGAGCTGCGGAACTTGTCCGT
The DNA here is from genome assembly GCF_054551825.1 of Streptomyces sp. L500. Classification (NCBI taxonomy): domain Bacteria; kingdom Bacillati; phylum Actinomycetota; class Actinomycetes; order Kitasatosporales; family Streptomycetaceae; genus Streptomyces; species Streptomyces sp. L500. The sequence goes on from NZ_JBTOLC010000016.1 coordinate 13,321, forward strand.
GAGCTCGGCAACCGCGGCGGCCTTGGCGGACGTCGCCATGAGCCTCGGCCTCCTTCCGGGTGATTCGGACCGCTTAGGCGCGAGAAGGGGGCTTGGGCAAAACGAAACGCCCCGGCGCAGGCGCTCGGGGCGTGACTCGACCGCGGGGACGTAATCCTCTTACGTCTCGGCGGGAGTGCAATCCACGTGACACCTGCGCAGGTCGCCCGCAGCTAGCGGATCCTTCGGCCGTCGCACCCCCGGATGGAGGCGCGACAACGACCAGCGGTCTTTGGCTTCCTCAGGAGATTACGCGATAGGTGCGTATGGATGCAAATCGAGCCGGGCCCCGCACCTTCGAAAGAGGTGCGGGGCCCGGCCCGTACTGCTCAGAGCGCCACTACGCGCCCGCGAGGCCGTCTCAGACGGTCTCGTCCTCCACGAGGAGGTTGCGGGTGCGGTTGGAGTCCAGGGCGATGCCCGGGCCCATCGTGGTGGTCAGGGTCGCCTTCTTGATGTAGCGGCCCTTCGCGGCGGACGGCTTGAGGCGGTTGATCTCCTCGAGCGCGGCGGCGTAGTTCTCCACCAGCTTGGCCTCGTCGAAGGAGACCTTGCCGATGATGAAGTGGAGGTTCGAGTGCTTGTCGACTCGGAACTCGATCTTGCCGCCCTTGATCTCGGTCACGGCCTTGGCCGTGTCCGGGGTGACCGTGCCGGTCTTCGGGTTCGGCATCAGACCACGGGGACCGAGCACGCGGCCGAGGCGGCCGACCTTGCCCATGAGGTCCGGGGTGGCGACGACGGCGTCGAAGTCCAGACGGCCCTTGGCGACCTCGTCGATGAGCTCGTCGGCACCGACGATGTCGGCGCCCGCGGCACGCGCGGCCTCGGCACGGTCGCCGGTCGCGAAGACCAGGACCCGGGCGGTCTTACCGGTGCCGTGCGGAAGGTTCACGGTGCCACGGACCATCTGGTCGGCCTTGCGCGGGTCGACACCCAGGCGGAAGGCAACCTCGACGGTCGCGTCGAACTTGGTGGTGGAGGTCTCCTTGGCGAGACGGACGGCCTCGAGGGGAGCGTACAGACGCTCCTCGACCTTGGCGTCCGCAGCGCGGAGAGTCTTGCTGCGCTTCACTTCTGCTCCTGAAAGGTTGAGCGTGGAGTCGTGGTCCGGGCCAGCGCTTGGCCCTGCCACTGCTGTGTCGATCATGCGGCTGACGCCGCGTGGTCAAACGGGAGCTGATCAGCCCTCGACCGTGACGCCCATGGAACGGGCGGTGCCGGAGATGATCTTCTCGGCGGCGTCCAGGTCGTTGGCGTTCAGGTCGGGCATCTTGATGGTGGCGATCTCGCGGACCTGCTCGCGCGTAAGCTTCGCGACCTTGGTCTTGTGCGGCTCGCCGGAGCCCTTCTCCACGCCCGCGGCCTTGAGGATCAGCTTGGCGGCCGGCGGAGTCTTGGTGACGAAGGTGAAGGAACGGTCCTCGTAGACCGTGATCTCCACCGGCACGACCATGCCACGCTGCGACTCGGTCGCGGCGTTGTAGGCCTTGCAGAACTCCATGATGTTGACGCCGTGCTGACCCAGCGCGGGGCCGACCGGCGGAGCCGGGTTGGCGGCGCCGGCCTTGATCTGGAGCTTGATGAGCCCCGTGACCTTCTTCTTCTTGGGAGGCATTGCTCTCTCCGGGTCCTAGTGAGAGTTTTTTTGCCATACGCACACTGCGCGCAGGCATACCGCACCACGATAACGGGTAACGCGGCGGGACCAAAAACCGAGAGGTCAGACCGGCCCTGGGGCGCGGTCTGACCTGTTCGGTGGTGTGTGGGCCAGAAGTGTCTTAGTTCTTCTGGATCTGGTCGAAGCTGAGCTCGACCGGGGTCTCGCGGCCGAAGATCTCGACGAGGCCCTTGACCTTCTTCGAGTCGGCGTTGATCTCGTTGATCGTGGCCTGGAGGGTCGCGAACGGACCGTCCGTGACGGTGACCGAGTCGCCGACCTCGAAGTCCAGGACCTGGACCTCGACCTTGCGGGACGGGGCCGGACGGCCCTCGGCCTCCGCGGCCTCCTTGGCGGCCTTCGCCTCGGCCTCCGGGGCGAGCATCTTGACGATCTCGTCCAGGGTCAGCGGGTACGGGTCGTAGGCGTTGCCGACGAAGCCGGTGACACCCGGGGTGTTGCGGACGACGCCCCAGGACTCGTTCGTCAGGTCCATGCGCACCAGCACATAGCCGGGGAGCTTGTTCTGGCGGACGGTGCGGCGGTCGCCGTTCTTGATCTGGACGACCTCTTCCTGCGGCACCTCGGCCTGGAAGATGTAGTCCTCGACGTTCAGCGAGACGGCGCGCTGCTCGAGGTTGGTCTTCACGCGGTTCTCGTAGCCCGCGTAGGTGTGGATGACGTACCACTCGCCGGGCAGACCACGCAGTTCCTCGCGGAGCGCGGCGACCGGGTCGACCGGGGCGGCCTCCTCCTCGGACTCCGCCTCCTCGTCGGCGGCGTCCTCGGCGGCGGCCTCGTCCTCGTCGGACTCGACGTGCAGCGCGGCCTCCTCGGCCGGCTCGCCCGCGGCGGCTTCCTCGGCGTCGAGCTCGTCGACGTTGTCGGCGTTCTCGACGATCTCCTGCGGGGTGTCGTCGCCCTGCACCTCGGCCGAGACAGCCTCGTCAACGTTGGCCTCCGCCGCGACGGGCTCGGCGGCGTCGTTCAGGTTCGGGTCAGACACGTGGCTGCTTCTTCCTGGCTACAAGGGGTGGAACGAGCGAATAGGCGGCACTCTACGAGGGCCGCCTTGCGCACGGGGGCCGGCTCAGCCGAAGACGTACTTGACGGCCTGCTCAAACCCATAGTCAATCACGGTCACCAGTCCAATGACGATGACAACGAAGACGATCACCACAGTGGTGTACGTCGACAGCTGGCTCTTGGTGGGCCAGACGACCTTGCGGAGCTCGGCGACGACCTGCCGGTAGAACAGCGCGAGGCGGCCCAGAGGGCCCTTCTTCCCGCGCTTTCCGCCGCGGCGCTTCGCGGGCGCCTCGTCCTCGGGACGACCACTCTCAGGTGTCGCGGTGGAGCCGAGGGCTTCCGTCACTACGTCCTCACCTGAATCCCGGTCGTGGCCGTGCCGCGCCCGGGTGAGCCGCACGGCGGTGCATTTCAGTACGTACGCATGCACGCAACCTGGCGGTGCGTGTAGCAGGGCCGAAGGGACTTGAACCCCCAACCGCTGGTTTTGGAGACCAGTGCTCTACCAATTGAGCTACGACCCTTTGTGGTTCCCCCAACGTACCGCATCCGCCCGGAAGCACGGTGTGCCCGGGAGTGGATTCGCCGGTGGAGGCCAACGAGGCATGAGTGTACGTGCTCGAGCCGCCGACGTCGAACAGCTATCAGCGGCGACGCGTCCCGGCCGCCGCCGCGCTGCGCTCCAGGAGGGTGCCGGGACCGGCGGTAACCCCGTGGGACGGCGCCTCCGGGCAATCCGCGTGCCCGGCTTCCGGCCGGTCTGGGACGATGCCCCTATGACCGCTGCGACTCCTCCCCAGTCCCCCACCGAGCGCCGGGTCTCCGCCCGCGTCGGTGCCATCTCCGAGTCCGCCACCCTGGCCGTGGACGCCAAGGCCAAGGCCCTCAAGGCCGCCGGGCGCCCGGTCATCGGCTTCGGCGCCGGCGAGCCCGACTTCCCGACCCCCGGCTACATCGTCGAGGCCGCGGTGGAGGCCTGCCGTACCCCCAAGTACCACCGCTACACCCCGGCCGGCGGCCTCCCCGAGCTCAAGGCCGCCATCGCCGCCAAGACCCTGCGCGACTCCGGCTACGAGGTCGACGCCTCCCAGGTGCTCGTCACCAACGGCGGCAAGCAGGCCATCTACGAGGCGTTCGCCGCGATCCTCGACCCGGGCGACGAGGTCATCGTCCCCGCCCCGTACTGGACCACCTACCCGGAGTCCATTCGTCTCGCGGGCGGTGTGCCGGTGGACGTCGTGGCCGACGAGACCACGGGCTACCGGGTGTCGGTCGAGCAGCTGGAGGCGGCCCGTACGGAGCGCACCAAGGTGCTGCTCTTCGTGTCCCCCTCCAACCCCACGGGCGCCGTCTACACCCGCGCCCAGGTCGAGGAGATCGGCCGCTGGGCCGCCGAGCACGGGCTGTGGGTGCTGACGGACGAGATCTACGAGCACCTGGTCTACGGCGACGCCGAGTTCTGCTCGCTGCCGGTCGTCGTGCCGGAGCTGCGCGACAAGTGCGTCGTCGTCAACGGCGTCGCCAAGACGTACGCCATGACGGGCTGGCGCGTGGGCTGGATCATCGGCCCGAAGGACGTCGTCAAGGCCGCGACGAACCTGCAGTCGCATGCCACGTCGAACGTGTCCAACGTCGCCCAGGTCGCGGCCCTGGCCGCCGTGTCCGGTGACCTGACGGCCGTCGACGAGATGAAGGTCGCCTTCGACCGGCGCCGCCGGAAGATCGTCTCGATGCTGAACGAGATCGACGGCGTGGTCTGCCCCGAGCCGGAGGGCGCGTTCTACGTCTACCCGTCCGTCAAGGAACTGCTCGGCAAGGAGATCCGCGGCAAGCGGCCGGCCTCCTCGGTCGAGCTGGCGGCGCTGATCCTGGACGAGGCCGAGGTGGCCGTGGTGCCGGGTGAGGCGTTCGGTACGCCGGGCTACCTGCGGCTGTCGTACGCGCTGGGCGACGAGGACCTGGTGGAGGGTGTCTCGCGGATCCAGAAGCTGCTGGCCGAGGCGAAGTAGCCTGCGGCTCGCTTCGGCGTGACGATGCGGGGTTCCGGCCGTGCTGTGCGGCCGGGGCCCCGCATTCGTTTTCGGGTTCGTTTTCGGGTCCGTCCCCGATCAGGGAAAACGCCTTCCGGTCCGGTGCCGGTTGAGGCAGGATCGGGCAATGGAACGCTCGCGTGATCTCCGTCTGCTGCCCAAGGCCCATCTCCACCTGCACTTCACCGGGTCCATGCGCCCCTCGACCCTGCTGGAGCTGGCCGACAAGTACGGCGTGCACCTGCCCGAGGCGCTGAGCGGCGGCGAGCCGCCGAAGCTGCGGGCCACGGACGAGCGGGGCTGGTTCCGCTTCCAGCGGCTCTACGACATCGCGCGCTCCTGCCTGCGGTCCGAGGAGGACATCCGGCGGCTGGTGCGCGAGGCCGCGGAGGAGGACGTCCGGGACGGTTCGGGCTGGCTGGAGATCCAGGTCGACCCCACCTCGTACGCGCCCCGGCTGGGCGGTCTGATCCCCGCCCTGGAGATCATCCTGGACGCGGTGGAGGACGCGTCGCGGGAGACCGGGCTGGGGATACGGGTCCTCGTCGCCGCGAACCGGATGAAGCACCCACTGGACGCCCGGACGCTCGCGCGGCTGGCGGTGCGCTACGCCGACCGGGGCGTGGTCGGCTTCGGGCTCTCCAACGACGAGCGGCGCGGGCTCGCCCGCGACTTCGACCGCGCCTTCGAGATCGCCCGGGAGGGCGGCCTGCTGGCCGCCCCGCACGGCGGCGAGCTCTCGGGGCCGAGCAGCGTCCGCGACTGCCTGGACGACCTCCACGCGGCCCGCGTGGGGCACGGCGTGCGGGCCGCGGAGGACCCGCGGCTGCTGCGGAAGCTCGCGGAGCGCGGGGTGACGTGCGAGGTCTGCCCGTCCTCGAACGTCGCCCTGGGCGTCTACGACAAGCCGTCGGACGTCCCGCTGCGGACGCTGTTCGACGCGGGCGTGCCGATGGCGCTGGGCGCGGACGACCCGCTCCTGTTCGGCTCGCGCCTGGCGGCGCAGTACGAGCTGGCGCGGGAGCACCACGGCTTCACGGACGCCGAGCTGGCGGAGCTGGCGCGGCAGTCCATCCGCGCCTCCCGCGCCCCGGAGGGGGTGCGGGAGGGGCTCCTGGCGGGGGTGGACGCCTGGCTGGCGGCGTAGCCGCCGGGCGACTACAGGCTGACCCCGACGGTCACCGGCTCGTTCACGAGCGTGACCCCGAACGCGGCGTGGACGCCGTCCCGGACCTCGCGGGCGAGGGCCAGAAGGTCCTCGGTCGTGGCCGAGCCCCGGTTCGTGAGGGCGAGCGTGTGCTTGCCGGAGATGCGGGCCGGCCCGGAACCGTAGCCCTTGGTGAAACCGGCGCGGTCGATCAGCCACGCGGCCGAGGTCTTGACCAGGCCGTCCCCCGCCGGGAAGGCGGGCGGCATGACGTCCGGCCCGAGCCGCTCGGTCACGCGGGCCAGGAACGCCTCGTGCTCGGCGGCCGTGAGGATGGGGTTGGTGAAGAAGGAGCCCGCCGACCAGGTGTCGTGGTCCTCGGGGTCGAGGACCATGCCCTTGCCGGCGCGCAGCTTGAGCACGGTCTCCCGGGCCTGGAAGGCCGGGACGCGGTCGCCCGCCTCGACGCCGAGGGTGCGCGCGGTCTCGGGGTAACGGATGGGCGCGGAGAGCCCGCCCGCGTCCTCCAGCTCGAAGCGGACCCGCAGGACGACGTAGCGCGAGGGGTCCTGCTTGAAGCGGCTGTGCCGGTAGGTGAAGGCGCACTCGGCGTTGGTGAGGGTGACGGTCTCGTCGGTGCGGCGGTCGTAGGCGACGACCTCGGTGATCGTCTGGGAGACGTCCTGGCCGTAGGCGCCGACGTTCTGGATGGGGGTGGCGCCGGCGGAGCCGGGGATGCCGGCCAGGCACTCGACGCCGGCGAGGCCGGCGTCGACGGTGCGGGCGACGGCGTCGGACCAGTTCTCACCGGCGGCGAGCTCGAGGCGGGTGCCCTGGAGGTCGAAGCCGGTGGTGGCGATGCGCAGGGCCGTGCCGTCGAAGCCCTTGTCGGAGATGACCAGGTTGCTGCCGCCGCCGATGATCAGCAGCGGGGTGCCGGTGCGGTCGGCCTCGCGGACGGTCTCGACGATCTCGGCGTCGGTGACGGCCGTGATGAGTCGGGTCGCGGGGCCGCCGAGCCGGAAGGTGGTCAGGGGGGCGAGGGGGGCGTCGTGTCGTTCCTGCACGGGCACCAGGGTACGGGGGTGGGTCGGGGTCGGGGCGGGGTGGACGGGCCCTTACGGGGCTGAGCTCTTCGCGGGGCCTGCCACTTTGGTAAGGGTTGCCCCGTACTTGGCTCCAGCGGCGAAGAGCTCTTTACGCCCCTACCAGGGCCCATCCACCCCGCCCCGCCCCCTTCCGCTACTACCTCGTGGACACGCTTCCGGGCAATCGGGCGGGTGGGTGGGGTAGAACCGCGCCGCCAGGCGCGGGAAACCCCACCGGGGGCAGCCGGAAAGCCACGGAACCCCGCGCGGGAGGCGCCGGTCAGGCGAGGGCGACGACCGCTCGGGCCATGCCGAGGACCTTCTGGCCGTCGCAGACGGCCGTGAGGTCCACGCGGACCTGCCGGGCCTCGTCGTCGAGCTTGGCCGCGACCTTGGCGGAGACCTCGATGACCGCGCCCTCGTCGTCGTTCGGCACAACGACCGGCTTGGTGAAGCGGACGCCGTAGTCGACCACCGCCGCCGGGTCGCCGACCCAGTCCGTCACGACGCGGATCGCCTCGGCCATGGTGAACATGCCGTGCGCGATGACGTCCGGCAGACCCACCTCCTTGGCGAACTTCTCGTTCCAGTGGATCGGGTTGAAGTCGCCGGAGGCGCCCGCGTAGCGGACGAGTGTGGCGCGTGTCACGGGGAAGGTCGCGGCGGGCAGCTCGGTGCCGACCTCGACGTCGTCGTACGAAACCGTGGCCGCCATCACGCCTCCTCGGCGGCGCGCGCCACCAGCTTCGTGTGCGCGGTCACGACGTGTTCGCCGGCCGCGTCGTGGACCTCGCCGCGGACGAGCAGGACGTCGTTGCCCGCCAGCGACTTGATCGACTCGATCGTGGACGTGACCGTCAGCCGGTCGCCCGCCCGGACGGGGCGGGTGTACGCGAATTTCTGGTCGCCGTGCACCACTCGGGAGTAGTCCAGCCCCAGCTGCGGGTCCTGGATGACCAGCCCGGCGGCCTTGAAAGTGATCGCGAACACAAAAGTGGGCGGAGCGATCACATCGGGGTGGCCGAGCGCCTTGGCGGCCTCGGGGTCGGTGTACGCCGGATTGGCGTCGCCGATGGCCTCGGCGAATTCGCGGATCTTCTCCCGGCCGACCTCATAGGGGTCGGTGGCCGGATAGGTCCGTCCGACGTAGGACTGGTCGAGCGCCATGGCCCGGCACCTCCTGAGTGGACTGGTCCTTGAGGGACTGTTTACGGGTCGGAATATGCCATGAGGCCGCCCCCAGAAGCTGGGGACGGCCTCATGAACGACCTGTGCGCTGTTAGCGCGTCTCGCGGTGCGCCGTGTGGGCGTTGCAACGAGGGCAGTGCTTCTTCATCTCAAGACGGTCCGGGTCATTACGCCGGTTCTTCTTGGTGATGTAGTTCCGCTCCTTGCACTCCACGCAGGCCAGCGTGATCTTCGGGCGGACGTCGGTGGCAGCCACGTGAGTGCTCCTTGACGGATGGACGGATACAACGCATAAAAGAGTAGCCGATCGGAGGACCGACCCCACAATCGGCTACTGTGTGTAGCGGCGACCGGACTTGAACCGGTGACACAGCGATTATGAGCCGCTTGCTCTACCGACTGAGCTACGCCGCTTTGATGAGGTTGGTTCCCCCGTCCGAAGACGGGAGAACCTCTCCCACCAGAGCCCCAAAACGGAATCGAACCGTTGACCTTCTCCTTACCATGGAGACGCTCTGCCGACTGAGCTATTGGGGCGAGCGAGGAAGACATTACACGGTCTGCGGCCGAAGGTGAAATCCGTATGCGGCCGCCCCTGCCAGGGCGTTCTTCCCGGCCGTCACCGGCGTGGCCGCCGGCGTGTTCCCGGCCGCCCCGAAGGCCACACCAGTACGACTATTCGGCGGTTCCGCCGACCGGCTCGGTGCGCGGCCTACGCTCGAACCGCTGCGTGATCATGCCCGCCCCGGCCTACCGGAGGATCGTGATGCCCGACAGTCAGCCGCAGCCCGCGAGAAGCCCCGACGGCGACGCCGCCGCCCCGCCGGGCGAGGGCGCGCTGGTGCTCTGCGGTGCCCGGCTCGCCGACGGGCGCGTGGTGGACGTACGCCTCAGCGGGGGGCGCATCGAGGCCGTCGGCACGGCGGGCAGCCTCGCGCCCGGCCCGCGCGTCGACCTCACCGGCTATGTGCTGCTGCCCGCGCCCGCCGAGCCGCACGCCCACCTGGACACCGCGCTGACGGCCGACGCCGGCGGCCCCGTCCCGCACGGCGTCGAGGACGTCCAGCGCCGGACGACGGAGGCCGCCCTGCTGCAGCTGGGCCACGGCGCCACCGCCGTGCGCACCCACGTCCGCGTCGGCGACGTGGCGGGGCTGCGCGCCCTGGAGGGCGTCCTGGCGGCGCGGCGCTCGCTGCGGGGGCTCACGGAGCTCAGCGCGGTCGCCGTGCCCCGGCTGCTGACCGGCGTCGCGGGGGCCGACGGGCTCGCCATGCTGCGGGACGCCGTCGGGATGGGCGCCACCGTCATCGGCGGCTGCCCCGACCTCGACCCCGACCCCACCGGCTACGTCGAGACCGTCCTCGCGCTGGCCGCCGAGCACGGCTGCGCCGTCGACCTCCACACGGACGGCGCCGAACCGGCCCGGCTGGCCCGGCTCGCCGCCATGGCGGGCGGGCTGCGCCCCGGTGTGGCCATCGGGCCGTGCGGGGCCCTCGCCCGGCTCCCCCGGGACCAGGCCGCCCGCGCGGGCCAGCAGCTGGCGGCGGCCGGGGTGACGGTGGTCTGCCTGCCCCAGGGCGACTGCGGGGTCGCGGGCGGCGCCCGGGGCGGCGGGGGCGCCTGGTGCGCGCCGGTACGGCTGCTGCGCGCGGCGGGCGTCAAGGTCGCGGCGGGCAGCGGCTCGCTGCGCGACGCCGTCAACCCCGTGGGGCGCGGCGACCCCCTGGAGGCCGCCTTCCTGCTCGCCTCGCACGGCGAGCTGGCCCCCGAGCATGCCTACGAGGCCGTCAGCGGCCGGGCCCGCGCGGTGATGGGCCTGCCCGAGGTCCGGGTGGAGGCGGGCTTCCCGGCGGAGTTGCTGGCCGTCCGGGGCCGCGCCGTCGCGGGCGTGCTGTCCCTCGGCTACAGCCGGCTCGTCATCCACCGCGCCCGGGTCGTCGCGCGGACCAGCGCGGTCCGCGAGTACGGCGACGTCCAGGCCACGGTGGCCCTGGACCTGCCCCGGCAGTCGCCGCGCGGCGGGGACCCCTCGTGAGGGGTCGCGACGTACGGTCGGATCATGCGCATTGTCATCGCTGGAGGACATGGCCGGATCGCGCTGCGGCTGGAGCGGTTGCTCGCCGCGCGCGGTGACGAGGTGGCGGGGATGATCCGCCGTCCCGGGCAGGCGGGAGACCTGCTGGCGGCGGGCGCCGAGCCCGTCGTGTGCGATCTGGAGTCGGCGGGCGTGGCGGATGTCGCCCGCCACCTGGAGGCCGCCGACGCGGCCGTCTTCGCGGCCGGCGCGGGCCCGGGCAGCGGGTCCGCGCGCAAGGAGACCGTGGACCGGGCCGCCGCGGTCCTCTTCGCCGACGCGGCGGAGGCGGCGGGCGTACGGCGCTTCGTCGTCGTCTCGTCCATGGGCGCCGACCGCGAGCCGCCGGAGGGCACGGACCCGGTCTTCGCCGCCTATCTGCGGGCCAAGGGCGCCGCGGACGCGGACATCCGCTCCCGGGCCGGGCTCGACTGGACGATCCTGCGCCCGGGCCGGCTGACGGACGAGCCCGGCACGGGCCGGGTCACGCTCTCGGCGGGCTCCACGGGCCGGGGCGACGTGCCCCGGGACGACGTGGCGGCCGTGCTCGCGACGCTGCTCTCCGAGGACGAGCGGGGGGCCGTGGGGCTGACGCTGGAGCTGATCGGCGGCGACACGCCGGTGGCGGAGGCCGTGCGGGCGCTGGGCGAGGTCTCCTGAACGTCTCCGGAAACGAAAGAAGCCCCTGATCCGTAGATCAGGGGCCTCATTCCGTGGCGGCGCCAGGATTCGAACCTGGGTAGGCTAAGCCGACGGATTTACAGTCCGCTCCCATTGGCCACTCGGGCACACCGCCATGGGTCGTCACCTCGGTCGCTCTTTCGAGCACTCCGTGGCAACGACGTAAACAATACCCGATGACCTGGGGTGCTCCGCCACTCGGTTCACAGCCCCTCGTTCGGGCCCCGGGTGACTAGGCTTGCCACGCGGCCCCCGGGCCGCGCCCCCTGACGGATCTACGCACGAGGAGCCAACTCAATATGGCCGACTCCAGTTTCGACATCGTCTCGAAGGTCGAGCGGCAGGAGGTCGACAACGCCCTCAACCAGGCCGCCAAGGAGATCTCGACGCGCTACGACTTCAAGGGCGTCGGCGCCTCGATCGCCTGGTCGGGCGAGAAGATCGAGATGCGTGCCAACTCCGAGGAGCGCGTGAAGGCCGTTCTCGACATCTTCGAGACCAAGCTGGTCAAGCGCGGCATCTCCCTGAAGTCCCTGGACGCGGGCGAGCCGCAGGCGTCCGGCAAGGAATACAAGCTCTTCGCGTCCATCGAGGAGGGCATCTCCCAGGAGAACGCGAAGAAGGTCGCGAAGATCATCCGCGATGAGGGCCCCAAGGGCGTCAAGGCCCAGGTCCAGGGCGACGAGCTCCGCGTCTCCTCCAAGAGCCGCGACGACCTCCAGACCATCATCGCCCTCCTCAAGGGCAAGGACCTGGACTTCGCGCTCCAGTTCGTGAACTACCGCTAGTTCGCGAACCATCGCCGGCCACACCGAAAGGGGTGCGTCAGGAGCGGCTTCGCCGCCGCTCCTGACGCACCCCTTTCGTCTGCCGCTCGGTCCTCGGTGGACAACTATCGCGTCGCGAACGGCCGGTCCGTCGGGACGATCTCGCGCCCCAGGGGCATCAGCGAGATCGGGATCAGCTTGAAGTTCGCGATGCCCAGCGGGATGCCGATGATCGTGCAGCACATGGCGATGCCGGTGACGATGTGCCCCAGCGCCAGCCACCACCCGGCAAAGATGAACCAGACGACGTTGCCGATCAACGACCCGGCCCCGGCGTCCCGCCGCTCCACGGTCGTCCGGCCGAACGGCCACAGCGCGTAGCCGGCGATGCGCAGGGAGGCGATGCCGAAGGGGATCGTGACAATGAGGACGCAGCAGATCAGACCCGCCACGACATAGCCGAGCGCCATCCAGAAACCACAGAGCACCAACCAGATGACATTGAGGATGAACTTCATAACAGCAGCCTTCCACTGGACCGAACCGACAGCCACTGAGACGTCGGCGGACTGGTCCATAGTTGCTGCCTGACCTGGTGCTCTACCCCGAGAAACCCCCTAGGGGTCATCGCCGGGCGACAGGCTCCGCATGCTCCCCGAACAAAGTGCCGCTGGATCGATACAGCGCACCCCACACGAGGGAGCGGACGCCTGGAGCGATCCGGCCCGGGGCATCCCTTGCCGCGACCAACTCGCGATCTCGCAAGGAGACATCATGCTGCTTCTCGTCACCCAGCCCCTCGGCCTCGCCGTGGCCGGTCTCGCCGCCCTGGCGAACCCGCTGGTCGGCTTCTTCGCATCCGCCCTCGGCAAGTAGGCGCCTGGCAACGGTGACTTCGGATGGGCCCGGATGCTTTCCGGGCCCTCCGTCGTTCGCGGTGGTGGGCGCCCTGCGCCAACTGTCGTTCGATGTATGCGACTTGGCGCCCGTATGCGCCGTATGGGGGATGGGCCGCCACCTCGGCGACGCGTTTCGTGACCCGTCCGGCGCAGCCCAGCGCGCCGTGGGGTCCGGGGCGTGGTCATGTGGCTGGACCGGACGTATCACGCGGACGTACGCACGGAACGGACGACAGGACGAGGAGTCGGAGCCCCATGCACACGTACCGAATCGCAGGTCTGGCGGTCGCGGCGGTGGCGATCGTCGCCGTCAGCGCGCCCAGCAGCGCCCGAGCCGCCGCTCCCGCCACGCCCGCCGATGTCGACATCCTCGGGTGCGTCACCGGGGGCGGCTGGCCCGGCTACCCCGGCGACGACGACGGGCTCGGAGTCCTCGACGACGACAACAACTCGATGGTGTGCCAGGGTGGTTCGCACAACGGCGAGACGATCAGCCTGGCCAGCGGGCGGGGCGACCGGCCGTCGTCGGGGCACCGGCCGCCCGGTGGCCACCGGCCGACCAACGGGCACCTCCCGGGCCTCAGCGACCGGCCGACCAGCGGACGCCCGCCGGCTCACGGCGACCGGCCGACCAACAGCCACCTCCCCGGCCTCAGCGACCGGCCGACCGGCGGTCACCACCGGCACTGAGCGAGCACCGCGCCCCGTAGGGGCGCGTGACGAAGATCCGCCGGACACGGCCTGGGGCCGGTCAGGCGCGCGGGCCCGCCATCCGCTCCAGGCGCGCGATGCGCTCCCGCATGGGCGGGTGCGTCGAGAAGAGCTTCGACATGCCCTCGCCGGGGCGGAACGGGTTCGCGATCATCATGTGGCTCGCCGTCTCCAGGCGGGGCTCCGGCGGCAGGGGCAGCCGCTGGGTGCCGAGCTCCAGCTTGCGGAGGGCGGCCGCCAGGGCCAGGGGGTCGCCGGTGAGGCGGGCGCCGGAGGCGTCGGCCTCGTACTCGCGGGAGCGGCTGACGGCGAGCTGGATGAGGGAGGCCGCGACGGGGCCCAGGATCATAATCATGATCATGCCGACGATGCCGGGGCCCTCGTCGTCGTCGGAGCGCCCGACGGGGATCAGCCAGGCGAAGTTGACCAGGAACATCACCACCGAGGCGAGGGCTCCGGCCACCGAGGAGATGAGGATGTCGCGGTTGTAGACGTGGCTGAGCTCATGGCCGATGACGCCGCGCAGCTCGCGCTCGTCCAGCAGGCGCATGATGCCCTCGGTGCAGCAGACGGCGGCGTTGCGCGGGTTGCGGCCGGTGGCGAAGGCGTTGGGGGCCTCGGTCGGGGAGATGTACAGCCGGGGCATCGGCTGGCGGGCGGCCGTGGAGAGTTCGCGGACCATGCGGTAGAGCTGCGGGGCCTCGAACTCGCTGACGGGCCGGGCCCGCATCGCGCGCAGGGCGAGCTTGTCGCTGTTCCAGTAGGCGTAGGCGTTGGTGCCGAGGGCCACCAGGACCGCGACGATCAGGCCGCCACGCCCGAACATGCTGCCGATGACGATGATGAGCGCGGACAGGCCCCCGAGGAGCAGGGCCGTCCTGAGCCCGTTGTGCCGGCGGTGCACGGTACGCCCTCCAAATGGTGCGGCAGGGGAACCCTTGAACCAGTGGAACCTTTCGAACTGGTCAACGCCAGACGAGGGCCGCTAGTTCCCTTGTGCACCCCCGCAGGGACCGCGAGGGGCCGCTGAGGGCCGCGCCATTCGGGTGAAAAAGCGGTGATACCGCTACAGGAGTGCCTGCGAGGCGAAGCGCAGGACGAGCTGGGGCGCGCCGGAGAGGGCCACTCCGATGGCCGTGGCCAGGGCGATGGCCACCCCGAGGGTGGCCGGAACGCGCACCGCCGGGGCGGTCGTCGCTCCGGACGGCAGCGTTTCCCCGGCTTCCTCGCGGCCGCCCTTGAAGAGGACCGCTGTCCACTGGAGGTAGTAGTAGAGCGCGATCACGACGTTGACGGCCATGACGACGGCCAGCCAGCCCAGCCCCGCGTCGACCGCCGCCGAGAAGACGGTGACCTTGGCGAAGAGGCCGATGACGCCCGGCGGCAGGCCGGCGAGGCACAGCAGGAAGAAGGCGTGCGCGAGGGCGGCGAGCGGGTTGCGGGCGGACAGGCCGCGGTAGTCGGTGATCCGGTTGTCCGGGCGGGTGCGGGCCACGAGGGCGACGACCGCGAAGGCGCCGAGGTTCACGGCCGCGTACATCAGGGCGTAGGCGACGGTGGAGCCGATGGCCCGCGAGGGGTCGTCGCTGTAACCGGCGGCGGCGAGCGGGACGAGCAGGTAGCCCGCCTGGCCGACGGAGGACCAGGCCAGCAGGCGTACGGCGCTGTGCTTCCGGTCGGGGCGCTGGCGCAGCGCGGCGACGTTGCCGGCGGTCATGGTGAGCGCGGCGAGCACGGCCAGGGCGGGGCCCCAGACGTCGGCGTACGAGGGGAAGGCGACGACCGTCACCAGGGCGATGCCGGTGAAGCCGACCGCCTTGCCGACCACCGACAGGTACGCGGCGATGGGCAGCGGCGCTCCCACGTAGGTGTCGGGCACCCAGAAGTGGAAGGGGACGGCGGCGGTCTTGAAGGCGAAGCCGACGAGGGTCAGGGCGACGCCGGCCTTGGCGAGGACGGCCAGGCGGGGGTCGACGTGGCCGAGGCCGTCGGCGATCTCCGTGAGGTGGAGGGTGCCGGTGGCGGCGTAGAGGAAGGACACGCCGAGGAGGGTGACGGCGGTGGCGGTCACGGACGACAGGAAGAACTTCAGTGCCGCCTCGGAGGAGCGGCGGTCGCCGCGGCGCAGGCCGACGAGGGCGAAGGCGGGCAGCGAGGCCACTTCCAGGGCGACGACGAGGGTCGCCAGGTCACGGGAGGCGGGCAGCAGCGCGGCACCGGCGGCCGACGACAGCAGCAGGAACCAGTACTCCCCCGCGGGAAGTTTGGAATCGGCGATCGCGCCAACGGACAGCAGGCCCGTCAGCAGGGCGCCGCCCAGCACCAGCAGCTGGATGACGAGCGTGAAGTGGTCCGCCGTGTAGCTGCACGCCGTGACGGCGACGTCGGGCCCGGTGAGGCAGAAGGTCGAGCGGTCGCCGCGCAGGAGCGGGAGGAGGGAGAGACCGGCCAGCACGAGACCGCCGAGGGCGATCCGGCCGAGGAGGGGTTTGCGGTCCTCGGGGAGGAAGAGGTCGACGACGAGGACGACCAGCGCCACGACGGCCGTGACGGTGGGCGGGGCGATGGCGAGCCAGTCGACGGACTGGACCAGGGAGCCCATCAGTTGCCTCCTGCGAGGAGCTGCTGAACGGCCGGGTCGGTGAGGCCGAGGAGGGCCGCGGGCCAGAGTCCGGCGAGGACGGTGAGGGCGACGAGCGGGGACCAGGCGGCGAACTCGTACCGCCGGACGTCGGCGAGGGCCGGGCCGTCGGGCATCAGGCCCGCCTTCTCGGCCGCCGGGTCCACCTCACCGCCCATGCACACGCGCCGCACGACGACCAGCAGGTAGGCGGCGGTGAGCAGGGTGCCGAGGCCGGCCAGGGCCATGAAGACGAGGAACGCGGGGCGGCTGAGCCCGTCGGCGGGGCGGAAGGAGCCGAACATCGCCAGCATCTCGCCCCAGAACCCGGCGAGGCCGGGGAGGCCGAGGGAGGCCACGGCGCCGAAGGCCAGCAGGCCGCCGAGGCGCGGGGCGCGGCCGTAGAGCGCCGCGCCGGTGGTGCCGGCGAGGCTGTCGAGGTCGCTGGTGCCGTAGCGGTCCTTGATGGCGCCGACGAGGAAGAAGAGGAGGCCGGTGATGAGGCCGTGGGCGACGTTGGCGAAGAGGGCGCCGTTGACCCCGGTGGGGGTGAGGGTGGCGATGCCCAGGAGGACGAAGCCCATGTGGCCGACGGACGAGTAGGCGATCAGGCGCTTGAGGTCGCCCTTGGCGCCCTTGCGGGCCAGCGCGATGCAGACCAGGGAGCCGTAGACGATGCCGACGGCCGCGAAGGCGCCGAGGTAGGGCGCGAAGGTGTGGGCGCCGTCGGGGGCCACCGGCAGGATGATGCGCACGAACCCGTAGGTGCCCATCTTCAGCAGGACGCCCGCGAGGAGCACCGAGCCGACGGTGGGGGCGGCGGTGTGGGCGTCGGGCAGCCAGCTGTGCAGGGGCCACATGGGGGCCTTGACGGCCAGTCCGACGCCGATGGCCAGAACCGCGATGACCTGCGTGGTGTGGCTGAGCGAGGCCCCGTTGTCAGTGGCGAGTGCCACCATGTCGAACGTGCCGCCGTCCAGGCCGACGAGGAGGAGGCCCAGCAGCATCACGACCGAGCCGAGCAGCGTGTAGAGGATGAAGCGCCAGGAGGCGCGCTCCCGGCCCTCGCCGCCCCAGCGGGCGATGAGGAAGTACATCGGGATGAGCACCGTCTCGAAGGCCAGGAAGAACAGCATCAGGTCGAGGACGGCGAAGGTCGCCAGCGTGCCGGTCTCGAGCACGAGGAGCAGCGCGACGAATGCCTTGGGGGACGGGCCCGACGGCATCTTGAAGTAGCTGTACAGCGCGCAGAGGAAGGTCAGCAGCGCGGTCAGGACGAGGAGGGGGAGCGAGATGCCGTCGACGCCGAGGTGGATCCGGATGCCGAGGGCGGGGATCCAGGGGAGGTCGGTGGTCGCCTGCATCCGGGCCGGGTGGTCGTGGTCGAAGCCGGCGGCGAGGGCGACGGACAGCGCGAGGACGACGCCCGTGACGGTCACCCCGTGGCGGAGCACGGCCTGCTCGGGGCTGGTGCCCTTCAGGCCGGGCGGGGCGGGGAGCAGGGCGGCGACGGCTCCCAGCAGGGGGAGGGCGACGATCGCGGCGAGGAGGAGCTGCATGACGGTGTGACTCATGGATCAGGCTCCGGTGGCGACGAGGACGGCGGTGACGGCCAGGACGACGGAGCCGGCGAGCAGGGCGCCGAGGTAGGTCTGCACATTGCCGGTCTGGGCGCGGCGGACGGCCGCGCCGAGCAGCCCGGGCGCGGTGGCGGCACCGCGCACGTACGCGTCGACGACCTCGCGGTCGAGGAAGCGGGCGAGGCGGGCGGCGGCGCGGGTGGGCCGGACGAACAGCGTGGAGTACACGGCGTCGAGGTGGAATCCGGTGACGGCGTGCCGGTGGAGGGGGCCGAGGAGCAGCCTGCCGGGGTCGCCGGGGTCGGGGGCGGCGGCGATGGTGCCGTACACGGGCTCGTGGCTGGCGATGGCCTCGATCTCGGAGACGGCGGGGGAGGCGTCCGGGTCGGCGGCCACGGCGCCCAGGGGGGTGCGGGTGGCGAGCGCGGCGGTGCGGCGCCAGGCCGCGTACATGACGAGCGCGCCGGCGAGGGCGCAGCCGGTGGACAGCAGGGAGGTGGTGAGGCCGGGGGTGAGCGAGCGGCCGTCGAACCAGTCGGGCAGCTTCCAGGCGGCCAGGCCCAGGGCTGCGGTGGGCACGAACAGGACCCACAGCACGCCGTTCATGGCGACGGGCTCGCGGCCGTGGTCGGGGGCCTCGGCGCCCTTGCCGTGGAAGGCGAGCAGCCACAGGCGGGTGGCGTAGCCGGCGGTGAGGGCGGCGGTGACCAGGCCCGCGATCAGGACGGTCCAGCCGGCCGGGCCGGCCGCGGCGGCGGGGATGCCGTGGGCGCCGCCGGTGGCGGCGTGCTCGGCGGCGCCGAGGACGGCCTCCTTGGAGAAGAAGCCGCTGAACGGGGGGATCGCGGCGAGCGCCAGGAGGGCGACGGTCATCGTCCAGTAGGCGTCGGGGATCCGCTTGGCCAGGCCGTTCATGCGGGCCATGGCGGCGAGCGAGTTGGTGCCGGCGGCGTGGATGATCACGCCTGCCCCGAGGAAGAGGAGGGCCTTGAACGCGCCGTGGGAGATGAGGTGGAAGACGGCCGCGCCGCGGTCGCCGACGGCCAGGGCGCCGGTCATGTAGCCGAGCTGACCGACGGTGGAGTAGGCGAGGACGCGCTTGATGTCGTCCTGGGCGAGCGCGGCGAGGGCCGAGCCGACCATGGTGACCGCGGCCATCACGGCGAGGACGACCAGGGCCGCCGCCGAGGCGGCGAAGACGGGGAGGAGCCGGGCGATGAGGTAGACACCGGCGGCGACCATCGTCGCGGCGTGGATCAGCGCGGAGACGGGCGTCGGGCCGGCCATCGCGTCGGGCAGCCAGGTGTGGAGGGGGAACTGCGCGGACTTGCCCGCGACGCCCGCCAGGAGCAGCAGCGCGACGAGGGTGGGGTGGTCCAGCCCGCCGGAGGCGGCGGTGGCGATGATGCCGTTGATCCGGAACGTGCCGGCGTCGGCGGCCAGCGCGAAGATCCCGATCAGGAAGGGGACGTCGCCGAGCTTGGTGACCAGGAAGGCCTTGAGGGAGGCGGACCGGGCGGCCTCGGTCTCCCAGTAGTGGCCGACGAGGAAGTACGAGCAGATGCCCATGATCTCCCAGCCGACCAGCAGCACCATCAGGTCGCCGGTGTAGACGACGAGGAGCATCGCGGCGGTGAAGAGGGAGACGAGGGCCGCGTAGGAGGGGTAGCGGGGGTCGTCGCGCAGATAGGCGGTCGAGTACAGCTGGACGCAGGCGGCCACGACCCCGACGAGCACGGCCACGAGCACGGCGAAGCCGTCGAGGTGGAGGGCGAGGTCGATGGGCACGGAGCCGGTCGGGGTGAGCCGGGTGGCGGCGTCGAGCGCCGCTCCGCCGCCCTGCCGGCAGGCGACGACGATCGCGAGCACGGCGGCGGCGAGCGTCGGCAGCACGGCGAGCGGGCGGACGAGGCCGGGGGCGCGGCGGCCCGTCAGGAAGCCGGCGAGGGCGCCGAGGAAGGGCAGCAGGGGAACGAGGACGGCGGTGGTCGTGGTGCTCACGCGGCGGCCTCGGCCTTCTCCTCGCGGTGCTCATGGTCGGTGTCGGGGCCGGGGGCGTCCTCGGCGAGGTCGCGGAGCCGGTCGACGTCGGCGGTGCCGCGGTTGCGGTGGACCTGGAGGACGATCGCCAGGCCGATGCCGATCTCGGCGGCGGCGATGGCGATGGTGAAGAGGGTGAGCGCCTGGCCGGCGTGGAGCGTGTCGCGCAGCCACACGTCGAAGGCGACGAGGTTGAGGTTGACGGCGTTGAGCATCAGCTCGACGGACATCAGGACCAGGATCGCGTTGCGCCGGGCGAGGACGCCGTAGAGGCCCACGCAGAAGAGGAGGGCGGCGAGGACGGCGGGGTAGACGAGATGCATCAGCGCTCCTCCTTCTTCGCGTCGGGCTTCGCGTCGGACTTCTCGTCGGGCTTCCGGCGGGAGAGGACGATCGCGCCGACGAGCGCGGCGAGCAGCAGGACGGACAGCGCCTCGAACGGCAGCACCCAGTGCCGGAAGAGGATCTCGCCGGAGACCTCCGTGCTGCCCTGCGGCGCGCCGTCCAGGCCGATCCACGTGGTGCGGAAGGCGTCCACGACCACCCAGACGAGGGCGGCCGCGGCGGCGCCGGCGACCCCGAGGGCGGCCCACCGGTTGCCGGAGTCGGCGTCCGGGGAGCGGCCGATGGGGGCCTTGGTGAGCATGAGCCCGAAGAGGAGGAGGACCACGACGGAACCGACGTAGATCAGCACCTGCACCCAGGCGATGAACTCCGCCGTCAGCAGCAGGTACTCCACGGCGAGCCCGCCGAGCGCCACGACCAGCCAGAGGGCGGCGTGCACCAGTTGCCGGGTGGTGACGGTGACGACGGCCGCGCCGAGGGTGACGAGGCCGACGAGGAGGAAGACGATCTCGACACCGGAGGTGGAGAGGAAGCCGCGCGAGACGTGCTCGGCGGCGAGCGCGCTCAGGGCGGTGCCGGTCACGCTTCTCCCTCCTTCTCCTGCTGCTCCCGTTGGGCTGCCAGTTTCTCGGCCGTCTTGCGGGCCGCCGCGATCTCCTTGGGCTCCTCGGCCGCCGGGTCGAGCGCGGGCGGCTCGGGCACGGTCCACATCCACTCGCGGAGCTTGTCGCGCTCGTGGGTGAGCTCGTGGATGTCCGTCTCGGCGTACTCGAACTCGGGCGACCAGAACAGCGCGTCGAAGGGACAGACCTCGATGCAGATGCCGCAGTACATGCACAGCGCGAAGTCGATCGCGAAGCGGTCGAGGACGTTGCGGCTGCGCTCGCGGCCGCCCGGGGCGGCCGGGGGCACGGTCTCCTTGTGGGAGTCGATGTAGATGCACCAGTCCGGGCACTCGCGGGCGCACAGCATGCAGACCGTGCAGTTCTCCTCGAACAGTCCGATGACGCCGCGCGTGCGGGGCGGCAGCTCGGGCTGGGCGTCCGGGTACTGCGCGGTGATCGAGCGCCGGGTCATGGTGCGGAGGGTGACGGCGAGGCCCTTGGCCAGGCCGGAGCCGGGGATGCCCATGGTTACTGGATCACCACCTTGACGACGCCGGTGAGGGCGATCTGCGCGAGGGCGAGCGGGATGAGAACGGTCCAGGCCAGCTTCTGGAGCTGGTCCTCGCGCAGCCGCGGATAGGTCACGCGGAGCCAGATCACGACGAAGGCGAGGACGAGGGTCTTCATCAGCGTCCACAGCCAGCCCAGGCCGTCGGCCCCGAACGGGCCGTGCCAGCCGCCGAGGAACAGCACGGTCGTCAGACCGCACAGGACGACGATGCCCGCGTACTCGGCGAGCAGGAACATCGCGAACCGCAGACCGGTGTACTCGGTGTACGCACCGAAGATGATCTCCGAGTCGGCGACCGGCATGTCGAACGGCGGCCGCTGGAGCTCGGCCAGACCGGCCGTGAAGAACACGACGCCGCCGACGATCTGCCACGGCACCCACCACCAGTGGAAGGCGTCGACGATCCCCGGCAGCGACACGGTGCCCGCCGCCATGGCGACGGACGCCGCCGCGAGGAGCATCGGCAGCTCGTACGCGAGCAGCTGCGCGGCGGTGCGCAGGCCCCCGAGCAGCGAGAACTTGTTCGCCGACGCCCAGCCGGCCATCAGCGACCCCAGGACGCCGACGCCCATCACGGCGAGCACGAAGAAGATGCCCGCGTCGACGGCCTGCCCGACGGCGTTGCCCGGCCCGACCGGGATCGCGAGCAGCACGAGGAGGTACGGCAGCAGCGCCACAGCGGGGGCGAGCTGGAAGATCCGCCGGTCCGCGTCGGCCGGGACGACGTCCTCCTTCTGCGCGAACTTCACCCCGTCCGCGACGAGCTGCGCCCAGCCGTGGAAACCACCGGCGTACATGGGGCCGAGGCGGCCCTGCATGTGGGCCATCACCTTGTGCTCGGTCTGACCGATGACCAGGGGCAGCACGACGAAGCAGACGAAGACGGCGAGGAGACGCAGCACGACGTCGAGAGTGTCGCTGCTCATGCGGGGTCGCCTCCGGCGGGGTTCTGATCGTTCTCGGGCACGCCCTCGCCTGCGGCGGGCTTCCGGGTGACGGGCTCGTCCGCGCCGGGTTCGCCTGCGGCGGGCTCGGCATGTCCGGGTTCCGCGCCGGGGCGGGGGCCCGTGCCGGGGGCCTCGGGTGCCGGTGCGTCCGGCGCCGCCGGGCGGGGGGACACGGGCTCGCCCGTGCCGGGTTCGCCTGCGGCGGGCTCGGCCGTGCGGGTCGGCGCCTCGGCTTCGGGTGCCGGTGCGTCCGGCGCCGCCGGGCTGCGGTCCGCCGGCTGAGCGCCGTCGCGGCGGGGGGACACGGGCTCGCCCGTGGCCGGGGGCGTGGAGTCCGGCGTCTCGTCGAAGGCCGGGCGGGCGTGGTGCCAGGGGGCGTCCGAGGAGCGGGGGGCCGGGCGGGGGCCGGTGGGCTGGGCCTCGGCGCCCTGCTGGCTCGCGGAACCGTCCGACGCGCTACGGGTACGCCGAGGCGCCGCCTCCGCACCCCCCGCCTGGCTCGCCGAGCCATCGGCCGCGCTCCGTGCACGGCGCGGGGGCGCGCCCTCGCCCGCCTGGCTCGCCGAGCCGTCCGCCGCGCTGCGCGCGCGGCGTGGGGGTGCGCCCTCGGTCGTCTGGCTCGCGGAGCCGTCGGCCACGCTGCGGGTACGGCGAGGCGCGGCCTCCGCTCCCGCCTGGCTCGCCGAGCCCTCCGACGCGGTGCGCGCGCGGCGGACCGGGCGTTCCGCGCCCGCCGCCGCGCCCGCGGCGCGAGGGGTGCGGGCCGGGCGGGCGGGGGCCGGGGGGAGCTGGCCCTTGAGGGGGCCCCATTCGTTGGGGTCGGGGACGCCCGGGGGAAGCATCTGTCGGCGCTTGGGGCCGCCTTCCGCCGCCTCGCCGGGCTCCTTCGCGCCCGGCCACGCCTTCACCACGCGGGCCGCGAGGACGAAGTCCTTGCGCAGCGGGTGGCCCTCGAAGCCCTCGGGCAGCAGGAGCGGCACGAGGTGGGGGTGGCCCGGGAAGTCGATGCCGAACATCTCGTGGGTCTCGCGCTCGTGCCACGCCGCGCCCGCGTAGACGCCCACCGCGCTGGGCAGCGCGGGGGCCTCGTGCGGCACGGTCGTGCGCAGGAGCAGCCGGCGCGTCGTACCGCCCGCGCCCCCCGGCAGCGCCGCCACGTGCGCGCAGACGCGGAAGCCCGTGCCGGGCTCGTCGACGGCGCTCAGCCAGTCGAAGAACGTGCAGCCCAGCACGGAACGCGCGGTCTCGAGCGCGGTCAGCCACTCCCCCGCCGGGACGTCGACCGTCAGCAGGTCGTACGCCTCCTCGGCGGTCGCGTCCGCGCCGAAGAGGTCCGTCACGGCACCCGGAAGCCAGGCAACGGGCTCGGTCATCGGTCCGTCTCCTCGGAAGCCGCCGCGGAAGCCCCAGCGGAAGGGGGCGGCGGCGGGGTGACCAGGCCGCTGCGGAGCGCCGCCGTGGACGCCCGCCCCCCGCCGGAGGCGTACCGCTCGCCCAGCGACTCCTTCGCGATCTTCTCCTGGAGCTTGATGATCCCCTGGAGCAGCGCCTCCGGCCGCGGCGGGCAGCCCGGCACGTACACGTCCACGGGGATGATCTGGTCGACGCCCTTGGTCACCGAGTACGAGTCCCAGTAGGGCCCGCCGCAGTTGGAGCAGGCGCCGAAGGAGATCACGTACTTGGGCTCGGGCATCTGCTCGTACAGCCGCTTCACGGCCGGGGCCATCTTGTCCGTGACCGTGCCCGAGACGATCATGAGGTCGGCCTGGCGCGGGCCGGGCGCGAAGGGGATCACGCCCAGGCGGATGAAGTCGTGGCGCGCCATGGACGCCGCGATGAACTCGATCGCGCAGCAGGCGAGCCCGAAGTTGAAGACCCACAGGCTGTAGCGGCGGCCCCAGTTCAGGACGACCTTCATGGGCTCGGGGGCCAGGCGCGCCAGCGGGCCGAGCCGGCGGGGCTCGGGCAGGTCGACCGGGGGTGTCACGTCCATTCCAGGACGCCCTTCTTCCATGCGTACAACAGGCCCACGGCGAGGAAGCCGAGGAAGACGAACATCTCCACGAGCGTCGCCCCGCCGAAGCCCGGCGCGGCGAACACCGTGGCCCAGGGGAACAGGAAGATCGAGTCCACCGCGAAGATCACGTACAGGAACGCATAGACGTAGTAGCGGACCTGTGTGTGGGCCCAGCCCTCGCCGACGGGGTCCACTCCGCACTCGTACGTGAGCAGCTTCTCGGGCGTCGGCACCACCGGTCGCAGCAGCCGTCCGGCCCCGAAGGCCACGGCCACGAACAGCACGCCGATGACGGCGAGCAGTCCGACGACCGAATAGGCGTGGAAGTAGTCCGCCGCGAGCTGGACATCGGCGCCACTGGTGCGCACGGTCGCCTCCGGCACGTCCGCCCCTCGCTCCCTGTCCTGTTTGTTCGACGATCTGTACGCACGCGAGTCTAGGCCCTGTGGCGCCCGGGACGATCCGCCCCGGCGGGCGCGGGGTGGGGTTATCCCCACCCCGCGGCACCCACGGCCCCCATGGCGGCGGCGGTCCTGACCAGGGCACGCTTGCCGTATGACCGCCCGTACCCACCCCCGTTCCCACCCCGTCCCGGTCGCCGTCGAGGACGACGACCGGCTGCCTCCCGCGCGCTTCGCCTTCGGCCCCGCGACGTGGAAGGAGGTCGCGCACCTCCACCTCAATCTGCTGGAGGGGATCCTCGGCTTCGTCTACGTCTCCCTGTGGCTCTACGTGGGCGCGCTGCTGTCGGTGACGGTCGTCGGGCTGCCGCTGCTGGTGGCCGGCCTGATGGGCGCGCGGGTGCTGGGCAGGGCCGAGCGGTGGCGGGCGCGGGTGCTGCTGGGCATGCGGATCGACGAGCCGAGCCCCCTCTCCCGGCACCGTGCCCGCGGTTTCCTCAACCGGATGTGGATAACGCTGAAGGATCCGGTGGCCTGGCGGAGCTCGCTGTACGCGTTCATACGACTGCCATGGGGTGTTCTCACGTTCGCCATCGCGCTGACGTCCCTCTTCGTCGCGTGGCCGGTGCTGGGGCACATCGCGCGGGGGCTGACCAATGTGGACCGGGCGATGGTGCGCGGGCTGCTGTCGCCGTCGAGCGAGCTGGAGCGGCGGATCGCCGAGCTGGAGGAGGACCGGGGCGTGGTCGTGGACACGGCCGCCGCCGACCTCCGCCGTATCGAGCGCGATCTCCACGACGGCGCCCAGGCCCGTCTCGTCGCCCTGGCCATGGGGCTCGGCCTCGCGAAGGAGCGGCTGCTGGAGGACCCGGAGGCGGGCGCGCGGATGGTCGACGAGGCGCACGGCGAGGTGAAGCTCGCTCTCCAGGAGCTGCGCGACCTCGCGCGCGGCATCCACCCGGCGATCCTCACCGACCGCGGCCTCGGCCCGGCGCTGACGTCGGTGGCCGGGCGCTGCACGGTGCCGGTGAACGTGGCCGTGGACCTGGAGACCCGTCCGGCGCCCGCGATCGAGGGCATCGCCTACTTCACCGTCTCCGAGCTGCTGCAGAACATCAGCAAGCACAGCGGGGCCCGGACGGCGCAAGTCGAGCTGTGGCGCGCGAAGGACCGGCTGCTGATCCGGGTCGGCGACGACGGGCGGGGCGGCGCCTCGACCGCCCGGGGCAGCGGGCTGGCCGGGCTGGCCGAGCGGCTGGGCTCGGTGGACGGGCTGTTCGTCGTGGACTCCCCCGCCGGCGGCCCGACGGTCGTCACGGCCGAACTGCCCTGGCGGAGCCGTACCGAGAGCCGTGGCGAGAGCCGCGCGGAGAGCCGTACCGAGAGCCGTCCCGGCGGCCGTCCCTAGCCGGGGGGTGGGGCTTTCCCCACCCCGAGGACACCCACCCGCCTCATGGTCCCCGGCCGCCCGCCGGGAGAGCCTGGACGGGACAGGACACAGGCCCACCAGGACAGCACGAGGACAGGACGACATGGCCATCGACCACGCGACCGGACGACCCCACCGGGTCCCCGCCGTGCTGCGCGCCCCGCTGGAGGGCCGCACCTGGCGGGAGTTCCTCTACCTGCTGACGAGCCTGCCCATCGCGGCCGTCGCCTTCTCGCTCGCCATCGCCCTGACCGCCGCGGGCGTCGGCACGCTGGTGACCTTCGTCGGCGTGCCGCTGCTGGCCGCCACCCTCGCCGCCGCGCGCGGGCTGGGCGTCCTGGAGCGGGCGCGGGCCCGGGGGCTGCTGCGGCTGGAGATCGCCGAGCCCGAGCCGGTCCGGGTCCGGCGGCGCCGCGACGGGCGCGGCCCCGGCCCGATGGCGTGGGTGGGCGCGCTGTTCAAGAGCGGTACGTCCTGGCGGCACCTGCTCTACGCGGTGGTGCACTTCCCGTGGGCGCTGTTCACGTTCGTCCTGTCGCTGGTGCTGTGGTCGGTCGGCTGGACCACCTTCCTCTACCCGCTCTGGCAGTGGACGCTGCCCACGTTCGCGCACCAGCCCGGGATCCAGATCTACGGCGAGACCGGCGGCCGGCACTTCTACGTCGACTCCCCGTTCACGATCGGCATCACCTGCGCCCTCGGCCTCGTCCTCGTGCTGGGCACGCCGTGGGTGATCCGGGGCCTGGCACACGTGGACCGGCTGCTGGTGCGCGGGCTGCTGGGGCCGTCGCGGCTGGCGGAGCGCGTCTGGGAGCTGGAGGAGGACCGGGGCGTGGTCGTGGACACCGCCTCCGCCGACCTCCGCCGCATCGAGCGCGATCTCCACGACGGCGCCCAGGCCCGTCTCGTCGCCCTGGCCATGGAGCTGGGCCTGGCGAAGGAGCTGGTGGAACGGGACCCGGAGAAGGCCGCCCGCATGGTCGACGAGGCCCACGGCGAGGTGAAGCTCGCCCTCCAGGAGCTGCGCGACCTCGCCCGCGGCATCCACCCCGCGATCCTCACCGACCGTGGCCTCGGCCCGGCGCTCGCCTCGCTGGCCGGCCGCTGCACCGTGCCGGTGGCGACCGAGGTGGACCTGGACTCCCGTCCGGCGCCCGCGATCGAGGGCATCGCCTACTTCACCGTCTCCGAGCTCCTCCAGAACGTGAGCAAGCACAGCCGGGCGCGCTCCGCCCAGGTGGACGTCTGGCGCTCGGGCGACCGGCTGATGCTGCGGGTGGGGGACGACGGGCGCGGCGGCGCCGGGACCACGAACGGCAGCGGGCTGGCGGGGCTCGCCGAGCGGCTGGGCTCGGTGGACGGGCTCCTGGTCGTCGACTCGCCCGTCGGCGGCCCGACGACCGTCACCGCCGAGCTGCCCTGGCGCGCCCGGGGCTAGCGCCCCGCGCACACCCCGCCCCCGCGCACACCCCGCCCCGGCCGCCCCGGCCACGCGCCGCGCGCTCCGCCCCCGGATGCTGCGATGCTGACGCGGTACGAACCACGTCGGCAGCAACACCAGGGGGCAGGAGACAACGTGATCGCGGACGACAGGGTGCGGGTGGTCATCGCCGAGGACTCGGTGCTGCTCAGGGAGGGCCTGACCCGGCTGCTCACCGATCTGGGGCACGAGGTCGTGGCGGGTGTGGGCGACGCGGAGGGGCTGCTCAAGACGATCGCCGAGCTCTCCGCCGCCGACGCCCTCCCCGATGTGGTCGTCGCGGACGTCCGGATGCCCCCGACCCACACCGACGAGGGCGTCCGCGCGGCGGTGCGGCTGCGCCGCGACCACCCGGAGCTGGGGGTGCTGGTCTTCTCGCAGTACGTCGAGGAGCAGTACGCCACCGAGCTGCTGGCCGGCAGCACCCGGGGCGTCGGCTATCTGCTGAAGGACCGGGTCGCCGAGGTCCGCGAGTTCGTGGACGCGGTCGTCCGCGTCGCGCGCGGCGGGACCGCGCTGGACCCCGAGGTCGTCGCCCAGCTGCTGGGCCGCAGCCGCAAGCAGGACGTGCTCGCCGGGCTCACCCCGCGCGAGCGGGAGGTCCTCGGCCTGATGGCCGAGGGCCGGACGAACTCGGCCGTCGCCAAGCAGCTCGTGGTCAGCGACGGCGCGGTGGAGAAGCACGTCAGCAACATCTTCCTGAAGCTGGGCCTCTCCCCGAGCGAGGGCGACCACCGCCGGGTACTGGCGGTGCTCACGTATCTGCGGTCCTGACAGACCGAAGAGTCCTGACCGCCCGAAGAGCCCGGCACCGGCGAGG
This sequence comes from Streptomyces sp. L500, assembly GCF_054551825.1. Classification (NCBI taxonomy): domain Bacteria; kingdom Bacillati; phylum Actinomycetota; class Actinomycetes; order Kitasatosporales; family Streptomycetaceae; genus Streptomyces; species Streptomyces sp. L500. Next base: position 41,489 of record NZ_JBTOLC010000016.1, read on the forward strand.
ACACCTACCGGAGCGTTACCGTCCGCTGTTGATTCGTTGATCCCCTCGGGGAAGGCTGCCCTTGCCCACGTACGATGGCCGTGGGATCGCCGGTCGGCGCCATCGTCCGGCCGGCGCCGCCACGAGGGAGGTCCGAAGCAGTGACCAGCCAGGTCAGCAGCCCGGCCGAAGAGGCCGCACCAGACGGTCCGGGCGGCGAGGCCGACGCCCGTGAACGCCTCGCCGGACAGCGCGGCCCGACCGACGGCCCGGACGGCGCCAAGGAAGTACGCCGGCTGGACCGGGTGATCATCCGGTTCGCGGGTGACTCGGGTGACGGCATGCAGCTCACCGGGGACCGGTTCACCTCCGAGACGGCGTCGTTCGGCAACGACCTCTCCACCCTGCCGAACTTCCCCGCCGAGATCCGGGCCCCCGCCGGCACCCTCCCGGGCGTGTCCTCGTTCCAGCTGCACTTCGCCGACCACGACATCCTCACCCCCGGCGACGCGCCGAACGTCCTGGTCGCGATGAACCCGGCCGCGCTCAAGGCCAACATCGCGGACGTGCCCCACGGCGCGGAGATCATCGTCAACACGGACGAGTTCACCAAGCGCCCCATGGCGAAGGTGGGTTACGACAGCAACCCCCTGGAGGACGGCTCGCTGGACGCCTACAACGTCCATCCGGTGCCGCTGACGACGCTGACCATCGAGGCGCTCAAGGAGTACGGCCTCTCCCGCAAGGAGGCGGAGCGCAGCAAGAACATGTTCGCGCTCGGCCTGTTGTCGTGGATGTACCACCGGCCGACCGAGAGCACCGAGGCGTTCCTGCGGAAGAAGTTCGCCAAGAAGCCGGAGATCGCGGAGGCCAACGTCACCGCCTTCCGGGCGGGCTGGAACTTCGGTGAGACGACGGAGGACTTCGCGGTCTCCTACGAGGTCGCGCCCGCCACGGCGGCCTTCCCGCCGGGCACCTACCGCAACATCTCCGGCAACCTCGCGCTGTCCTACGGCCTGATCGCCGCCGCCCGCCAGGCGGACCTGCCGCTCTACCTGGGCTCGTACCCGATCACCCCGGCCTCGGACATCCTCCACGAGCTGTCGAAGCACAAGAACTTCGGCGTGCGCACCTTCCAGGCCGAGGACGAGATCGCCGGCATCGGCGCGGCGCTGGGCGCGGCGTTCGGCGGCGCGCTCGCCGTGACCACCACCTCCGGCCCGGGCGTGGCCCTGAAGTCCGAGACGATCGGACTGGCCGTCTCGCTCGAACTGCCGCTGCTGATCGTCGACATCCAGCGCGGCGGCCCCTCCACCGGTCTGCCCACCAAGACCGAGCAGGCCGATCTGCTGCAGGCGATGTACGGGCGCAACGGCGAGGCCCCCGTGCCGATCGTGGCCCCCCGGACGCCCGGAGACTGCTTCGCCGCGGCCCTGGACGCGGCCCGGATCGCGCTCACCTACCGGACGCCGGTCTTCCTGCTGAGCGACGGCTACCTGGCCAACGGCTCCGAGCCCTGGCGGGTCCCGGAGCCGGACGAGCTGCCCGACCTGCGGGTCCAGTTCGCCTCCGGGCCCAACCACACCCTCGCCGACGGCACCGAGGTGTTCTGGCCGTACAAGCGCGACCCGCACACCCTGGCCCGCCCGTGGGCCGTGCCGGGCACCCCGGGCCTGGAGCACCGCATCGGCGGCATCGAGAAGCAGGACGGCACGGGCAACATCTCCTACGACCCGGCCAACCACGACTTCATGGTCCGCACCCGCCAGGCCAAGGTCGACGGCGTCGACGTCCCCGGCGTCGAGGTGGACGACCCGTCGGGCGAGGCCCGCACGCTGGTGCTCGGCTGGGGCTCCACCTACGGCCCCATCACGGCGGCCGTACGGCGCGTACGGGCGGGCGGGGGCGCGGTGGCCCAGGCCCATCTGCGCCACCTCAACCCGTTCCCCGGGAATCTCGGCGAGGTCCTCGGGCGTTACGAGAAGGTGGTCGTACCGGAGATGAACCTCGGTCAGCTCGCCACGCTGCTGCGGGCGAAGTACCTCGTCGACATCCGCTCGTACACCCAGGTGAGCGGAATGCCGTTCAAGGCCGAGCAGCTCGCCACCGTGCTCAAGGAGGCCATCGATGACTGAGGCGCTGAAGCTGGTGCCCAAGGCCGAAGCCCGGCAGACGATGAAGGACTTCAAGTCCGACCAGGAGGTGCGCTGGTGCCCCGGCTGCGGTGACTACGCCATCCTCGCCGCCGTCCAGGGCTTCATGCCGGAGCTCGGGCTGGCGAAGGAGAACATCGTCTTCGTCTCCGGCATCGGCTGCTCCTCCCGCTTCCCGTACTACATGAACACCTACGGGATGCACTCCATCCACGGCCGCGCCCCGGCCATCGCCACCGGCCTGGCCACCTCGCGCCGTGATCTGTCGGTGTGGGTCGTCACGGGCGACGGCGACGCGCTGTCCATCGGCGGCAACCACCTGATCCACGCCCTGCGGCGGAACGTCAACCTGAAGATCCTGCTGTTCAACAACCGGATCTACGGGCTGACCAAGGGCCAGTACAGCCCGACCTCCGAGGTCGGCAAGATCACCAAGTCCACGCCCATGGGCTCCCTGGACGCGCCCTTCAACCCCGTGTCGCTGGCGCTCGGCGCGGAGGCGTCCTTCGTCGCCCGCACGGTGGACTCCGACCGCAAGCACCTCACGGAGGTCCTGCGGCAGGCCGCCGACCACCCGGGCACGGCGCTCGTGGAGATCTACCAGAACTGCAACATCTTCAACGACGGCGCGTTCGACGTCCTGAAGGACAAGCAGCAGGCCGAGGAGGCGGTCATCCGCCTCGAACACGGCGCTCCCATCCGCTTCGGCGTGGACGGTGAGAAGGGCGTGGTGCGGGACGCGGCGACGGGTGATCTGAAGGTCGTCGCGGTGACGCCGGAGAACGAGGCGTCCATCCTGGTCCACGACGCGCACAGCGCGTCCCCCACCACGGCCTTCGCGCTCTCGCGCCTCGCCGACCCGGACACGCTCCACCACACGCCGATCGGCGTCTTCCGCAGCGTCGACCGGCCGGTCTACGACGCGCTGATGGCCGAGCAGCTGGAGACCGCCGTCGAGCAGAAGGGCAAGGGCGACCTGGCCGCGCTGCTGGGCGGGAACGACACCTGGACGGTGGTCGGGTAGGTCCGGGCCCAAACGCCGGACGGGCTGTTTTCGGCCCGTCCGGCGGGGCGTCTGACGCCCCGGCGGCTGGGCAGCCGTTCTCATATGAACATGGCCGAGCCCGAACCCGTCGTCCGCGACCGCCTCGCCTACCGACTGAAGCGCGCGTTCCTCGGTCCTCCGCTGGTCACCGAGCGGCTCTCGCAGGAGAAGCTGTCCAACCCGATGGCGCTCGGCGTCCTCGCCTCCGACTGCATCTCGTCGACCGCGTACGGCACCGAGGAGATGCTCCGCATCCTCGTCCCCGTCGCCGGTGTCGCCGCGTTCACGCTGCTCATGCCCGTGACCGGCGCGATCCTGCTGGTCCTGCTGCTCCTGACGCTCTCCTACCGCGACGTCGTCTCCGTCTACACCCGCGCGGGCGGCTCGTACGTCGTCGCGCGCGAGAACTTCGGGCCGCGCGTCGCGCAGATCGCGGCCGTGGCGCTGCTCGTCGACTACATCGTCACCGTCGCCGTACAGACCTCCGCCGGCACCGACGCCCTCATCTCCCTCGCCCACCTCACCGGTGACGGCTACACCGGCATCGACCACCTCAAGCTCCCCATCACGGCGGGAGTGGTGGTGCTGCTGATGTACGGGAATCTGCGCGGGGTGCGGGAGGCGGGGCGGGCGTTCGCCGCGCCCGCGTACCTCTTCATGCTCGCCGTCGCGGCCATGCTGGTCGTGGGGCTGCTGCGGGCGCTGGACGGCGGGCTGCCGCACGCGGACGTACGGGCCCACGGCGCGGTCCCGCTGGGCGAGAGTGGGCACGGCTGGCTGTACGGGGCGTCGCTCTTCATGGTGCTGCGCGCCTTCGCCAACGGCGGCTCCTCCCTGACCGGCCTGGAGGCCATCTCCAACGGCGTCTCCGCCTTCCGCCGCCCCCAGGGCGTCAACGCCCGGCGGACGCTCACCGCGATGAGCTGCGTCCTGGGCGTCATGGTCTTCGGCGTCTCCGCGCTCGCCCACTTCACCCACGCCATCCCCTACACCGACGGCAACCCCACCGTCCTCGCCCAGGAGGCCCGCCTGGTCTTCGGCGGCGGCTGGGCGGGCACCGCCGGGCTCGTCTACGTCCAGCTCGCCACCGCGCTGATCCTCTACACGGGCGCCAACACGCCCTTCACCGGCTTCCCCTTCCTCGCCAGCTTCGTCGCCGAGGACCGCTTCCTGCCCCGGCAGCTGATGCGGCGCGGGCACCGGCTCGCCTTCTCCAACGGGATCATCTGCCTCACCGTCGTCTCGCTGGCGCTGCTGCTGGTGACGCGCGCCAGCGTCGACAAGCTCGTCGCGCTGTACGCCATCGGCGTCTTCACCGGCTTCACGATGGCGGGCGCCGGGATGACGGCCCACTACTGGCGGCGCCGCGAGTCCCTCTGGAAGACGGCGCCGAACCTCGCCGCGTCCGTGGTCTCCGCGCTGGTCGTCGTGATCTTCGCGATCACCAAGTTCACCGAGGGCGCCTGGCTGGTCGTGGTGGTCTTCCCGCTCGGGGTGTGGGCGCTGATCCGGATCAACCGCCAGTACCGGGAGGAAGCCGCCGCCCTGGAGAACGTCCCCACGTTCGTCTCGGACCGCCCCCACTGGCGGCGGCACGTCGTCCACGTCCTCGTCGACAGCCTCGACCTGGCCACGATCAAGGCCCTGCAGTACGCCCACGAGCTGCGCCCCGACGAGGTGCGCGCCCTCCACTTCGTCATCGACGAGCCCCGGGCGCGGCGGCTGGTGACCCGCTGGGACGACTCGTCCGGCACGACCGTCCCGCTGGAGCTCGTGGACTGCCCCGACCGGCGGCTGCGGCACGCCGTGGCCGGGCACGCCGCCCGGACGACGGCCGACGGCACGACAGCGCTGACCCTGCTGATCCCCCGCCGCACCTACCGCTCCCCGCTGGGCCGGCTGCTGCACCGCGGCACGGCGGAGGAGATGGCCCGGGTCCTGGAGCAGCTGCCGAACGTCGCGGTGACGATCCTGCCCTTCGACGTCACCACCGCGATGCAACGTGTCCGCGCGGGGGGCGCACCACGACCGTAATGCGATACGGGCATGACAGTCCCGCGCGCCGGGGTCTACCGTCGCTAGGTCGCCGTCGCCGTACCCCAGGGAGGGACCCCGTGTCACCCGAGCCATCACCCCAGGAATCCCGCGCAGGGCTGCTCTACGGGGTGGCCGCCTATGGCATCTGGGGGCTGTTCCCCCTCTACTGGCCGCTGCTGGAGCCCACCGGGGCGATCGAGATCCTCGCCCACCGCATGGTGTGGTCGCTGGTCACGGTCGCGGCCGTCCTGGCCCTGACCCGGCGCTGGGGCTGGATACGCCCGCTGCTGCGGCAGCCCAAACGACTGGCGATGGCGGCGGTGGGCGCGGCCGTCATCTCCGTGAACTGGTGGGTCTACATCTGGGCCGTGAACTCCGGCCACGTCGTGGAGACCTCCCTGGGGTACTTCATCAACCCCCTCGCCACCATCGGCCTGGGCGTCCTCGTGCTGCGCGAGCGGCTGCGCCCGGCGCAGTGGGCGGCGGTCGGCGTGGGCGTCGCGGCGGTGATCGTGCTGGCCGTGGGCTACGGCAAGCCGCCGTGGGTGGCGCTCACCATCGCGGCGACGTTCAGCACCTACAGCCTGGTGAAGAAGAAGGTGGGGCTGGGCGGCCTGGAGTCGATGGCCGTCGAGACGGCCGTGCAGTTCCTGCCGGCGCTCGTGGTGCTGCTCGTCCTCGGCGCGCAGGGGAAGTCGACCTTCGTCTCCGAGGGCGGCGGGCACACCCTGCTCCTGCTGGGCACCGGTGTGATCACCGCGATTCCGCTGGTCTCCTTCGGCGCGGCGGCGGTACGGCTGCCGCTGTCGGTGCTCGGGATGCTCCAGTACCTGGCGCCGGTCTTCCAGTTCGCCCTGGGGCTGCTGGTCTTCCACGAGGCGATGCCGGCGGAGCGCTGGGCGGGCTTCGCGCTCGTCTGGCTCGCGCTGGCCGTGCTCACCTGGGACGGGCTGCGCACGGCGCGGCAGTCCCGGGTGGAGCTGAAGGAGGCCCAGGAGCGGGCGGTCACAACTGGCAACACAGAAAACACAATTGCCACTGAGACCTCTCAGGACACAGAAACCACAGCTCAGCGCGGTTGAGCAGTCGACCGATATCCGGAAACCGGTGATCGGTGTCCGAAACACGCTCTTGACGCGCTTTCGGGGGGCCCTCAACATCATGGCCACGTCAAACAGAGTTGGAGCCCCCCATGCTTGCACTCAACGGACCAGCCCTGACCCCGCCCCGAAGAGCCCGTTCCGCCACCGCCGCCCTGCTCGCCTCGGGCGCGGCCGTCACCGCGGCCCTTCTCGGCATCTCCTCCGTCCCGGCGACCGCGGCTCCCACCACCGCGACCGCCGGCCGGAGCACCGCCGCCAAGTCCGTGGCGGCACCCGACATATCCGGGGCCAACGTCAAGGCCCACCTGAACCAGCTCCAGTCGATCGCCACCGCCAACGGCGGCAACCGTGCCCACGGCCGCGCCGGCTACAAGGCGTCCCTCGACTATGTGAAGGGCAAGCTGGACGCGGCCGGCTTCACCACGACCGTCCAGCAGTTCACCTCTTCCGGCTCGACCGGCTACAACCTCATCGCCGACTGGCCGGGCGGCGACACGAGCCACGTCGTCTTCGCCGGCGCCCACCTCGACTCCGTCACCCGGGGCCCCGGCATCAACGACAACGGCTCCGGCTCGGCGGGCATCCTCGAGGTCGCCCTCACCGTCGCCAAGCAGAACTACAAGCCCGACAAGCACCTCCGCTTCGCCTGGTGGGGCGCCGAGGAACTGGGCATGGTCGGGTCGAAGTACTACGTCAACAACCTGCCCGCCGCCGAGCGCTCGAAGATCGACGGCTATCTGAACTTCGACATGATCGGCTCGCCCAACCCGGGCTACTTCGTCTACGACGACGACGCGCGGCTCGAAGGCGTCTTCAAGGACTTCTTCGCCACCCGCAACATCCCCACCGAGATAGAGACCGAGGGCGACGGCCGCTCCGACCACGCGCCCTTCAAGAACGCGGGGATAGCCGTCGGCGGCCTCTTCAGCGGCGCGGACTACATCAAGACCGCCGAGCAGGCCCAGAAGTGGGGCGGCACGTCGGGCCTGGCGTTCGACCGCTGCTACCACGCCTCGTGCGACTCGATCTCGAACATCAACGACACGGCGCTCGACAACAACAGCGACGCGATCGCCTACGCCATCTGGAACCTGAGCGGCGGCTCCACCACCCCGCCCAGCGGCAACGTCTTCGAGAACAAGTCCCAGGTCGCCATCCCCGACGCGGGCCCGGCCGTGGAGTCCCCGATCACCGTCTCCGGCGTCACCGGCAACGCGCCCGGCGCGCTGAAGGTCGGCGTCGACATCAAGCACACCTACCGGGGCGACCTGAACGTCGACCTCGTCGGCCCGAGCGGACGCGCCTACCGGCTGAAGTCCGCCGACCCGAACGACTCGGCGGCCGACCTCAGCACCACCTACACGGTCAACGCCTCGACGGAGACCGCCAACGGCACGTGGAAACTCCGCGTCCAGGACGTCGCCGCCCAGGACGAGGGCTACGTGGCGGGCTGGAAGCTCACGTTCTGACCGGGGCTCCGCCCCGGACCTCGTCCGGGGCGGAGGCTCACACCGTCACGTCCCGCGACGTGAAGCGTGCCCACGCCGCCGAGCCGAAGACGGCCACGTAAAGGGCCTGCAACCCCAGGTTGCGCAGAATCTGATCCCAATAGAGCGGATCCCGCAACACGTCCGCGAAACTCAACCAGTAGTGCGGAAAAAGATACGGCTGCACCGCACTCAACTGCGGAAACTGATCAAGTATCTGCACCGTGATCAGCAGCCCCACCGTCGTGGCCATCGCCGCGATCCCGCTGTTGGTGAGCGTCGAGACGAACAGCCCCAGCGCCGCGAGCCCGGTCAGCGACAGGGCGACCACCCCGGCGATCGCGAGCGCGCGCAGCAGCCCCTCGCCGAACGACACGGTCGTGCCGCTGATCAGCGTCACCTCGCCGACCGGGAAGAGCAGCGCGCCCACCGCCAGCGCCGAGACGGCGACGACGAGCGTGGCAGCGAAGGCGAAGAGGACGGTCGTCGTGAACTTGGCGAGCAGCAGCCGGGTCCGCCCGGCCGGGGCGACCAGCAGATAGCGGAGCGTGCCCGCCGCGGCCTCGCCCGCCACGGAGTCGCCCGCGATCACCCCGATCGCCATCGGCAGGAAGAACGGCAGGGTCGCGGCGAGCGAGGCGAAGACGAGGAAGAGGCCGTTCCCGGCGACCTGCCCGATGAACGCCGGGCCGCCACCGTCGCCGCGCCCGCCGCCACCACCGCTGCCCGTCTCGATCCGCACCGCGATGCCGACGAGCACCGGCACGGCCGCCAGCACGCCCAGCAGGGCGAGGGTGCGCCAGCGCCGGAAGGTGGTCGTCACCTCACTGCGGAACAGCGACAGCGACGGCATCCCGATCGGCAGTGTCTCAGCCCGCGACATCGAAACCCTCCCCCGTCAGCGCGACGAACGCGTCCTCCAGCGAGGCCCGCTCGGTGCCGAAGGACCGCACGCGCACGTCCGCCCGGACGAGCGCGGCGTTGAGGTCGGCGAGGTCCACGGGGGGAAGTTCGCCGGTGACGCGGTCGTCGGTGACCGTCAGGTCGTGCACGCCGTGCTCCTTCAGGACCCGCACGGCGTCCGCCGTGTCGGGAGTGGTGACGGCCAGCCGGGCGCGGGCCGAGGCGGCCAGCTCCCGGACCGTGCCCTGGGTGAGGAGCCGGCCCTGCGCCATGACGGCGGCGTGGGTGCAGACCTGCTCGATCTCGTCGAGGAGGTGGGAGGAGAGGAAGACCGTGGTGCCCTCCGCCGCCAGCCCGCGCACCAGGGCGCGGATCTCGCGCATGCCCTGCGGGTCGAGGCCGTTGGTGGGCTCGTCCAGGACGAGGAGCTCGCGCGGCCGGAGCAGGGCGGCGGCCAGGCCGAGCCGCTGCTTCATGCCGAGGGAGTAGGCGCGGGCCTTCTTGCCGGCCGCGCTCGTCAGCCCCACCCGTTCCAGCGCGGCGCCGACGCGGGCGGCGCGGGTGCGGGGGTCGGCGGTGGGGTCGGCGGCGTCGAACCGTAGGAGGTTGTCGCGGCCGGAGAGGAAGCCGTAGAGCGCGGGGCCCTCGATCAGGGCCCCCACCCTGGGCAGGACGCGCCGCCCGGCGCGCGGCATCTCCTGGCCGAGCACCCGGGCGGCACCGGAGGTGGGCTCGACGAGGCCCATGAGCATCCGGATGGTGGTGGTCTTCCCGGAACCGTTGGGACCGAGGAAGCCGAAGACGCTGCCGCGCGGCACGACGAGGTCGAGCCGGTCGACGGCGAGCTGACGGCCGAAGCGCTTCGTCAGCGCGGCCGTCTCGATCACGGCGCCTTCCCCCGCGGCGCCCTCCCCCACGGCCCCAGGCCACGGACCCTGCTTGGACCGGCCCTCCACGGTGTCTCCTCTCGCGTGCGGCCCGGCGCCACCAGGTGGCCCTGGGGCGCCGGGCGCGCCGGCGCCTGCGGGCCATGGCAGGGGCAGCAGCCTGCTTACTTCGCGTTCGCGGCCTTGACCAGCGCGTCCTTGGTGACCGCGCCGACGTAGACCTTGCCGTCGTCCGTCATCAGGGCGTTGACGATCCGGGTGCTGTAGACGCGGCCGGAGCCGAAGTCGCCCGAGACCTTGGTGCCGAAGCCGTCCAGCAGGGCCTGCGCGTCCGCGCCGCCCTTGCCGCCCGCGCTCTTCTTCCCGGCGCCCTTGCCGTTCAGCGCGGACCCGGCGTCCTTGCCCGCGTCGAACTCGGCGATGGAGCTCCAGCCCTTGCCGAGGACCTTCGACTTGCCGGCGCCCGCCGCGTCGGTGCCGGGCATGCCCGGCATCCCGGGGAGGCCCTTGTGGTCGCGGTCGGCCTTCCGGTCCTGGTCGGCCGCGCCACCCTCGGTCACCTTGGCGCCCTTGGGCGGGGTGAAGTCGAACGTACCGGCGCCCGGCTTGCCGAAGTCGACCTTGGTGAAGGCCGCGTCGACGACCGCCTTGCCGCCGCCCTTCGCCGCGAGGGTGAACTTCAGCGGCACGCCGTTCTTCGCGTCGACCGCGATCCGGATCGAGCCGACCGTCGTGTCGTCCGCCTTGGGCTTGATCAGCAGCTGGTAGGCGTCCCGGCCGGCCACCTTGGCCGTGCCGTCGACGGTGACGGCCGTGGTCTCGTCGGCGGCGGCGAGGACCTTCTTGGCCAGCTCCTGAGGCGAGGCGCCGCCCAGGTCCTTCGGCAGGACGTCGTCCTTGGCGCCCTTGGCGCCCTTACCGGCCTTCGCGTCCTTGGAGTGGTGCACGGTGTTACTGGCGCTGTCGTACGCCCACACGTCGTCGCCGTTGCGGACGACGCTGTACTCGGCGGCGCGCTCGACGATCGACACCCGCTGCTTGTCGGGGCCGTCCACGGCCAGCCGCAGGGTGTGCGAACCGGCGGCGAGCTCGGTGAGCTTGGACTGCGGGGACGGCGCGGAGCCGCCCTTCTTCCCCTCGCCCTTCTTGTCCCCGTCGCCGAAGGAGAGGCCCGACGGGAGCGAGGGCAGACCCAGATCAGTGTTGATCTTGATGCTTCCGGACATCTGCTGGGTGTCCGACTGCGCCATCTTGGCTATGAGGTCCTGCGCGCTGATCTTCGGCAGATCCGGGTCACCGGTGCTGGCGAGCGCCGACCCGATCCCGATCGTGGCCGCCGCGACGCCCGCGACCGCGACCGGCACGGCGTAGCGGACGGCTTTGCGACGGCGCCGGGACGGGCCCTCGAAGTCCTGGACCTCTGATGTCGGCTGGTTCCCTGCCATGTCTCTACCCTCCGTCGTCGGCAGCGGCCTTACCCTTCGATTCCATCAGGGCGTCGGCTTCCCGTCGTCAGCCGACGGGATCAACTCCCCGTACGCCTTGGGTATGACGCGCGAGCCGAGCGGCGGAGTTCCCCCGGAGCCGTCGGGCCATCAGCCGCGGCCGTCAGCCGGCGCGGTGCACCACCGCGTCGCACAGCTCTTCGAGCGCCGTCCGCGCGGCGCACGCGGGCAGCGGGGCCAGGGTGGCGCGCGCCTCCTCGGCGTAGCGGACGGTGTCCCGGCGGGCCTGCTCCAGCGCCGGGTGGGCGCGCAGCCGGCGGAGCACCTCGGCGTGGAGGGCGTCGTCGTCGAGGTCGCCCTCGAGCATCCGGCACAGCTCCAGGTCCTCGGGGTCGCCGGTGGCGGCGGCCCGGGCCCGCAGGTGGAGGACGGGCAGGGTGGGGATGCCCTCGCGGAGGTCGGTGCCGGGGGTCTTGCCGGACTCGTGGGAGTCGCTGGCGATGTCCAGCACGTCGTCGGCGAGCTGGAAGGCGATGCCCAGGCGCTCGCCGTAGTGGGTGAGGATCTCGACGATGCGCTCGTCGGCGCCGGACATCATGGCGCCGTAGCGGCCGGCGACGGCGACCAGGGAGCCGGTCTTGCCGGCGAGGACGTCGAGGTAGTGGTCGATGGGGTCGCGGCCGTTCTGGGGGCCGGCCGTCTCCAGGATCTGGCCGGTGACCAGGCGCTCGAATGCCTCGGCCTGGATGCGCACGGCCTCGGGGCCGAGGTCGGCGAGGATCCGGGAGGCGCGGGAGAAGAGGAAGTCGCCGGTGAGGACGGCCACGGAGTTGCCCCAGTTCACATTGGCGCTGGGCACACCGCGGCGGACGTCGGCCTCGTCCATGACGTCGTCGTGGTAGAGGGTGGCCAGATGGGTGAGCTCGACGACGACGGCCGAGGGCACCACGCCGGGGGCGTAGGGGTCGCCGAACTGCGCGGCGAGCGACACCAGCAGGGGGCGGAACCGCTTGCCTCCGGCCTTGACCAGGTGCTGGGCGGCCTCGGTGATGAAGGGCACGCCGCTCTTGGTGGCCTCGATGAGGCCCTCCTCGACAGCGGCCAACCCGGCCTGGACATCGGCTTCAAGAGCCTGGTCCCGCACGCTCAGCCCAAAGAAAGGCCCGACGACGGTCACGAGGGTCACTCCTGTCTGCCTGCGAACACGGGGATTGTCGATGTGTCGCTGTCTTCACCAAAAGTCAGCGTATCCGGTCGGCTGTCGATCACCGTGGGCACCCTCAGCCACCACGGCAGGACAGTGGCCCCGGCGCCGCCGTTCGGCAGCGCCGGGGCCACTGTTCTTCTTCCAGCCAATACTCCCCTGAAAGGCACGGCCCCCTAGACCACGGGCCGTCACCCCAGCCCCGCCACCGCCCTGGCCAGCCGGGGGGAGGCGTACGCGGTGCCGCAGACGAAGCGCATGACGGGCCCGTAGCTGGCGGCGGCGGGCAGGCCGGTGAAGTGCAGACCGGGTACGGAGGAGCGATATCCGGCCATCAGCCGGGGCCCTCCGGCGCTCACCTGGAGGCGGGTGCGCAGCCCGGTGCCGAGGAAGTCCATGGCCGCCACATCCATCCGGTAGCCGGTGGCGGCGATGACGTGGTCGGCGCGGAGTTCGCTCTCGGTGCCGTCCCGGTCGGGGCCGTCGCCCGACGCTGTCAGCGTAAGAACTGGACGGCCTGATTCCACTCGGGCGCGGACGATCCGCTTCCCCTCCGTGACCTCCACCCGGCCCACGAAGCGCTCGCGCAGCCACCACGCGCCCAGCGGCCCCAGCACCCGGCGCACCAGGTACTGCCGGGTGGGCGCGGGCAGCCGGCGGAAGCCGTCCGCGTAGTAGGAGAAGGCGTACAGCGACCAGGCCCGCCCGAAGGGGGTGTCGGGCTTGAACAGCGGCTGCCCGTCGGGCGCCGCGCCGAAGCGGACCGCGCCCCGCCGCCGGGCCAGCACCCGTACCGACGCCGCGCCCGCCTCGGCCAGCAGCACGGCGGTCTCCAGCGCCGACTGCCCGGCGCCCACGACCACGACGTCCTTGCCCACCAGCGGCGAGAGGTCGCGGTGCTGGGAGCTGTGCGAGATCGGCCCGCTCGCCGAGGGCCCGCCCGGGACGGCCGCCGCGAGCTCGGGCGGCAGCTGGGCCAGCCCGCTCAGCCCCGTGGCGACGACCACGGCCCGCGCCGTGAACTGCTCCCCCGAGTCCAGCTTCAGCTCGAAGCCACCGCCGGGGCCGCGCCGGTCGACCGACACCACCCGCTCCCGCTCCAGCTGGGGCACCAGCCGCTGCTGGAACCACATCCCGTACCCGGCGAAGGTCTCCACAGGAATGGCGTCCCAGTCGGACTCGAAGCGGCGCTCGCCGACGTCCTGGCAGTAGTCGAAAAGGGTGTGGCCGGGCTGGGGGGCGTCGATGTCGGAGGCGGCGGGAGTGGATTTCAGCAGCATCCCGGCGGGCATGTGCTCCCGCCAGCTCACCATGGGCGAGCCGAAGACGCGTGTCGGCACGGCACGCGCTTTGAGGTGGGCTGCGGTCGAGAGGCCGTACGGACCGGCCCCGATGACGGCTACGGGAAGTGTCACGGATCCCCTCCCAGGGCACGCGGGGTGTTCGGCGTGGCGAATACGGGCGTTGTCGCGTTCTCGGTCGTGCTCGTTACCGGTGGTGCTTGTTATCGGTAGTGCTCGTTATCGGTGGTGCTCGACGGACGAGGCCGCCGAAGCGGCCGAGGCAGCCGAGGCGGCGCGGCGCCGGCTGCGCCACAGCTGCCACAGATGCCGGGCGCCCGGTCGTACGAACCGGGCGAGCATGGTGAAGAAGGGCTTCATGTCGTCACGGGCGGCCCACGCCAGCTCGGTGCCGCTGGCCCGGGCGGGGGCGTGCGGGGTGGTGTAGCCGCTGCGCCGGTAGGCGGCGAAGGCGGGCAGGTCGATGTTCTCCACGATGAAACGGCGGCCGGTGAGCTGCTCGGCCTCCGGGACGGCCCGGCCGGTGAGGTCCAGGTGCTGGGCCCGGACGACGTCGATGCCGGCCTCGTTCTCGAAGAGGCGGAACTGGGCGCCCATGCGGGGGTTGAAGTCCAGCAGCTTGTACCGGCCGTCACGCCGGTCGAAGCGCCAGTCCAGGTCGATGATCCCGCAGAAGCCGATCTGTTTGATGAACTGCGCCGCCATGGCCGCCAGTTCCGGGTTGTCGACGACGTAGGCATTGGCGGTCATGCCCGCGTGCGGCGGCCAGGAGCGCACCTTCACGCCCGTGAACATCGCCAGCGGGGTGGACTCGGCGTCGAAGTAGGCGTGGACGATCCAGTCCTCGGCGTGCTCGCGCGGCAGGTACTCCTGGAGGATCACCCCCGGGGCGGGCCCCCAGCCGCGCGCCAGCTCCAGCAGCTCCCCGGGCCCGCCGATCCGGGTGGTGCCGTGCACCGCGGGGCGCCGACGCCGCTCGAACGCCTCGCGGTTCTTGGCGACGACCGGGTACGTGGCGATCGCGGCGTAGTTCTCGATCTCCTCGAACGACGCGGGGAACAGCGTGGCCGGGGCGGGCACCCCGTGCTCCACGCACAGCTCGTGCAGCCCCTGCTTGCTGGCCAGCCGGCGCGGCAGCGCGGGCTCCACGGGCGGGAAGAGGAAACGGCCCGCGAGCGACTCGGCGTGCTCGGCGATCAGGACCGCCGCCTCCTCGTCGGTGGGGATCAGCACGGCCGGGCGCCCGATCCGCCGCCCGATCCCCAGCAGGCCCGCCACCAGCTCCTCCGCCCGTTCCGTACCGGTCGTCGGCCAGACGAAACCGGAGCGCAGATAACGGGAGAGGGCGGCGGGGGTCCATCTGTCCTCGGTGACGGCGTACATCGGAACGCCCAGCCTGCCGAGGCTGCGGATGGCGCCGACGCCGCCGTGGTGCAGGGGATAGTCGCCGATCTTCACAATCAGCCCGGGTACGGACCGGTCCGCCGCCACGGGCGCGATCCTGCTCGCCACCAGCACCCCCCTCGGCCACCCAGCCTCAGCGGCCCCCCACTGTGTGTGACCCGACTTAGGACGCTACTTCGGAATCGACGTCTCCAGCAAGGAGTTACCGGACATTGCCCTCCCTTTAGCCAGCGGTCGGACACCTGTCGGACACCTCTTGCCCGGACGGCTTCACCCTCGCTGTGTCTTCCGGGGGACAACCCCCGGACCCCCGGCCGGAACCGCAGGCCCACGGGGGCTGCCGAACCTATATCGCGGAGGGAAACGTAAGTACTGTGTGGATCAGGTCACCGGGCCCGTCAGGCCCCCTGAGCTCACCGGAAGGCGAGGCAGCGTCCCCATGCCCCAGAACCGCCCCGAGCTGCCCGAAGGCGACCCCTTCGGCGCGGACACCCTCCCGTACGGCGTCTTCACCACCGCGGGCGCTCCCGACCGCCCCCGGATCGGCGTGCGCTACGGCGCGTACGTCCTGGACGTCGCCGCGGCCGCCGCCGACCACGGCTCCGCCCACGCCGCGCTGCTCGCCGCGCCCACGCTCAACCCCCTGCTGGCCGCCGGCCGCCCCACCTGGCAGGCCGTGCGCGCGGAGATCCGCGGCTGGCTCGACGGGCCGTACTTCCACCCGCTGGCGGAGGTCACGCTGCGGCTGCCCTTCGAGGTCGCCGACTACGTCGACTTCTACGCCAGCGAGCACCACGCCTCCAACGTGGGCCGCATCTTCCGCCCCGACGCGCCGGAGCCGCTCACCCCGAACTGGAAGCACCTGCCGATCGGTTACCACGGGCGCGCCGGCACGATCGTCGTCTCGGGCACCGACGTCGTCCGCCCCCAGGGCCAGCGCAAGGCCCCCACCGACACCACCCCCACCTTCGGCCCCTCCCTGCGCCTGGACATCGAGGCAGAGGTCGGCTTCGTCGTCGGCACCCCCGCCCCCGAGAACACCCCCGTGCCGCTCGACGCCTTCCGCGAGCACGTCTTCGGCGTCTGCCTCGTCAACGACTGGTCGGCCCGCGACCTCCAGGCCTGGGAGTACGTGCCGCTGGGCCCCTTCCTCGGCAAGTCCTTCGCCACGTCCGTCTCCGCCTGGATCACCCCGCTGGACGCCCTCGACGCGGCGCGCACACCCGCGCCGGAGCGCACCCACCCGCTGCTCCCCTACCTGGACGACGCGACGGCCGAGCCCGGCGGCATCGACCTGCGCATCGAGGTGCGGATCAACGACGAGCTCGTCTCCCGGCCGCCGTTCTCCGCCATGTACTGGACGGCCGCCCAGCAACTGGCCCATATGACGGTCAACGGCGCCTCGCTGCGCACCGGCGACTTCTACGCCTCCGGCACGGTCTCCGGACCCGAGCCGGACCAGCTGGGCTGCCTGCTCGAACTCACCAAGGGCAAGGGCCCCTGGCTGGCGGACGGCGACGTGGTGACCATCACCGCGTGGGCGCCCGGCGCGAACGGCGCGCGCGTCGGCCTGGGCGAGGTCACGGGGCGGATCGCCCCGGCGCGCGAGGCGGCGCCCGGCGCATGAGCACCACCCCCTCCTCCGGCCTCACCCTGCCGGAGGAGCTGATACTCCTCTCCCACGCCCCGTCCGACGGCAAGCGGCTGTGCGCCACACGGAACCTGGCGTACGGCCTGGCCGGGGCGGTCCTGGCCGAGCTGGAGCTGCGCGGGCTCGCGGCGGAGGACCGCGGCGGCCCTGTCAGGGTCCCCGGCATCCCGCCGGCGGACCAGCGGCTCGCCCTGCCGCTGGCGAGCCTGCCCGAGCTCGGCAAGCCCGGGTCGAAGGGCCGCTCGCGCCTCTTCCGGCTGGGCACCTCGACGCACCGGTGGGTCCGGACGGCCGCCCGGCACGTGGAGGAGCCCTGGATCGTCGGCCTGGTGGAGCGCGGGATCCTCACCCCGAAGGCTCCGGACCGGTTCGCCCTCGTCCGGCAACTGCGCTACGCCGTGGGGCCGAACGACCTGACCACCGCGGCCCGGCAGCGCTTCGCGGAAGCCCGGGAGGCCGGTTTCCCCGTCCGGCGGGACCGGATGCTCGCCGGGCTGATGTCCGCGACCGGTGTCGGCGCGGTCCTCTACCCGGGCTGGGGCTGCCGGGCCGACCGCAAGGAGCTGCGGCGCCACATGCGCGACGAGTGGACCGCCTACGCCGTGTACCGCAACGTCTCGGCGGACTCCTCCTCCAGCGGCAGCGGCGGTGACGGTGGCGACGGCGGTGGTCACTCCGGCGGTCACGGCTGCGGAGGCGGGGGCGGCTGCGGTGGGGGCGGCTGCGGAAGCGGTTGACCCACGGGCGTACTGCTAGCTTGTCGTGCCCGGCCCCACCGGGCCGGGACATGACAATAGAAAGGGCGCACACGTGCGCAAGGCAGTACAGATCACGGGGGCGGCCGCGGTGGCCGCTGTGCTGATGACCGGCTGTGGCAGCAGCAGCGACAAGGGCGGGGACAAGAGCAAGGAGACCGGGGCCTCCGCCCCGGCGACCGCCGACAGCGGCAAGCCCACCCCGGGCGGCGCCGCGACGAGCGCCCCCGCGCAGCGCGTCTCGGCCGCCGACCTCAAGGGCGGCTGGTCGAAGGGCAAGCTGTCCGACCAGAGCCTGCTGATCCTGTCGTTCGCCGGCAACAAGGTGGGGCTCAGCGGGAAGACGGCGTGCTCCGGCACCGTCGTCGACAACGCGCAGCCCGTCACGCTGGAGATCACCCACTGCCAGGACGGCAGCACCGACTACAGCAAGGGCACCGTCAAGAGCTTCGACGGCAAGTCGCTGACGATCGCCTGGGCCTCCGGCAAGGAGGACACCCTCACCAAGGCCGTGGGCGCCGACGGCAAGCCCGCGGGTCTGCCCGCCGGCCTGCCGGCCGGCATCCCGGCCAAGCCCGCCGGCTGACGCCGCCCCTGACGGACGGACGTACGACGGCGCCCGGCCCCCTCGCGGGGTGCCGGGCGCCGTCACGTCGTACGACTACCGTACGAAGACGCCCGCCTGCCCTGCCAGTTCCAGGAAGTACTGGGGGGCCAGACCGAGGACGAGGGTGACCGCGACGCCGATGGCGATGGCCGAGGACGTCAGCGGGCTGGGCACCGCGACGGTGGGCCCGTCGGCCTTGGGCTCGCTGAAGAACATCAGCACGATCACCCGGATGTAGAAGAACGCCGCGATCGCCGAGGACAGCACGCCGACGATGACCAGCGGCGCCGCGCCGCCCTGCGCGGCCGCCTTGAACACCGCGAACTTCCCCGCGAAACCGCTGGTCAGCGGGATGCCCGCGAAGGCCAGCAGGAAGACCGCGAAGACCGCCGCGACCAGCGGCGAACGCCGCCCGAGCCCCGCCCACTTCGACAGGTGGGTGGCCTCGCCGCCCGCGTCCCGCACCAGCGTCACCACCGCGAACGCGCCCAGCGTGACGAAGGAATAGGCGGCCAGATAGAAGAGGACCGACGAGACGCCGTCGGGAGTGGCCGCGATGACACCGGCGAGGATGAAGCCCGCGTGGGCGATGGAGGAGTAGGCCAGCAGCCGCTTCACATCGGTCTGGGTGACGGCCACGATCGCGCCGACGAGCATCGTGACGATCGCGACGCCCCACATCACGGGCCGCCAGTCCCAGCGCATCCCCGGCAGGACCACGTAGAGCAGCCGCAGCAGCGCACCGAAGGCCGCGACCTTGGTGGCCGCCGCCATGAAGCCGGTGACCGGCGTGGGGGCGCCCTGGTAGACGTCCGGCGTCCACATGTGGAACGGCACCGCGCCGACCTTGAACAGCAGCCCCATCAGCACCATCGCCACGCCGACCAGCAGCAGCGCGTCATTGGCCGTGCTGCCCGCCAGCGCCGGGTCCATGACCCGCGTGGTGCCGCTGACGACGTCGGCGATGCCCGCGTAGGTGACGGTGCCCGCGTAGCCGTAGAGCAGCGCGATCCCGAAGAGGAGGAACGCGGAGGAGAAGGCGCCCAGCAGGAAGTACTTGACGGCCGACTCCTGCGACAGCAGCCGCTGGCGGCGGGCCAGGCCGCACAGGATGTACAGCGGGAGCGAGAACACCTCCAGGGCGACGAACAGCGTCAGCAGGTCGTCGGCGGCGGGGAAGACGAGCATGCCGCCGACGGCGAAGAGCACCAGCGGGAAGACCTCGGTGGTGACCATGCCCGCCGCCACCGCCTCCCGCTCGGCGTCCCCGCCCGGCACGGCGGCGGCCTGCGCGGCGAAGGAGTCGACGGGCCGGCCGTCGGCCGCCGGGTCGAGCCGGCGCTCGGCGAAGGTGAACACGGCCACCAGGGCGACGAGGAGAATGGTGCCCTGCAGGAACAGCGCGGGCCCGTCGACGGCGACGGCGCCCATGGCCGCCACGTGGGACTTGTCCGACGCGTAGCCGCCCGCCGCCAGGGCGACGACGGCCGCGAAGGCCGCCGCCAGGCCGAGGGCGGCCAGCCCGAGCTGGGCGCGGTGCCGGACGCCGCGCGGCAGGAACGCCTCGGCGAGGACGCCGAGGAGCGCGGCGCCGAGCACGATCAGCGTGGGGGACAGCTGGACGTACTCGATGTGCGGGCCGGGGATCTTCTTCGGCGCCTCGGCCGCCGCCAGTGTCCACAGGCTGTGGACAGTTTCCGCGTGGCTCACTTGGCGGCCTCCACATCGTTCACGTGGGCGTCGTTGACATGCACAGAGGGCTGGGGATCGCTCTCGTGGACCTGCGACATGGTGTGCGCGACCGCCGGGTCCAACAGCTGCGTCACGGGCTTGGGGTAGACGCCCAGGAAGAGCAGCAGCGCGATCAGCGGCGCCACGACGGCCAGTTCCCGCGCCCGCAGGTCGGGCATCTCCCGCACGGGCTCGGCCACCGGGCCCGTCATCGTCCGCTGGTAGAGCACGAGGACGTAGAGCGCGGCGAGCACGATGCCGACGGTGGCGACGGCACCGGCGACCGGATAGCGGCTGAACGTCCCCACCAGGACCAGGAATTCGGAGACGAAGGGCGCGAGCCCCGGCAGCGACAGGGTGGCCAGGCCGCCGATCAGGAAGGTGCCGGCGAGCACGGGGGCCACCTTCTGCACCCCGCCGTAGTCGGCGATGAGCCGGGAGCCGCGCCGGGAGATCAGGAAGCCCGCGACCAGCATCAGCGCGGCCGTGGAGATCCCGTGGTTGACCATGTAGAGCGTCGCGCCGCTCTGGCCCTGGGTGGTCATCGCGAAGACGCCCAGGACGATGAAGCCGAAGTGGGAGATCGAGGCGTAGGCGATCAGGCGCTTGATGTCCCGCTGCCCGACGGCCAGCAGCGCCCCGTAGAGGATGCTGATCAGCGCCAGCACGAGGATCACCGGCGTCGCCCACTTCGACGCCTCCGGGAAGAGCTGGAGGCAGAAGCGGAGCATCGCGAACGTGCCGACCTTGTCGACCACCGCGGTGATCAGCACGGCCACGGGCGCGGTGGCCTCGCCCATGGCGTTGGGCAGCCAGGTGTGCAGCGGCCACAGCGGCGCCTTGACGGCGAAGGCGAAGAAGAAGCCGAGGAACAGCGCCCGTTCGGTGGTGGTCGCGAAGTCCAGCTTTCCGGCCGCCCGCGCCTGGACGATCTCCGTGAGGGAGAAGGTGCCGCTGCCCAGCTGGTCGGCGGTGACCGCGTACAGCCCGATGACGGCGGCCAGCATGATCAGCCCGCCGACGAGGTTGTAGAGCAGGAACTTCACCGCCGCGTACGAGCGCTGGGTGGCGCTCTCGGCCTCGCCGCGCTCCCCCGCCCGGTCGCCGAAGCCGCCGATGAGGAAGTACATCGGGATGAGCATGGCTTCGAAGAAGATGTAGAAGAGGAAGACGTCGGTGGCCTCGAAGGCGATCACCACCATCGCCTCGACCATCAGGATCAGCGCGAAGAAGCCCTGGGTGGGCCGCCACCGCGAGGAGTGGGTCTCCAGGGGGTCGGCGTCGTGCCAGCCGGCGAGGACGATGAAGGGGATCAGCAGCGCGGTCAGCCCGATCAGGACGACCGAGATGCCGTCCACGCCCAGGTCGTAGCGGACGCCGAACGCGGCGATCCAGGCGTGCGACTCGGTGAGCTGGAACGGGCCCTTCGCGTCCGGATCGAAGCGCACGAGCTGCGTCGCCGCCAGCACCAGCGTGACCAGCGAGACGGCCAGCGCGAGCCACTTGGCGGCCGCGCGCCGCTCGGCCGGGACGGCGGCCGTGGCGACCGCGCCCAGCGCGGGCACCGCCGCCGTGGCCGTCAGCAGGGGAAATGACATGACTAGACCGCCCTCATCAGCAGGGTCGCGGCGATGAGCACCGCCGCACCGCCGAACATCGAGACCGCGTACGACCGCGCGAAGCCGTTCTGGAGCCTGCGCATCCGGCCCGACAGCCCGCCGACGGCGGCGGCCGTGCCGTTGACGACGCCGTCCACCAGCGTGTGGTCGACGTAGACCAGGCTCCGCGTCAGGTGCTCGCCGCCGCGGACCAGCACGATGTGGTTGATGTCGTCCTGGAGCAGATCGCGGCGGGCGATCCGCACCGGCAGGCTCCCGGGCGGCGCGGTGACGGGCACCGGCCGGCGCCCGTACTGCGCCCAGGCGAGCGCCACACCGACGAAGAGGACCACCAGGGTGGCCGTGGTGACCTGCACGGCGGTGACGGGCGAATGGCCCTCCTCATGGCCGGTGACGGGCTCCAGCCACTTGAGGAAGGCGTCGTTGAGGCTGAACAGGCCGCCCGCGAGGACCGAGCCGGCGGCGAGCACGATCATCGGGATCGTCATCACCTTGGGCGACTCGTGCGGGTGAGGCGCGTTGCCGGCCCCCGCGGCGGAGCCGCTGTCGGACGCTGTCGGCTGCCAGCGCTTCTCGCCGAAGAAGGTCAGCAGCATCACGCGCGTCATGTAGTACGCCGTGATGGCCGCGCCCAGCAGGGCCGCGCCGCCCAGGATCCAGCCCTCGGTGCCGCCCTTGGCGAAGGCCGCCTCGATGATCTTGTCCTTGGAGAAGAAGCCGGACAGGCCGGGGAAGCCGATGATGGCGAGATAGCCGAGGCCGAAGGTGGCGAAGGTGATGGGCATGTAGCGGCGCAGCCCGCCGTAACGCCGCATGTCGACCTCGTCGTTCATGGCGTGCATCACCGAGCCGGCCCCGAGGAAGAGGCCGGCCTTGAAGAAGCCATGGGTGACCAGGTGCATGATCGCGAAGGGGTAGCCGATCGGGCCCAGCCCGGCGGCCAGGACCATGTAGCCGATCTGCGACATCGTCGAGCCGGCGAGGGCCTTCTTGATGTCGTCCTTGGCGCAACCGACGATCGCACCGAAGAGGAGCGTCACCGCGCCGACCGTGACGACGGCCGTCTGGGCGTCCGGCGCCCCGTCGAAGATCGCCCCGGAGCGGGTGATCAGGTACACCCCGGCGGTGACCATCGTCGCCGCGTGGATGAGCGCGGAGACCGGCGTGGGGCCCTCCATCGCGTCCCCGAGCCAGGACTGCAGCGGCACCTGGGCCGACTTGCCGCAGGCGGCCAGCAGCAGCAACAGCCCGATGGCCGTCAGCCTGC
Source organism: Streptomyces sp. L500 (assembly GCF_054551825.1). NCBI lineage: Bacteria > Bacillati > Actinomycetota > Actinomycetes > Kitasatosporales > Streptomycetaceae > Streptomyces > Streptomyces sp. L500. The sequence continues at coordinate 64,067 of NZ_JBTOLC010000016.1, forward strand.
CCTCGCCCGCCTTGTCCGCGTTCTCCAGCACCGGCCCGAAGGCGAAGGTCCCGAAGGTGGTGAACATCAGCATGATGGCGATGGACAGGCCCATGTCGCCGACGCGGTTGACGAGGAACGCCTTCTTGGCCGCCGTGGCCGCGCTGGGCTTGTGCTGCCAGAAGCCGATCAGCAGGTACGACGCGAGGCCGACGCCCTCCCACCCGACGTACAGCAGCAGGTAGTTGTCGGCGAGGACGAGCAGCAGCATCGCGGCGAGGAAGAGGTTGAGATAGCCGAAGAAGCGCCGCCGCCGCTCGTCGTGGGCCATGTAGCCCACGGAGTAGAGGTGGATCAGCGAGCCGACGCCCGTGATCAGCAGGACGAAGGTCATCGACAGCTGATCGAGCTGGAAGCCCACGTCGGCGCGGAAGCCGCCGACGGGCACCCAGCTGAACACGGTCGCGGCCAGCTCGCGGTCCTCGCCGCTCCGGCCCAGCATGTCGGCGAAGAGCACCACGCCGATGACGAACGACAGGGCGGCCGCGAGCGTGCCGATCCAGTGGCCCGCGCGGTCGAGCCGCCGCCCGCCGCACAGCAGCACGCCCGCGCCCAGCAGGGGCACCAGGACGAGCGTTCCGATGAGGTTCTCCACCGTCAGTGTCCCCTTACAGCTTCAGCAGGCCGGCGTCGTCGACCGAGGCGGAGTGGCGGGACCGGAAGATCGTCACGATGATCGCGAGGCCCACCACGACTTCGGCGGCGGCCACGACCATCGTGAAGAACGCGATGATCTGGCCGTCGAGATTGCCGTGCATCCGGGAGAAGGTGACGAACGCCAGATTGCAGGCGTTCAGCATCAGCTCGACGCACATGAAGATGACGATCGCGTTCCGCCGGATGAGCACACCGGTGGCACCGATGGTGAACAACAGCGCCGCCAGATACAGGTAGTTGACGGGGTTCACTTGGCTCCCTCCTCGGTGCGCTCCCCGGCGCGGCGCTTGTCCCGCTCCAGCCACTCCTCGGAGCGCTGCTCCAGCGCGGCCAGCTCCGCGAGCGCCTCGCCCGACACGTCGCGGATCTGGCCCCGCGCGCGCAGCGTGGGGTTGACGGTGAGCTCGGAGGGCGTGCCGTCGGGCAGCAGGCCGGGGATGTCGACGGCGTTGTGGCGGGCGTAGACGCCGGGGGCGGGCAGGGGCGGCAGCTGCCTGCCGCCGCGCACGCGCCGCTCGGCCAGCTCGCGCTGGGTGGCGGCGGGCCGGGTGCGCTCGCGGTGGGTCAGCACCATCGCCCCTACGGCGGCCGTGATGAGCAGGGCGCCGGTGATCTCGAAGGCGAAGACGTACTTGGTGAACAGGAGCGCGGCGAGCCCCTGGACGTTGCCTCCGGCGTTGGCCTGGCCCAGCCCGTCGAAGTCGCGCAGCGCGGCGTTGGCGATGCCCGCGGCCAGCAGGACGCCGAAGCCCAGGGCGCACAGCCCGGCGAGGAGCCGCTGGCCCTTGATGGTCTCCTTCAGCGAGTCCGCGGCGGTGACGCCGACGAGCATCACGACGAACAGGAAGAGCATCATGATCGCGCCGGTGTAGACGACGATCTGCACGACGCCCAGGAAGTAGGCGCCGTTGGCGAGGTAGAACACCGCCAGGACGATCATCGTCCCGGCGAGGCAGAGCGCGCTGTGCACGGCCTTCTTCATCAGCACCGCGCCGAGCGCGCCGGCCACGGCGACGACGGCCAGGATCCAGAACTGGACGGCCTCGCCCGTCGACGTCAGGTACGGGGCGGCGGCGAGACCGCTCATGCCTCCACCCCCTCGTCCTCTTGCTTCTCTCCCTTGGAGACGGCGACCTGCCGGGTCGTGCCCGGGGCGGCGCCCGTCACCAGGCCCCGGTAGTAGTCCTGTTCGGTCATCCCGGGGAAGATCGCGTGCGGGGTGTCGACCATGCGGTCCTCAAGGCCCGCGAGGAGCTGCTCCTTGGTGTAGATCAGCGACTCGCGGCTGGCGTCGGCCAGTTCGTACTCGTTGGTCATCGTCAGGGCGCGGGTCGGGCACGCCTCGACGCACAGGCCGCACAGGATGCAGCGGAGGTAGTTGATCTGGTAGACGCGGCCGTAGCGCTCGCCGGGCGAGTACCGCTCCTCGTCGGTGTTGTCCGCGCCCTCGACGTAGATCGCGTCGGCCGGGCAGGCCCAGGCGCACAGCTCGCAGCCGATGCACTTCTCCAGGCCGTCGGGGTGGCGGTTGAGCTGGTGGCGGCCGTGGAAGCGCGGCGCGGTGTGCTTCTTCTCCTCCGGGTACTGCTCGGTCAGCCGCTTCTTGAACATGGCCTTGAAGGTCACGCCGAAGCCGGCCACGGGATTCTGGAAGTCGGAAGACACCTCACCCCTCCTTTCGGTCACTCTGAGTATCCACCCCGCCACTGACAATGAGCTCCCCGCTCCGGCGGGGCCTCCGCCGCGGCACGGGCGGCAGGCTCTGGCCGGGCAGCGGCGGCACGGGGAATCCCCCCGCCATGGGGTCGAAGACGGGTGCCGGCCCCTCGGCCCCCTCCCCCGCCTCCTCGCCGTCCTTCTCGCCCCTGCCCCCGTGGAACAGGTCGAAGAGCAGCGACAGCAGGAGCAGCCCGAGGACCCCGCCGCCGACGTACAGCACGATGTCCTGGAAGGCGTAGTTCTCGTTCCGCAGCGCCCGCACGGTCGCGACGAGCATCAGCCAGACCACCGAGACCGGGATGAGCACCTTCCAGCCCAGCTTCATCAGCTGGTCGTAGCGCACCCGGGGCAGCGTGCCGCGCAGCCAGATGAAGAAGAACAGCAGCAGCTGCACCTTGATGACGAACCACAGCATCGGCCACCAGCCGTGGTTCGCGCCCTCCCAGAACGCGGAGAGCGGGTACGGGGCCCGCCAGCCGCCCAGGAAGAGGGTGGTCGCGACCGCCGAGACCGTCACCATGTTCACGTACTCGGCGAGCATGAACATCGCGAACTTGATGGACGAGTACTCGGTGTTGAAGCCGCCGACGAGGTCGCCCTCGGACTCCGGCATGTCGAAGGGGGCCCGGTTGGTCTCGCCGACCATCGTGGCGATGTAGATGACGAAGGAGACCGGCAGCAGCAGGATGTACCAGCGGTCGTGCTGCGACTCGACGATCGCCGAGGTCGACATCGAGCCGGAGTAGAGGAAGACCGACGCGAAGGCCGCGCCCATCGCGATCTCGTACGAGATCATCTGCGCGCAGGAGCGGAGCCCGCCGAGCAGCGGGTACGTCGAGCCGGACGACCAGCCGGCCAGCACGATGCCGTAGATGCCGACCGAGGCGACCGCGAGGATGTACAGGATCGCGATCGGCAGGTCGGTGAGCTGCATCGTCGTGCGGTGGCCGAGGATCGAGACCTCGTTGCCGGACGGGCCGAAGGGGATCACCGCGATGGCCATGAACGCGGGGATGGCGGCGACGACCGGCGCGAGGACGTACACGATCTTGTCCGCGCGGCGGACGATCACGTCCTCCTTGAGCATCAGCTTGACGCCGTCCGCCAGCGACTGCAGCAGCCCCCACGGGCCGTGCCGGTTGGGGCCGATGCGCAGCTGCATCCAGGCGACGACCTTGCGCTCCCACACGATCGAGAAGAGCACCGTCACCATCAGGAACGCGAAGCAGAAGACCGCCTTGATCACCACCAGCCACCAGGGGTCCCTGCCGAACATCGACAGGTCCTCCGTGGCCAGTTGAGTCAGCGCAGGACTCACGACCGCACCTCCGGCCTCATCGCTCCACCCTCGTCACCGGCGTCGGCGCCGATGCGCACCACCTCGCCCGGCCGCGCCCCGACGTCGGAGGCGACGCCCCCGCCGACGGAGTTCAGCGGGAGCCAGACCACCCGGTCGGGCATGGCCGTGATCCGCAGCGGCAGCCGCACCGAGCCGTACGGGCCCGTCACGGCGAGGAGTTCGCCGTCGCGCACCCCCGCCTCGGCCGCCGTCGCCGCCGACACCCGGGCGAGCGCCGGATGGCGGGTGCCGGCCAGCGCCTCGTCCCCGTCCTGGAGCCGCCCCCGGTCCAGCAGCATCCGGTGCCCCGCGAGGACCGCCTCGCCGCGCTCGGGCCGCGCCGGAGCCCGGCCGGGCTCCGCGGGGCCGGCCGGCCGCTCGCCGTCCCACGCCCCCAGCCGCGTCAGCTCGGCCCGCACGGCCGGGAGGGCGTCCAGGGCGAGGGGCACGTCCATGGCGTCGGCCAGCATGTGCAGCACCCGGAAGTCCGGCTGGGTGTGCCGCACGGCGAGCTGGTCCGGCTTGAGCGCCGCCTCGAACGGCCGTGCCCGGCCCTCCCAGTCGAGGAACGTCCCGGACTTCTCGGCGACGGCCGCGACCGGCAGCACCACGTCCGCCCGGTCCGACACCTCGCTCGGCCGCTGCTCCAGGCTGACGAGGAAGCCCACCGCGTCCAGCGCCTCGCGGGCCCGCGCCGGATCGGGCAGGTCCGCGACCTCCACGCCGCCCACGAGCAGCGCGGCCAGCTCTCCCGTGGCCGCCGCCTCCACGATCTGCCCGGTGTCCCGGCCCGCGCCGCGCGGCAGCCCGGCCACGCGCCACACCGCCGCCGTCTCCTCCCGCGCCCTCGGGTCGGTGACGGGCCGGCCGCCCGGCAGCAGCCCCGGCAGGGCCCCCGCCTCCAGCGCGCCCCGCTCGCCCGCCCGGCGCGGCAGCCACACCAGCCGCGCGCCCGTCGCCCCGGCCGCCGCCACGGCGGCCGACAGCCCGCCGGGCACCCCGGCCAGCCGCTCGCCGACGAGGATCAGCGCACCCGGCGCGCGCAGCGCCTCCGACGCCGCCCGCCCGGCCGCGTCCAGGCCCGACGAGTCCGCCAGAGCCCGCAGCCACTCCGGCTCCGTGCCCGGCGCGGCCGGCAGCAGCGTGCCGCCTGCCTTCGTCAGGCCCGGGGTCGCGTAGGGGGCCAGCGCGAACAGGCGCTGCCGGCGCTTGCGCCACGCCTTGCGCAGCCGCAGGAAGACCCCCGGCGCCTCCTCCTCGGCCTCCAGGCCCACGAGCAGCACGCCGGGCGCCTGCTCCAGGGCCGTGTACGTCACCCCCGTGCCGTCGAGGTCCCGGCCCCGCCCGGCAACGTGGGCGGCGAGGAAGTCGGCCTCCTCAGCGCTGTGCGTCCGCGCCCGGAAGTCCACGTCGTGGGTGTCGAGGGCGACGCGGGCGAACTTGGCGTAGGCGTACGCGTCCTCCACCGTCAGCCGGCCGCCGGTCAGCACCCCGGCCCGGCCGCGCGCCGCCGAAAGACCACGGGCCGCGATCTCCAGGGCCTCCGGCCAGCTCGCCGGCGTGAGGACGCCGCCCGCGTCCCGGACCAGCGGGGTGTCGAAGCGCTCGGGCCGCTGCGCGTAGCGGAAGGCGAAGCGGCCCTTGTCGCACACCCACTCCTCGTTGACCTCGGGGTCCTCCGCGGCCAGCCGGCGCATCACCTTGCCGCGCCGGTGGTCGGTGCGCAGCGCGCAGCCGCCCGCGCAGTGCTCGCACACCGACGGCGAGGAGACCAGGTCGAAGGGGCGGGCGCGGAATCGGTACGCCGCCGAGGTGAGGGCGCCCACCGGGCAGATCTGGATGGTGTTGCCGGAGAAGTACGACCGGAAGGGGTCGCCCTCGCCCGTACCGACCTGTTCCAGCGCGCCGCGCTCCAGCAGCTCGATCATCGGGTCGCCCGCGATCTCGTTGGAGAAGCGGGTGCAGCGCGCGCACAGCACACAGCGCTCGCGGTCCAGCAGGATCTGCGTGGAGATGGGGATCGGCTTCTCGTAGGTGCGCTTGCGGCCCTCGAAGCGGCTGTCCGCCTGGCCCGCCGACATGGCCTGGTTCTGCAGGGGGCACTCGCCGCCCTTGTCGCAGACGGGGCAGTCCAGCGGGTGGTTGATGAGCAGCAGCTCCATCACGCCGCGCTGCGCCTTCTCGGCGACGGGCGAGGTGAGCTGGGTCTTCACCACCATGCCGTCCGTGCAGGTGATGGTGCAGGAGGCCATGGGCTTGCGCTGGCCCTCGACCTCGACGATGCACTGTCTGCACGCGCCCGCCGGATCCAGCAGCGGATGGTCGCAGAAGCGCGGGATCTCGATGCCCAGCAGCTCGGCCGCCCGGATGACGAGCGTGCCCTTCGGCACGGAGAGCTGGATGCCGTCGATGGTGACGGACACCAGGTCCTCCGGCGGGACGGCCGCGTTCCCTCCTCCGGAAGGGGCGGACGTGGTCACTGTCATGCGTTCACCCCCAGGTGAGCGTGCTGGTTGGTGGCGGGGCCGTCGGCCCACACCGTCGACTTCGCCGGGTCGAAGGGGCAGCCCTTGCCCTTGATGTGCTGCTCGTACTCCTCGCGGAAGTACTTCAGCGAGGAGAAGATCGGGCTGGCGGCGCCGTCTCCCAGCGCGCAGAACGACTTGCCGTTGATGTTGTCGGCGATGTCGGCGAGCTTGTCGAGGTCGGTCATCCGCCCCTTGCCCGCCTCGATGTCACGGAGCAACTGGACGAGCCAGTACGTGCCTTCGCGGCAGGGCGTGCACTTGCCGCAGGACTCGTGGGCGTAGAACTCGGTCCAGCGGGTCACGGCGCGCACGACGCACGTCGTCTCGTCGAAGCACTGGAGGGCCTTGGTGCCGAGCATCGAGCCGGCGGCGCCCACCGCCTCGTAGTCCAGGGGGACGTCAAGGTGCTCGTCGGTCAGCAGCGGGGTCGAGGAGCCGCCGGGCGTCCAGAACTTGAGCCGGTGACCGGGGCGCATCCCGCCGCTCATGCCCAGCAGTTGCCCGAGGGTGATCCCCAACGGGGCTTCGTACTGGCCGGGGTTGGCGACGTGGCCGCTGAGGGAGTACAGCGTGAAGCCGGGCGACTTCTCGCTTCCCATCGAACGGAACCATTCCTTGCCCCGGTTGAGGATCGCGGGAACCGAGGCGATGGATTCGACGTTGTTCACCACTGTGGGGCAGGCGTAGAGACCTTCGACCGCGGGGAAGGGGGGCCGGAGCCGGGGCTGGCCGCGGCGGCCCTCCAGCGAGTCGAGCAGCGCGGTCTCCTCGCCGCAGATGTAGGCGCCCGCCCCCGCGTGCACGGTGACGTCGAGGTCGAGTCCGCTGCCCAGGACGTTCCGGCCGAGGAAGCCCGCCGCGTACGCCTCGCGCACGGCCTCGTGCAGCCGGCGGAGCACGGGGACGGTCTCGCCGCGCAGATAGATGAAGGCGCGGTCGGAGCGGATCGCCCAGCAGGCGATCACCATGCCCTCGATGAGGGAGTGGGGGTTGGCGAAGAGGAGGGGGATGTCCTTGCAGGTGCCGGGCTCGGACTCGTCGGCGTTGACGACGAGGTAGTGGGGCTTGCCGTCGCCCTGCGGGATGAACTGCCACTTCATCCCGGTGGGGAAGCCGGCGCCGCCGCGGCCGCGCAGCCCGGAGTCCTTCACATACGCGATGACGTCGTCGGGGGTCATCGCGAGGGCCTTGCGCGCGCCCTCGTAGCCCTCGTGCCGCAGATAGGTCTCCAGCGTCCAGGAGCGCGGCTCGTCCCAGAAGGCGCTGAGGACGGGTGAGAGCAGCTTCTCGGGGCTGGTCTCGAAGATCTCGGGCGCCATGGTCATTCCTCCCCCTCCTCGGTGACCGGTCCGCTGGGGTGCGCGGGGTCCGAGGCGGACGTCTCCTGCGGCGCGTCGTGGGAGCTGAGGTGCTCCGCCGGGCGCTCGCCCTGCGGCGGCTCGCCGCGCGGCGGCACCACCCGGTGCCCGCCCTCGCCCCTGGCCAGCCGCAGCCCGGCCAGCGAGGCGGAGCCGGCCCCGCCGCCCGCCTCGACGGCACCCGGCCGCCGGTCGGGGAAGCCCGCCAGGATGCGGGCCGTCTCCTTGTACGTGCACAGCGGCGCCCCGCGCGTGGGCTCGACGGTGCGGCCGGCGCGCAGGTCGTCGACGAGCCGTTTGGCGCTCTCGGGCGTCTGGTTGTCGAAGAACTCCCAGTTGACCATCACCACGGGCGCGTAGTCGCAGGCCGCGTTGCACTCGATGTGCTCCAGCGTGACCTTGCCGTCCTCGGTGGTCTCACCGTTGCCGACGCCCAGGTGGTGCTTGAGCTCGTCGAAGATGGCGTCGCCGCCCAGCACCGCGCACAGGGTGTTGGTGCACACCCCCACCTGGTAGTCGCCCCCGGGCGCGCGCCGGTACATGGTGTAGAAGGTCGAGACCGCCGTGACCTCCGCCGTGGTGAGCCCGAGCCGCTCGGCGCAGAAGCGGATGCCGGTGCGGGTGACGTGCCCGTCCTCGGCCTGCACCAGGTGCAGCAGCGGCAGCAGCGCGCTGCGGCTGTCGGGGTAGCGGGCGATCACCTCGTCGGCGTCCGCGTCCAGCCGGGCGCGGACGTCGGCGGGATAGTCGGGGGCGGGGAGCGCGGGCATCCCCATCTGCACGGGTGCGTCACTCACCGGTCGACGCCTCCCATCACGGGATCGATGGACGCCACCGCCACGATGACGTCGGCGACCATGCCGCCCTCGCACATCGCCGCCATGGCCTGGAGGTTGGTGAAGGACGGGTCCCGGAAGTGGACCCGGTAGGGGCGGGTGCCGCCGTCGCTGACGACGTGGACGCCCAGCTCCCCCTTGGGGGACTCCACGGCGACATACGCCTGCCCCGGCGGCACCCGGAAGCCCTCCGTCACCAGCTTGAAGTGGTGGATCAGGGCCTCCATCGAGGTGCCCATGATCTTCTTGATGTGGTCGAGGGAGTTGCCGAGCCCGTCCGGCCCGAGGGCCAGCTGCGCGGGCCAGGCGATCTTCTTGTCGGCGACCATGACCGGGCCGGGCTGGAGCCGGTCCAGGCACTGCTCGACGATCCGCAGCGACTGCCGCATCTCGTCCAGCCGGATCAGGAAGCGGCCGTAGGCGTCGCAGGTGTCGGCGGTCGGCACGTCGAAGTCGTAGTTCTCGTAGCCGCAGTAGGGCTGGGCCTTGCGCAGGTCGTGCGGGAGCCCGGCGGAGCGCAGGATCGGCCCGGTGGCGCCCAGCGCCATGCAGCCGGTGAGGTCGAGGTGGCCGATGCCCTCCATCCGGCCCTTGAAGATGGGGTTGCCGGTGGCGAGCTTGTCGTACTCCGGCAGGTTCCGGCGCATCTTCTTGACGAACTCGCGGACCTGGTCGACCGCGCCGGGCGGCAGGTCCTGGGCGAGGCCGCCGGGGCGGACGTACGCGTGGTTCATCCGCAGGCCGGTGATGAGCTCGAAGATGTCGAGGACCATCTCGCGGTCGCGGAAGCCGTAGATCATGATCGTGGTGGCGCCGAGCTCCATGCCGCCGGTGGCGATGGCCACCAGGTGGGAGGAGATTCGGTTCAGCTCCATGAGCATCACCCGGATGACGGAGGCCCGGTCGGGCACCTGCTCCTCGATGCCGAGCAGCCGCTCCACGCCCAGGCAGTACGCCGTCTCGTTGAAGAACGGCGTGAGGTAGTCCATGCGCGTCACGAAGGTGGTGCCCTGGGTCCAGTTGCGGAACTCCAGGTTCTTCTCGATGCCGGTGTGGAGGTAGCCGATGCCGCAGCGGGCCTCGGTGACCGTCTCGCCGTCGATCTCCAGGATGAGGCGGAGCACTCCGTGGGTGGAGGGGTGCTGGGGACCCATGTTGACGACGATCCGCTCGTCGTCGGCCCGCTTGGCGGCGTCGGCGATCTCGGCCCAGTCGCCGCCGGTGACGGTGTAGACGGTGCCCTCGGTGGTCTCGCGCGCGCCGGCGGGGGCGCCGCTCTCGTGCGGGGTCTCGTTGGCGGTGCCGTTGGGGGTGGTCCCGTTGGGGGTGGACATCACGAGTACGACCTCCGCTGGTCGGGGGCCGGGATCCGGGCGCCCTTGTACTCGACGGGAATGCCGCCGAGGGGGTAGTCCTTGCGCTGCGGAAAGCCCTGCCAGTCGTCCGGCATCATGATCCGCGTGAGCGCCGGATGGCCGTCGAAGACCAGGCCGAAGAAGTCGTACGTCTCGCGCTCGTGCCAGTCGTTCGTCGGATAGACGTCGACGATCGACGGGACGTGCGGATCGGCGTCGGGAGCGCTCACCTCCAGCCGGATCAGCCGGTTGTGGGTGATCGAGCGCAGGTGGTAGACGGCGTGGAGCTCACGCCCCTTGTCCCCGGGGAGGTGCACCCCGCTGACCCCGGTGCACAGCTCGAAGCGGAGCGCCGGGTCGTCGCGCAGCGTCCGGGCGACGCGCGGCAGGTGCTCGCGGGCGATGTGGAAGGTGAGCTCGCCCCGGTCGACCACGGTCTTCTCGATCGCGTTCTCCGGGAGAAGCCCCTGCTCCTCCAGGGCCCCTTCCAGCTCGTCCGCCACCTCGTCGAACCATCCGCCGTAGGGACGGGCGGCCTCGCCCGGCAGCCGTACGGTGCGGACGAGCCGGCCGTAGCCGGTGGTGTCGCCGCCGTTGTTCGGGCCGAACATGCCGCGCCGGACGCCGATGACCTCGCCGTGGTCGAGGCGCTGGCCGGGCAGGTTCTGGGTGCCGAGGTCCTTGTCGGGGTTGACGCCATTGGGAGGCTTGGGTCCCTCGGTGGGCTTCGGGCCTTCGGCGGGCTTGGGCCCCTCGGCCGGCTTCGGGTCGCTCATCGCAGCAGCCCCTTCATGTCGATGAGGGGCAGGGCCTTGAGGGCCGCCTTCTCCGCCTCGGCCTCCGCCTCCGCGCGCTGCGGGCCGAGCTTCTCGTGCTGGATCTTCTTGTGCAGCTTGAGGATCGAGTCCATGAGCATCTCGGGCCGGGGCGGGCAGCCGGGCAGATAGATGTCGACGGGCACGATGTGGTCGACGCCCTGCACGATCGCGTAGTTGTTGAACATGCCGCCGCTGGACGCGCAGACCCCCATGGAGATCACCCACTTGGGGCTGGGCATCTGGTCGTAGACCTGACGCAGCACGGGCGCCATCTTCTGGCTCACCCGCCCCGCCACGATCATCAGATCGGCCTGGCGGGGGGAGCCCCGGAAGACCTCCATGCCGAAGCGAGCGAGGTCGTAGCGCCCCGCTCCCGTCGTCATCATCTCGATGGCGCAGCAGGCCAGGCCGAAGGTGGCCGGGAAGACGGACGCCTTGCGCACCCATCCCGCGGCCTGTTCGACGGATGTCAGCAGAAAGCCGCTCGGCAGCTTCTCCTCAAGTCCCATGCGACGAGCCCCCTAGTCCCATTCCAGGCCGCCGCGCCGCCATACATAGGCGTAGGCGACGAAGACGGTGAGCACGAAGAGGAGCATCTCCACGAGCCCGAACAGCCCCAGGGAGTCGAAGGTGACCGCCCAGGGGTAGAGGAAGACGACCTCGATGTCGAAGACGATGAAGAGCATCGCCGTCAGGTAGTACTTGATCGGGAACCGGCCACCACCGGCCGGGTGCGGGGTCGGCTCGATGCCGCATTCGTACGCCTCGAGCTTGGCGCGGTTGTAGCGCTTGGGCCCCACGAGCGAGCCCACGACCACGGAGAAGATCGCGAAGCCCGCACCTAGGGCTCCCAGTACGAGGATGGGCGCATAGGCGTTCACCGCTCCTCGCTCCTTCCAGTCTGTCGACGCTGACTGCTGGCTGACCGGACCCGGTGGATGGAGGCCCTCCGAAGATCACCGCCATGTGAGGCAGTTCACAAGCCCGGGTCGCCTGCATCCTATGCCCGCTGGTCTGTGATCTGCGACACGGCGTACACGACCGCGTTTGTGATCTCCACCACCTGACGAACGATCATTAAGTCGGATGAGCGGTGATCTACATACGCGAAGCGGTTGAGTGATCACCAGAGGTGACATTCAGGGGCTGCGGTGCTGGTCGGGACGGGTGAGCCATTATCAAGCCATGGCGCGATCGGGCAAATTGGCAAGAGCTCCGATGAACTGATATAGGGCCGTGACGAGCCGAGGGGCCGACGGACGGCGCCACCCCCTCCCCCGTCACCCCACCGGGCACCCGACGGACCGTCACCGAAACGCGCCCGGGGCGGACGACCGGCGCCCGGTACGCGCGTCGCTTCACAAGCCGCGCCCGGGAGACCGGACGGACGCGCGATACGTGAGTTGCGCCACGCGCCCGGGGGTTCGGCGACCGGATTTCGTGGGTAGCCTCGACGCGCGGGCTGTAAAGGTGATAGGACGCCCGCCGCACGTCACCGATGGCCAAATGCCATGCTGAGGCGCTTGATCGCCCGTCCGGACTCCCCTCGCGCCGTGACCTCTCTGTGATCAAAAGGCCCGTTTTCCAAGCGCGTACACGTCAATTGTGGCGCAGGTCACTTATCTTGAACTCAACCAGCGCGGACTGATAGTCCGTTGTCCCATGTCCCCGAACGCGCATATAACCAGCCACCGAAAGCACCGTCGCCCGGCGACCCAGTCCTGGGTCGTCCGCACGGGTGTGGCCGGTGGCGTCCTCAGCACCCTGGCCGTGGCCGGCACCGCGTCCGCCGCCACCGCCACCGCCGAGAAGCCGGCCGAGGCGACCCAGGAGATCCCCGCGTTCAACGCGGCCCTCTCCACCTCCATCGCGCAGAGCGCGGTCGCCACGCAGCAGGCGGCCACGGACACCCAGATCCGCGCGCAGGTGGACGAGGCCGTCGACGTCGCCAAGGCGCAGGCCAAGAAGGTCAAGGACGAGGCGGAGCGCAAGGCCGAGGCCGAGCGCAAGGCCGCCGAGGCCGAGGCCAAGCGTGCCGAGCAGGACCGCGCCTCCCGCGACAGCGACCGCTCGGACCTGGGCACGAAGTCCACCTCCGGCTCCAGCACCGGCTCCCACGCCAGCGGCAACGCCGCCACCCTGGTCTCCTTCCTGGAGGCCCAGGTCGGCAAGGCGTACATCATGGGCGCCACCGGCTCCTCCGCGTACGACTGCTCCGGCCTGGTCATGTCCGCGTACAACCAGATCGGCATCGACCTGCCGCGCGTCTCCCAGGACCAGTCGACGGCCGGCACCCAGGTCGGTCTCGACAACCTCCAGGTCGGCGACATCCTCTACTGGGGCCCCGCCGGCAGCGCGTACCACGTCGCCGTTTACATCGGCGGTGGCAAGTTCATCGGCGCGCAGAACCCGAGCACGGGTGTCGTCGAGCGCAGCCTGAGCTACTCCCCGCCGACGGGCGCCGTCCGCGTCATGTAGTCACGCGGATTCGCAGACTCCAGAAGGGCCGCCGCTCCCCCCGCTCGGGACGGCGGCCCTTCGGCGCATCCGGGACCCGGGTGCCCACCCCCGTTACCCTCGGGCACCCGGCCCCCGCGCCGATGGTTGGAGTCTGGGACGGCCACGCCGTGCGCGGCAAACCCCTTCGGGTGGGGTCGAAACCGGGCCGCCTCGCGGCGGGGTTTGGGGGTGGGGGTTCGCAGGTGGGGGCGCCTGCGGCGGTCAGGAGAGGGATTTGAGATCGAGGAGCGCTCCGGCGGGGACGAGGTGGGCTCTGCTCCCCCCATCGGTGAGCCGTTTGGCAATCAGGCCGATCAGCTCACCGGTGCCGACGTGGAACGCCGGTGCCCCCGTGAGGCCGATGGGCAACTCCCCCTCGACGCGGACCCAAGGACCGGAGCGGCCCTTGACGTCGAGCAGGCCGGAGTGCCGATACCCCTCGCCGGTGTCATCCCTTGCATGCGCATTGACCAGCAACTGGCTCCCCGGCATCGGCGACTGCCCCAGAGCGATGGACGGCACCGCGTTCGTCAGCGGCTCGGCCAACCGCATCACCGTCAGCATGAACGGCTCGGGCCCGCGCTCGATGATCTCGGCTGCGGTCCCCTTCCCATCGGAGGACGCGATCTCCCAGCCCACCTCGACCGTTCGAGCCCGCAGCCGGGGCGCGACCACCGTCGTCGGGTCGACGAGGAGGCCATTGACCCTCGTCCGTCGATCGCCGTACTGATACGCGACCTGGACCGTGACCGAGCCGACCGTCTCCTCGTCGATCTTCCAGGACGACGACGTGTTGACGAATACGTCGCCGTGGATGACGGTTCCGGCCGTCATAGGACCGGGCATGTCGGCTGGTCCGGGGCCGACGGCGACGGGCTCGTCCGACTCGGCGGCACGCTGCCGTGTCTCCGCCTCCGCCAACTGCCGTTCGAGCCGCTCGCACCGCTCCTCCGCCTGGCGATGCGCTTCGCGCGTCTCCTCCAGCTCATCCTTCAACTGCTGGATCTCGGCGATCAGTCGTGATCGATCGGCGTCGGTGTCGGGGCCGACCCGAAACTGTCCGATCTGCAACTGGAGCTCCCGGACGCGGTGTTCGCGATCGCGGAGGGTGTCCTCCAACCACCGTTCGCGCTGGGCGGCCCGGCGGGCGTCCTCGTCCGCCACGGCGAGCTGCTGCTGCAACAACTGCACCTTGTGCGTAGGGCTCTTGCCCGCCTTGAGCGCGGCGTGGTGCAGGGCGCGCAGCATCTCCGTCGTCTCCGGCGTCGGCAATGTGCCACGCGTTTCCGCGACGTCATTCAGCAGGTTGAGTGCGAATTCCCATGGCGGAAGGCGCTGTCCGCTCAGGTAGCGGGAGACGGTGGACGAGTCGTAGCTGCGGCGCGCCGCGTAGCGCCGCTCGGAGATCTCCAGCCCCGCGAAGAGATCGCGCAGCGCCTGCGCCAGCGCGCGCATCTCCGGCGAGAGCCCCTCCCCGAACGCCTGCAGTTCACTCACGCTGCCACCTGCCTGTCAGCACCGCTGCGGCTGCCGCAGCGTATCCGTTCCCATCGACCCTGAGTCGTACCATCACCGACTCATGAGAGGGGCCTCAATGGCCAACGACGGCAAGCGCGTTCATGATCTGATCGTTTTCCTCGCCGTGCTGGCAGCGGGGATCCTGCTCGTGCTGCTGGGCGTATCGCCCAGCGCGCTGGCGACCGTCACCGCGTCCCTGTCCGGGCTCTACGCGACCTGGCGCGGCGGTGGCGGTCGCCCCACGCCGTGATCACCGTTCCCGCAGCTCGAACCACACGCGCTTGCCGATGACGTGCAGCCCGTCCCAGACGAGGTTCACGCCGAAGGCGTGCGACAGCTTGTTCATGAGGACGAGCCCCCGGCCCCGCTCGTCGCCCGGTTTCGCGGCGAGCCGGCCGTACGGGCGCCTGACCGGGTCGTCGTCCCGCACGGCGACGACCACCCGGTAGGGCCTGACGGTGACTTCCACTGACAGCGCGGACACGCGCGCGTGCTGCACGACGTTCGCGACGGCGTCCGACACGCAGACGCACGCGTCATCGATGAGAGCGGGGTGGTTGGTCGCCTGCAACGTTCCGCGTACGAACTGGCGGGCGAGCCGAGCGGTTGTCGCCGTCGCCGGTGCGGCGAGCTCGTAGAACGTGTGGGGGTTGTAGTAGGGCGCGGTACGTGGGTCGTTGAGCACGGTTGCGCTCATGGGGCGCCTCCCTATTCGGGTTACCGATGTCCTGTGCGGTTTCGCTTCCGCGCGCCGCCGTCGTCCGTGGCCCGGCCACCAGCTTTGGCCTCAAGTTGCCTGCGCGTGGCCGCACTTCGGGTCTTCCCGGCCGCATTGCGCGGTGCGGACGAACGTAGGGCACAAAGCTGTACCGGTGCAACGCTGAGACACGAATAGGTGACAGACGGTGGACCTGTGGGATGGTGGCGCGCGAGACTCGAAGCACCGAACGGAGGGCGATCCATGCCGCCGAGAAGCAATCCGACAGTCCGCCAGGCACGGCTGGGCGCCGAGCTACGGAAGCTCCGGGAAGCGGCAGGCTTGACCGCGCGAGAGGCCGGAGCCCTGCTCGGCGGCGGGGCAGCGCAGATCAGCCATATCGAGGCCGGGCGATGGGGGGTTAGCGCTGACAGAATCCGCCAGCTCGCCTCCTACTACAAGGCGAGCAACGTCAGGCTCATCAACGAGCTGTGCGCCATGACCGACGAGCGCGTGCGCGGATGGTGGGAGCAGTACCGGGGACTCCTCACGCCAGGATTCCTCGATGTATCGGAGCTGGAACACCACGCGCGAGCGCTCCACTTGCTGCAGATCACCTACGTCCCGGGGATCTTCCAGACCGAGGATTACGCGCGTGCGCTGTTCGGCAGCGCGATCCCCGCGCTGCCGGAAGCCCAACTCAACGCGCGCGTCGAGCATCGCACCCGCCGACGGCAAATCTACGACCGGAAGACGCCTCCGGACACTGTGGCGATCGTGCACGAAGCCGCGCTACGCATGCGGTACGGAGGCCGAGCCGTGCAGCGAGCGCAACTGGAGTTCCTGGAGGAGGTGGCGGAGTGGCCAAGTGTGAAGCTGCTGGTGATCCCCTTCGAGACCGACGGCCTGACCGGGACAGCCCAGTCGATGTTCTACGCTCTCGGCCCTATCCCTGAGCTCGACACCGTGCAGATCGACGCTGCCTTCGGCGGTAGCTTCATCAGCGCCAACGCACTGCTGTCCGTGTTCCGCAACATGTTCGCCACCCTGACGCAGACAGCACTAAGCGCCGACGGTTCACGGCAGTTCATCCACAAACTGATCCAGGAAACGTGAGATCAAGGCCATGAATACATCCCGCGCATGGCAGAAGTCCTCGTATTCGGGCGGGGGCCCGGACAACAGCTGCGTGGAGCTGAGACCCCTCGACGGCTCGGTGGCCATACGTGAGAGCGACGCCCCCACGGCCGTCATCGCAGCAGCCCGCGCCGAGGTGCGTGCGCTGATCGCAAGCGTCAAGGCCGGTCGATTGAGGTGAACGCTAGGGCGCGGTGGCAGAAATCCACCTTCTCAGGCGCTGACGACAACCAGGACTGCTTGGAGCTGGCAGCGGCCCCAGGAGCGACGCTGCTGCGCGAGAGCGACGCGCCCAAGACCGTCATCGCAGCAGCGCACGTCGAGGTGCGGGCGCTGATCACGCGCATCAAGGAAGGGGCGTTGCAGTGAGCCCAGAGCCCGCGTGGCAGCACTCGTCCGCCTGCGGCGGAGGTGGCAACAACTGCCTGGAGGTACGCGCGATGACCGCGCTGGTACTGCTGCGCGAGAGCGACGCGCCCGGCATCGTGATCGCCACGCCCCGCGCGCGGATGGCAGCGCTCATCACGCGTATCAAGGCCGACGGGCGAAGGTAACCGCTCCCCAACAACCGGCGGTTTGAACGGACCCGGGGCGGAAAGTCAGGACATCGGACGAACTCGCCCGGGACGAGGAGCCGCCGCCATGTCCACCGCCTACGTCGTCGTGACCGTCCTCGCCGCCGTCATGGCGGCCGCCTCCGCCGGGACGTTCATATTCCGCGCCCCGGCGATCGTGCGGTCGATCACCGCGTACGGCGTGCCCGAAGCGTGGCTGCCCTGGCTGGGGGCGGCCAAGGCCGCGGGGGCCGTGGGCCTGCTGGTCGGGCTGGCCGTACCGGCCATCGGCGTGGCGGCCGGCGTCGGACTGGTGCTGTACTTCGCCGGGGCCGTCGCCACCGTCGTCCGCGCACGCGCGTACGCGCACGTGCTCATGCCCCTGCTGTACGCGGCGCCGGTGGTCGCGTCTCTCGTGCTGAGGGCGAAGTCCTGATCACCCGCGCGGGATTGTCAGTGGTGTCACTTACCGTAAGGGCATGGGAACGCGTCTGAGAGAGACCGCCAGTGAAGTGGCCGCCCTGCTGTGGCGTGAGCACGTCGTGTACCGCGAGCGGGGCGGGGGCGTGGTCATCCGGGGCGAGCACGTGCAGCGGTGGATCAGCATGGCTCCGAGCGGTGGCCGGGACGAGATTCTGCTGCGCGCGGGGCGGATACTCGACGGCGGTACGACCGCGCCCGCGCGTACGGAGGCCCTCGCGAGCCTCAACGCCGGAACGAGCGAGCTCGCCGCGACATGCCGGCGTCTCCTCGCCGAGGTCACCACCGACACCGCGCGGCCCGTGCCGCCGCCCCGGCGGGGCCGGAAGCGGGAACGGCGAATACGTAAGGGCCGGCACACGAGCTTCACCTCGTGGGTGGTCATCGTGGGCGTGATCGCCCTCGTCGGCCTCTACGCGTACAACGCGGTGCTCGCGCGCCTGCCGTAATTCGTCGGCGCACAAGAAACCGCGGCGCCCACCCTGTTCACCGTGGCAGACCCCGAACACCGGATCCGAGCCCTGCACACGGACTCTACCGTCACCGTCCACCAGACCTACGCGCCGCGCATCGGCCTCCCCGCCGCCCGGGAGGGCCGGTTTCCGGTCGCGTGGAAGCGGGACCGGATGACGTGGATCAAGCCGAGCGCGGGCTCCACGCCGACCAGGCCACCTGGAAGCGCCGGCTGAAGCGTTCCCCGGCCCGGGTCCAGTGGGACCCGGAACGCGACCTGCGCCTGCGGCCCCTCGCCCACGCGGTCCACGCGCGCGTACGGGACGGGGACCTGGACGCCGCGCGGCAGCTCCTGCCCCGCGAGCGCCCGTACCCCGTCGAGGCTCACCACTTGATGGCGTCCTCGAAGTCCGACTGCCAGTAGGTGACGGCGGCCGAGTCGTCGATGTGCGTGTCCTTGGGGAGGGTGAGGTGGGCCGGGGTGCCCGTGGAGTCGTTGCCCGAGCGGCCGGAGAAGTAGACCGTCAGGTTGTGGGCGGTGCGGCCGTGGGCGCCGCTGCCGTCGGCGGACGAGAGACGGATGCCCGCGTAGGCGGACTGCCCCGGCTCCAGCATGACGACGGACTGCGGCACGCTCTCCCGCACGGCCTGGATGGAGGCCTGGGCCTCGTCGAAGACGAGGGCGGGGAAGCTGTACGCGGCGCAGGGCTTGGCGCTGGTGTTGGTGACGGTGAGGGCCAGGTGGTTGATGGGGCGGCTGATGGAGTTGACCGTCACCTTGGAGTTGGCGGCCGAGCAGGCGGCGAGGCGGTCGGCGGCCTTGCCCTTGGCGGCGGCCGGAGTGGCAGCCGGAGTGGTGGCGTCGGGCTTGCCGGCCGGGGTGCCCGGGGTGCCCGGACGGGCCGCGCTGCCGGAACCGGGGGTCGCGGTCGAGGACGCGAGCTCATTGGCGGCGGCGGAGGTGGCGGGCGCGGGGCTGACCTGGTTCGAGGCGACGCTCTGGCCCTGGCAGGCGGTGATGGTGACGGCGGCGGCGGCCACGAGGGCGGCGGCGGTGATACGGCCGGCGGTGGGCATGAGTGTCTCCTGTGCGGATGGACGCGGGTGCGGTGTGGTGAGTCGAGGGCGAGATCCGGCGGCCGGCCGAAGGGCGGTCCGCTCGTCGCCCCCACAGCCTGCGGCGCCCGGCGAGTCGACCGCAATGGCGTTCGAACCATCCGGGAAAATGGAATGGTCGAACGCGTTCTGACCTGGGGAAATGTCATTCCCCTGGAACGCGGTCCTGGGATGGGGAGGGGCACGGCCGATGGCCGAGGAGACCGAGGAATTCGCCGAACTGCTCCGTGAGCTGAAGGCTCGCTCCGGGCAGAGCTACGCGGGGCTGGCCAAGCGGCTGCACATGAGCACGTCGACGGTTCACCGCTACTGCAACGGGGACGCCGTGCCGGCGGAGTACGCCCCCGTGGAACGTTTCGCCAGGGTGTGCGGGGCGAAGCCCGAGGAACTCGTCGAGCTCCACCGCCATTGGATTCTCGCGGACGCGGCCCGCCGCCGGAAGGCGGCGACGAGCCGGGCGGTGGCGGCCCCGGCCGCCACCGAAGGAGCGGCCGAGGCGGCCGCTACCGCCGGTGCCACGTCCGTTTCGTCGGTGGCTGCCGGCCCGCCGTCGGGTGGTGCCCACCCGTCCCGCCCTGCGGGACGATTGCCCACCACCGGGAAAACAACCCGGCTCGCCCTGCTCGGGGCCGCCGTCGTGGCCATCGCCGCGACGTCGGCCGTCATGGTGGGCTACGCGGCCTCCCCGGACCGTGGCAGCGCTGCCCCCGACGAGGCCCGCCGCCCCCAGCAGGCACAGCCCTACGCCGCGCCCGGCCGGACGAGCACCCCGAAGCCGCTCCTCTCCTCCCCCTCCGCATCCCCCTCCGCATCCCCCTCCGGCGTCACCGCCGCCCCCGCGCCGCCGGACATACCGAGCGAGGCCCCCAGCACCGGCCCCAAAAAGCCGAACGGAGGCAGCGGCGGCGACTCCGCCGCCGGCATCCCCCTCACCGTCGCCACCCGCCCGTACGTCTGGCAGGACCACTGCGGCCAGTACTACCTGACGGACCGGCAGCCGTCGTTCATGCCCCCGCCCCCGGAGGAGCAGGACGCGCCCGGCTGGACGGCCAACCTGCGGGCCGTGGCGGGTGGCCAAACGGACGTCGAGCTGTCCGTACAAGGCAAGGGCCGCGAGGCCGTCGTGCTGCACGCCCTGCGGGTCCGGGTCGTCGAGCGGTCCGCGCCGCTCTCCTGGACCGCGTACGCGATGGGCAGCGGCTGCGGCGGCGGTCTCACACCCTCCTTCCACGACGTCGACCTCGACGCCGGGCAGCCGCAGGCCCGGGCGAAGGGCGGCGTGCAGGGCGACATCGCGATCCCGGCCACGGACTTCCCTTACAAGGTCAGCTCGACCGACCCCCAGGTGCTCAAGGTGACCGCGCACACCAAGGGCCATGACGTCAGCTGGTACCTGGAGCTGGAGTGGAGCAGCGGGGACCGGCACGGCACCGTCCGCGTCGACGACCACGGGCGCCCGTTCCGGACCAGTGCCATCAAGGACCGTCCGCAGTACTTCTACTGGCTGGGGAAGAACGTCTGGTCGCCGGTGGAGGGCGAGAACCGGTCCGACTGAGAGCTCACGGGCAGTTCAGGGGCTGATTCCCGCTGTCGACCGTACACACGTCCGTGCCGTCGCCCCCGTCCACCTCGCCCTGGTTGACGTGGACGTGCAGGACGTCGTCCCCGTCGTCGCCGTGCACCCGGCCCGTGGGGGCGACGGTGCCGTTGATGTCGATGAAGTCGTTCTCGCCGACGCCTTCGACGAGGCCGCGGATGGTGACGGCGCCGTCGACGAGGATGACGTCCGCGCCCCGGGCGCCGCGGATGACGCCGGCCTCGCCGGTCGTGGCGGTCTTGAAGAGGAGGATGAGGTCGTCGTCCTGGCCGCCGCGGACCGTGCCGAGGACCGCGCCCCTGAGATCGATCTCGTCCCGCCCGGCCTGGCCGTCGATGACGCCCTTCTCGGTGAGCCGGGCGCCCTCCGCGAGGACGATGTGGTCCGCGCCGTCGCCGCCGAGGACGGTGCCGGACACGTCCCCGGTGAGGGTGATCGTGTCGGCGCCGCCCCGGGCGTCGACGGTGGCACCCGCGTCCAGGCCGCCGCAGACGATGACGTCGTCGCCGTCGATGCCCGTGATGTCCGGACCGGGCACCGGGGCGCCGTTGACCGTGCAGGAGGTCGCCGCATGGGCGGCGGGCCCCGCCAGGAAGGCGACGAGGAAGGCGACAGGGAGGAGGAAGGCCGCCAGTGTGAGGCGTGCGAAACGCTTGCGGTTCATGGCGAGCACATCCCCTTCACAACGGGACTCCGGCTCTCCCCATTACCTTCCGTGGAACCGACGCGCCGAAACGACGCGAAAGCCCCACGAAAGGATGAACCTCCAAGCAAGGACCGCCTACGAGCGCGGCGCCACCTTGCTCAGGCCGTTGATGATGCGGTCCATCGCGTCGCCGCCCGTCGGGTCGGTCAGGTTGGCCAGCATCTTCAGCGTGAACTTCATCAGCAGCGGATGCGTCAGGCCGCGCTCCGTCGCCAGCTTCATGATCTTCGGGTTGCCGATGAGCTTCACGAAGGCCCGGCCGAGCGTGTAGTAGCCGCCGTAGGTGTCCTTGAGGACCTTCGGGTAGCGCTGCAGGGCGAGTTCCCGCTGCGCGTACGAGGCACGGGCGTGCGCCTGGACGATGACGTCGGCGACGATCTGGCCCGACTCCATGGCGTAGGCGATGCCCTCGCCGTTGAAGGGGTTGACGAGCCCGCCCGCGTCGCCGACGAGCAGCAGGCCGCGGGTGTAGTGCGGCTGACGGTTGAACGCCATGGGGAGGGCGGCGCCGCGGATGGGGCCGGTCATGTTCTCCGGGGTGTAGCCCCAGTCCTCGGGCATCGAGGCGCACCACGCCTTGAGCACCTCGCGCCAGTCCAGCTCCTTGAAGGAGTCGGAGGTGTTGAGGACGCCGAGGCCGACGTTGCTCGTGCCGTCGCCCATGCCGAAGATCCAGCCGTAGCCGGGCAGCAGCCGGTCCGGGCCGGGGCCGCGGCGGTCCCAGAGCTCCAGCCAGGACTCCAGGTAGTCGTCGTCGTGACGCGGGGAGGTGAAGTACGTGCGGACGGCGACGCCCATCGGGCGGTCCTCGCGGCGGTGGAGGCCCATGGCCAGCGAGAGGCGCGAGGAGTTGCCGTCGGCGGCGACGACCAGCGGGGCGTGGAAGGTGACGGGCCGCTTCTCCTCGCCCAGCTTCGCCTCGACGCCGGTGATGTGGCCCGTGCGGTCGTCGATGACGGGCGCGCCGACGTTGCAGCGCTCGTACAGCCGGGCACCGGCCTTGACGGCCTGCCGGGCGAGCTGCTCGTCGAAGTCGTCGCGCTTGCGGACCAGTCCGTAGTCCGGGAAGGACGCCAGCTCCGGCCAGTCGAGCTCCAGGCGGACGCCGCCGCCGATGATGCGGAGGCCCTTGTTGCGCAGCCAGCCCGCTTCCTCGGAGATGTCGATGCCCATCGCCACGAGCTGCTTGGTGGCGCGCGGGGTGAGGCCGTCGCCGCACACCTTCTCGCGCGGGAAGGCCGTCTTCTCCAGAAGGAGGACGTCGAGGCCCGCCTTGGCCAGGTGGTACGCGGTCGTGGAGCCGGCCGGGCCCGCCCCGACGACGATCACATCAGCGCTGTGTTCGGAGGGGGACTCGGTCACGGCGGGGACTCCCGAAGACTCGTCGATTGGGGACGAGTGCAGTCTATGGGGGCGCCCCCGCCGGGCCCGTGGGGGTCAGTCGAAGTCGACGGGGATGACCGACCAAGTGGCCAGGGCCGTGTCGAACACCTTGCGCGAACCCGCCCAGTACTCGTCGCGCGCCTGGAAGTAGACGGCGTACTCCGTGGCGGCCTCGTTCACGTACGCCTGGTCGACGGCGTGCATCGTCCTGCCCGTGTCCCGCTGGACCCAGGTGAACTCCCAGCGCGCGCCGGGACGTCCCTGGAAGGTGTTGGCGTCGAGCGCGACCCGCTGGTACGTGTCGTTCTTCTCCTTGAGCGTCTTCTCCAGCTCCAGGAAGTGGTCGTACGCGGTCTGCGGGCTCTTGGGGAGGAGCCCGACGCGGAGGTACGAGCCTCCGGTGCCCGGCTCGTAGTCGATCTGGTGGTTGCCCTTGTCGCCGCGCTTCCAGCCGTCGGGGACGGCGAGCCGGAAGCCGAGTGAGTCGTCCCGCATGGCGTAGCCGGGCGGGACGGAGGGCGTCGCGCCCGGGTTCGAGGCCGGGTCGGGGGCCGGGGCGGTCGGGGAGCCGGTGGGACCGGAAGGGCCGGAGGAAGCGGACGGCTCGGCGGGTCCTGCCGAGGGGGTCACGACGACGCGCCCGCCCCGGTCGTCGCCGTCGTGGCGCGCGCTGTCCTGCCGCCCGCCGTCGGTCCGGCCCACCAGCATCACCCCGGCCGTCGCGGCACCGCCGACCAGGAACGCCGCCAGGCCGATGGCCGCCCACACGATCGGCCCGCGAACGGACCCGGCGCGCGGGGGGAGGGGGGCGGGGACGGGGACAGGGGCGGGGGCGGGGGTGACAGCAGGTGCGAACGCGGTGTGCGGCGGGGGCACGACGGCCGTCGGCGCCTCGGACGGCACCGGGGGCACGACGGGCGGTGCGACGGGCGCCACGGCCGGAACAGGCGGAACGACCGGAACGGCCGGAACCGGCGGAGCCGTGGGCGGCTGCGCGGGTACGGGCGGCTGAGCCGCCACCGGCGGCCGGCCCGGCACCGGCGGCACCACACCCGCACCCGTTCCGTTCGTCCCGCTCGCCCCTTCCGTCCCGCTCGTCCCCTGACGGCCCAGCACCCCCGCCAGCAGCACCGCGCCCGCCGTCCACAGCAGCCCGAACAGCAGCAGTTCCCCGGCGTTCGTGCCGACCGACGCCTCCATGCCGCGCAGGCGGCCCGAGAAGGAGGACGGACCGGAGGTCATCCGCATGTCGCCGCCGGAGACGAACGACAGCAGCCACACCGCCGCCAGGAAGAACACCCCGGAGAGCACCTGCTCCACCCGGTCCGCCGAGCGCCGCGCCGCCAGGACGGCGAGGATCACCGCGCACACCACGCCCAGCGCCACGGCGCCGGCCTGGGCCCAGCCGCCCGCCAGTTCACCGATCTCGGAGAGGCCGAGGGTGCCGCCCACATGACGGCTGTGCTCGGTGGACGAGGCCTCGACGCCCGCGCCCCAGGAGACGCCGAGCGCCATCAGGCCGAGGTTGACCAGCACCGGGAGCGAGCCGACGACGGTCCAGCCGCCGACCTCGTCCTGGTTCGCGGCGAGGACGACGAACGCGACCAGCGCGCAGAGCGCCACCGACAGGGCGAGGGCGCGCAGGGCGGTGCCCCACGCCCGTACGACCACCTGGGCGCCGGCGCCCAGGCGCGCGACGAGCCGGTCGCGGCACAGCATCGCGCCGCTGACCGCGCCCGCCAGCGCGCAGGAGAACAGCGCGGCGAGGCCGGGCGAGGTGGAGACCGACAGGTTCTCGACGTCCGGCTGCCCGCACAGGGCGAGCACCAGCACCGCCGCCCCGCACAGCAGCGCGACGCGCACGGCGGCCTCGGGCGCACCGTCCGTCGCTCCCGCCGCGCGCCGCAGCCGGGCCGTGCCCAGAGCCACCGCTCCGGCCCACAGAATCGTGACCGTCAGCGGCCATACGGAGAGATAACCGCTGCCGCGCAGGAACATCGACAGCAGCGAGTCCCCGCCGCGCAGCTCCACGTCCAGCGTGCCGCCGAGGCCCTGGACGAGCAGGGCGAGGACGACCTGGAAGCGGTCGGACCAGTCGCCGAGGCGGGCGCGGTCGAACTCGTCCGAGGACGGCAGCGAGATCGCGACCGCGAGGACGAGGAGCAGGGCGGACGGCCACAGCGCCGCCTTCGCCGCCCCCACCCAGTCCCCCGCGACCGTACGGCGCAGGAACAGCGCCCCGCGCGAGGGCGGGGCGTGCATGGGGGGCGGGGGGTACGACGGCGGGGGTGGCGCGGTCGGCACGGTGCCTCCGGGGCTCGGCGACGATCAAGCGATCAGACGATCATGGGCAGGGCGGTCAAGATCGTATCGATCTTGACCGCCCTGCCCATGACAAACGCTCCCCGGAGCGACCCTGCCGGGCGACCGACCGAACGCCAGGCCGAACGACCGGCCGGACGACCGGGCGTCAGTCCTGCGGCTTGAATCCGCGGTGCAGCGCGACGACGCCGCCCGTCAGATCGCGCCACGCCACCTTCGACCAGCCGGCCTTCTGGAGCCGCGCGGCGAGCGCGGGCTGGTCGGGCCACTCGCGGATCGACTCGGCGAGGTAGACGTACGCGTCGGGGTTGCTGCACACCGTCCGGGCGATCGGCGGCAGGGCGCGCATCAGGTACTCGCTGTAGACCGTGCGGAACGGCCCCCAGGTGGGCTGGCTGAACTCGCAGATCACCACGCGCCCGCCCGGCTTGGTCACGCGCAGGAGCTCACGCAGCGCGGTGTCCGTCTCCTGGACGTTGCGCAGCCCGAAGGAGATGGTCACGGCGTCGAAGACGCCGTCCGCGAAGGGCAGCTTCGTGGCGTCGCCGGCGGTCAGCGGCAGCCAGGGGTTGCGCTTCTTGCCCTCGCGCAGCATGCCCAGCGAGAAGTCGCACGGGACGACGTAGGCGCCGTCCATGGCGAACGGGAGCGAGGACGTGCCCGTACCGGCGGCGAGGTCGAGGACCTTCTGCCCCGGGCGGGCGTCGACGGCGCGGGCCACGGCCTTGCGCCAGAGCCGGGCCTGACCGAGCGAGATGACGTCGTTGGTCAGGTCGTACTTCGCCGCCACGTCGTCGAACATCGCGGCGACTTCGTGCGGCTGCTTGTCCAGGGTTGCTCGGGTCACGGACCCATTCTTCACCACGGCCCAAAAGACCTTGGACGGGGACGGCCGCCCCGGGAAGGACCGGCCGTCTCGCGGTGCCGATTGCGCTCGCTCCTGTGGGCCCGCCCCGAGAACCACCGGTCCCCCCACCCATGGCCCCCTCGGCAACAGGTTTCCGACCGGTCGTGCGCGTCCTCGCGGCCTGTCCGACGACTGGGCCCGCCACACCTTCGCACCGCGGGACGACCGAAGCGGCCGTCCCCGCGATCACCATCCTGCCGGGTGAAGCGGTACGAACGGCTCCTCTTGACGGCGCCCTGACGTGCGGGGACGCGCTCCTGACGGATCACTGACGGGCCGTCGCGGCACGCCCTCACAGCGGCCTCCCAGCGCCCGCTCAGCGGCGCCGGTGCACCAGCCGGCCCGCCAGCACCGTGGCGACGCACGTGCCCGCGCCCGCCTCCAGCAGCGCCGCCTCGTCGAGCGCGTCCGGCACGTCCGGCACGTCGAAGACGGCGAAGTCGGCGCGGCCGCCGACGGTCAGGGGGGAGGCGACGGCGTCCGCGAGGCCGTACGCGTTGCGGAAGGGGTCGAGGTTCGGCTCCTCGAAGAGGATGCCCGGGGCGCCGAGGGCCGGGACGACCGTCAGGCCGGACCGCGCGACCGCCGTCGCCACCGCCGGGTTCGAGCCGATCGCCACCGCTGTCGTGCCGTGCCGCAGCATCTGCTGCACCCCGCGCCGGACACTGCCCGCCCAGCGCGTGTCGGTCATGTCGAGCGCTTCGAGCCGCTCCCCCGTCAGCGGCCGGTCGCCCAGCTCCTCGTGCTCGCGGGGATCCGGGTGGTAGGCGCGCTCCAGCAGCCACGTGCCGTGCCACTGCCGCAGCCCGGGCGTGAGCACCCCCGGCCACCGCCGCACCCGTGCCCGGGGATACGCCGCCGCGAGCTCCTCGTACGGGCCGAGCGCCGCGACCGTGGCACCGTCGACGACCACCGCGCCGTCCGGCACGGGAGCCGTGCCGGGGACGGCGATCAGCAGGTCGGCGGCGTGGAGCGTCAGCAAGGGACCGGGCCGTCAGCTCGCCTGGACGATCTTCAGCTCGGGGTGGGCCGTGCCGCCCTCGATGGCCGTGGACGACAGGTGGGAGACGACGCGGTCGTCGACCGGGTCGTTCGCCGGGTCGTCGTGGACGACCAGGTGCTCGTACGTCGTGGCGCGCTGCGCCGGGACACGGCCCGCCTTGCGGATGAGATCGATGATCTCCATCCGGTTGGAGCGGTGCTTGGCGCCGGCCGAGGAGACCACGTTCTCCTCCAGCATGATCGAGCCGAGGTCGTCCGCGCCGTAGTGCAGCGACAGCTGGCCGACCTCCTTGCCCGTGGTCAGCCAGGAGCCCTGGATGTGGGCGACGTTGTCGAGGAAGAGCCGCGCGATGGCGATCATGCGCAGGTACTCGAAGAGGGTCGCCTGCGTCCGGCCCTTCAGGTGGTTGTTCTCGGGCTGGTACGTGTACGGGATGAACGCGCGGAAGCCGCCCGTGCGGTCCTGGACGTCACGGATCATGCGGAGGTGCTCGATCCGCTCGGCGTTGGTCTCGCCCGTGCCCATCAGCATCGTGGAGGTCGACTCGACGCCCATGGTGTGGGCGATCTCCATGATCTCCAGCCAGCGCTCGCCGGACTCCTTCAGCGGCGCGATGGCCTTGCGCGGCCGCTCCGGCAGCAGCTCGGCGCCGGCGCCCGCGAAGGAGTCCAGACCGGCGGCGTGGATGCGGCGGATGGCCTCCTCGACGCTCACACCGGAGATCCGCGCCATGTGATCGACCTCGGACGCGCCGAGGGAGTGGATCACGAGCTGCGGGAACTCCTTCTTGATCGCCGCGAAGTGCTCCTCGTAGTACTCCACGCCGTAGTCGGGGTGGTGGCCGCCCTGGAACATGATCTGGGTGCCGCCCAGCTCGACCGTCTCCGCGCAGCGGCGCAGGATGTCGTCCATCGGGCGCGTCCAGACCTTCTCGCTCTTGGGCGGGGCGTAGAAGGCGCAGAACTTGCACGCGGTGACGCAGGCGTTGGTGTAGTTGATGTTGCGCTCGATGATGTACGTCGCGATGTGCTCGGTGCCCGCGTAGCGCTTGCGGCGCACGGCGTCGGCGGCCGCGCCCAGGGCGTGCAGCGGCGCGGAGCGGTAGAGCTCGAGCGCCTCCTCCGGGGTGATCCGGCCGCCGGCCGCGGCGCGGTCGAGGACGGCTGTGACATCAAAGGACTTGAGGTCGGCGTTCTCGGTCACCGGGCGTCCCTTCGGAGGGGGTATGCGAATACCGGGTCAGCCTACGCGAGGCGGCCGTACGGGCCGGATACCGGGCCGGATACCGGGCCGGTCAGCGGCCGCTCCGGGTCAGCTTCGCCCTGACCTTGCCGCCCTTCTCGTCGTCCGAGGCGAAGGCGACGGTGCCGTCCGGGGCGAGGGTGTACGTCACGGCCGAGGTCTGGCCGGTGCAGCCGGGCCCGGCGGTGCCGTCGGTGCTCTCCTCCAGGGTGATCCTCCCGGTGGTGGCCGAGGTCAGTTTGGCCTTGCTGTGGCACTGGATGACGCCGAGCACGTCGTAGGTCGTACGGACCGCGTAGGGGGCCTGGGGATCGTCGGTGATGACGCTGGTCATGGTGCCGTTGGGAGTGCCGTCGGACTGGACGACCTGGCCGGTCCAGGTGCCCGCGAAGTCCCCGAGGACGGTGGCCGGCCGGGAGGGGGCCGCGCTGGCGGCCGGGCGCCCGGCCGCCCCGTCGCGGCCG
Organism: Streptomyces sp. L500; assembly: GCF_054551825.1. Classification (NCBI taxonomy): domain Bacteria; kingdom Bacillati; phylum Actinomycetota; class Actinomycetes; order Kitasatosporales; family Streptomycetaceae; genus Streptomyces; species Streptomyces sp. L500. The sequence goes on from NZ_JBTOLC010000016.1 coordinate 92,794, forward strand.
CTCCCGCCCGTGCCGGGCAGCAGGCCGAGGAAGAACGCCGCGGTGGTGACGGCGGCCAGGGCGCCGGCGACGGTCAGGACGAGCGTGCAGCCTCTTCCCTTGCGGGTGGCGAGGGATACGGCGGCGGACTTGGCCGCCTTGGCGGCTTCGGCGGTCGCGGTCGGCGCGTGGGCGAGGTTTTGCCCCTGTCCCGCCCTTTCACCGTTTCTTTCGGGGGCTCCGCCCCCGGGCCCCCGCTCCTCGAACGCCGGAGAGGCTGGGTGATCCAGGTCCAGCAGTTCCACCGCCTGCCTGCTCACCCTCTCCACCAGCGGGCCCGGCAGCCAGCCCGGGCGGATGAGGGCGGACGCGTCCGTCGGGCCGCTCAGACCGCGGGCGAGCTCGGCCGGGGTCGGGCGGGCCGTCGGGTCCTTGGCCAGGCAGGCCGTCACCAGCTGCCGCAGCCCGCCCGTCAGGGCCGGGCCCAGGACGGGCTCCTCGTGGACGACCTTGTAGAGGAGGGCGGCCGAGCTGTCGCCCGTGAAGGGCGGCTCGCCCGTGGCCGCGTACGTGAGGACCGCGCCCAGCGAGAAGACGTCGGCGGCGCCCGTGACGTCCTTGCCCACGATCTGTTCGGGGGCCATGTAGCCGGGCGAGCCGATGGAGACGCCGGTCGCGGTCAGGGACGCGGTGCCTTCCGTGGCGCGGGCGATGCCGAAGTCGATCAGACGGGGGCCGTCCAGGGCGAGCAGCACGTTGGAGGGCTTGACGTCGCGGTGGACCAGCCCCAGCCCGTGCACCGCCGTCAGCGCCTCCGCCAGGCCCGCCCCGATCGCCCGTACCGCCGCTTCCGGCAGCGGGCCCACCTCGGCGACGGCCTCGGTCAGCGAGGGCCCGGCGACATAGCCCGTCGCCACCCACGGAACGGCGGCGTCCGGATCGGCGTCGAGGACGGGCGCCGTCCACGCGCCACCGACTTTCCGGGCGGATTCCACTTCTCGCCGGAAACGCGCCCGGAATTGCGTGTCCAGGGCGAAATGCGGGTGCACGACCTTGACGGCGACGGTGCGGCCACCGGCGCTACGGCCCAGGTACACCCGGCCCATGCCGCCCGCCCCGATCCGCCCCAGCAGCCGGTACGCGCCTATGACCTGCGGGTCTTCCTCGGACAGCCGTTGCATCGGGACCTTCGCCTCCCCCTTGAGCGGGCCCTGCGGCCCCGATTTTCAGCCTATGACTCAATTCACGGGCCGTCCGAGGAACCCCGGACCCTGGTTTGCCCATCAACTAGGAAGGAACAAACCGTCATGTCCTTCGGGGCAGCAGCATCATCCGGAGCGACGCGATGGCGCACTCACCCAACGGGGGCTACCGGCCCAACGGGGGATATCAGCAACAGGGCGGCGGCCACCCGCAGGGTGGTGGCTTCGGCCCCCGGCCGGGCGGCTACCCGCAGCAGGGCGGCGGCTACGGCGGCCAGGACCGCGGCTACCAGCAGCAGGGCGGTGGCTACCGTCAGCAGGGCGGCCCGGGCACCTACCCGCCGGCTGACGGCTACGGTCCGTACAACGGCCAGGACGGCCGTGACGGTCGCGACCCTCGGGACGACCAGTACGGGGACCAGTACGGCGGTCAGTACGACGACCAGTACGACGGTCAGTACCAGTCGCAGGGGCGCCAGCGGGCTTCCCGCGCCAAGTTCTGGACGATCGTCGTGGCGTCCATAGCCATAGTCGGCCTGATCACGGGTGGTGTGCTGAAGTACCTGGAGGTCGGCCCGTTCTCCAAGAAGGGCGACCCGGTCAGCTTCGGTCAGGGCGCCGACAAGAACGGCGGCCAGGCCGGCGGCACCACCGGCGGCGACTCCGGTGACTCCAAGACGCTGATGCCGACGGGCCCGGCGGCGCAGTTCAAGAACGCCAACACGCTCGGCGACGGCACCGAGATCGGCGTCGTGACCATCACGGGCAAGAAGTCCGGTTTCACGGGCAAGGTCTGGGTCTGGGCGCCCAAGCAGTACAAGGACCCCAAGTACGCCAAGAGCGGCTTCCCGGTCCTGATCGCGCTGCCCGGTGGCCCCGGCTACCCGAACAACTACTGGATGGGCACCGACCTCGGCCTGGAGTCCTCCATCGCCAAGTGGGCGGACGAGGGCAAGAGCAAGCCGTTCCTGCTGGCCATGCCCATCCTCAACCCGAACGACAAGAACTACTACGACGGCAGCGACATCCCCGGCCAGGCCAAGATGGGCACCTGGCTCACCGAGGACGTCCCGGACCTCATGAAGCAGAACTTCCGCACGCTGAAGTCGCGTGACGGCTGGGCGTTCATGGGCTCCTCCTCCGGTGGCTTCGCCGGCTTCAAGGCCGTCATGAAGCACCCGGACAAGTTCAAGGCCGTCATCGCCTCCGGCCCGGACATCGTCCCGGACTCCCCGCTGTGGAAGGGCTACGACGCCGAGAAGCGCGAGAACAACCCCGAGGTGCTCTCGCAGCGGCTGATCGACACCAAGTCGAAGAACGACGTCTACATCGCGTTCCAGTACGGAACGCTGGAAGCCGCCATCACACGGCAGGGCGTCGACAAGTACATCGCCACCTACGGCAACAAGGGCCCCATCCACACCCATCTCGAGGTCATCCAGGGCGGCAAGCACGACGCCAAGACCTACGTGAAGGGCATGGGCAACAGCAGCATCCAGTGGATCAGCGAGCAGATGGAGGGGCCGACGCCCTCCTCCTGACCGTCCACGCGGAGACGGCCGGGCCCCGGTGGTTCCACGGGGCCCGGCCGTCGGCGTATGGAGCCCTGATTCCTCCCCGGACTCCCCGGAGGGGTCAGGGCTTCAGCAGCTCCACCCGGACGTCGGCGGGGAAGCCGGTCGTCGGGCCGGTGCGGCGGGCGAACTCCGACACGCCCGCCAGCTGGTCCGGGCCGAAGCGGAAGTCCAGCGTCGTGAAGTAGCGCTCCAGCAGCTCGGCGTCGAAGGACTCCCAGCGGGCGGCCTGGTCGGCGACCTTGCCGACCTCCTCCAGGGAGAGGTCCCGGGAGGCCAGGAACGCCTGGTGGACCTGGGCGACGAGCTCCGGCTCCCGGGCCAGGTAGTCCTTGCGGGCGGCCCAGACGGCGAAGACGAACGGCAGGCCCGTCCACTCCTTCCACATCGTCCCCAGGTCGTGGACGGTCAGCCCCAGCCTCGGCGCGTCGTGCAGCGAGGCCCGCAGGGCGGCGTCACCGATCAGGACGGCCGCGTCGGCCTCCTGCATCATCGCGGCGAGGTCCGGCGGGCAGGTGTAGTAGTCCGGGGACACGCCGTAGCGCTCGGCGAGCAGCAGCTGGGCGAGCCGGACGGAGGTGCGCGAGGTGGAGCCGAGGGCCACCCGGGCCCCGTCCAGCCGGTCCAGCGGCAGCTGGGAGACGATGACGCAGGACATGACGGGGCCGTCGCAGCCCACCGCGATGTCGGACAGCGCGACGAGGTCGTCCGCGTTTCTCAGGAACTCGACGAGCGTGACCGGCCCCATGTCCAGCTCCCCGGCGATCAGCTGCTCGCTGAGCTTGTCGGGGGTGTCCTTGGTCAGGTCCAGGTCCAGCAGCGTGCCCGTGCGGGCGAGCCCCCAGTAGAGGGGCAGGCAGTTGAGGAACTGGATGTGGCCGACACGCGGACGGCTGCGCGGCCGCTCCGGAGCGTCGACGGCGATCGCTACATCTGAGGCTGAATTGTCCACATCCGGAGGCTAGCCCCGACTCCTCGCGGCCGCCGGGCCGGGGTGCCGCTACAAGTGCCCGACCGGCAATCTTTTCCGCCCGCAAGGGCCGGAAAACCCGCCGTGGGCGTGATCTTCAACTCCTTCCCCGGAACAACGTCGCGTGCTAGGCTCGCCGCAAGTTGCAGTTTGGTTTCCCTTGCAGTACAGAGCCTGCGGAGCATGTGACCCCGCAGGCTTTTGTAGTTTTCAGACTTCTCGCAGGTTCTGGAGCAGGGCAACCCTTTGGCCCAAGGAGGGCTTATGGCTACCGGAACCGTGAAGTGGTTCAACGCTGAAAAGGGCTTTGGCTTCATCGCCCAGGACGGCGGGGGCCCCGACGTCTTTGTCCACTACTCCGCGATCAACGCCGCTGGCTTCCGCTCCCTCGAGGAGAACCAGGCGGTCACCTTCGACGTCACGCAGGGCCCCAAGGGCCCGCAGGCGGAGAACGTCACCCCGGCGTGATTTGCCGATCCCCGGTTCTCCGGGGATCACCCAAGGAGCCCTGCCTTCCGCTTCGGCGGAGGGCGGGGCTCCTGCCTTTTGGGCGGGTCCGGCCGGTCCATGGCCTGTTCACAAAGTTTTTATCCGGTCATCTTCGACCGGTCATCTGCGACCGGCAAAGTGATCACCCACTGGCGCCACTTATTTCACTCTCGCACTCGTTTTCGTACCGACCTTCGTACAACGCCTCGATTTCCCCGGCATAGCGCTCCGCGACCGCCGTCCGGCGGAGTTTCAAGGTTGGCGTCAGGGTGCCGTTCTCCACGCCGAAGTCCCCGGTCAGGATCGTGAACGCCCGGACCCGGGCGGGCCGCGCCACCCGCTCGTTGGCCGCCGCCACCGCCTCCTCGCACAGCCGCCGCACCGCCGGGTGCCGGGCGGGCCCTCCGGCATCGAAAACCACCCCCTCGGAGGCGGCCCACGCCGTGATCTCCGCTGTGTCGAGGGTGAGCAGCGCCACCGGGTGGGGCCGGCGGTCGCCGATCATGACCGCGCGGGAGATCCAGCGGGACTGCTGGACGGCGAACTCCCACAGCGAGGGGGTCAGGTTCTTGCCGCTGGACGTGATGATCAGGTCCTTCTTGCGGCCGGTGATGCTGAGGTAGCCGTCCGCGTCGAGGGTGCCGATGTCGCCGGTGCGCAGCCAGCCGTCCGCGTCGACCGCGTCGGCGGTGGCGGCCGGGTTGCCGTGGTACCCGGCGAAGACGCCGGGGCCCCGGGCCAGCACCTCGCCGTCCTCCGCGATCCGCAGCTCGCAGCCGGGGATCGCCCGCCCGACCGTGCCGGGGCGCACGGCGCCCGGATGGTTGACGGTGATCACGCCGGACGCCTCGGTCATGCCGTAGCCCTCGTAGAGGGCGATGCCGCAGGCGCGCAGGAAGTCCAGCGTCTGCGGCGCGATGGGCGCGGCCCCCGTGAGGGCCCAGCGCAGCCTGCCGCCGAAGGCCGCCCGCGCGGGGGCGAAGACGCGCTCCTCGGCCGCCTCCCAGGCGCCGCGCAGCGCCTCGTCCGGCTCCTCGCCCCGCTCGCGCAGCGCGGCCACCTCCAGGCCGACGCGGACGGCCGCCTCCAGGCGGGCCAGGCCCTCGGGGCCGTGCGCCTCGGCGAGGGCGACGGCACCGGCGTGGACCTTCTCGAAGAGCCGGGGCACGGAGGGCAGGTGGTGGGGCCGGACCTCGGCGAGTTCGGCGACGACGTTCTCGACCCGGCCGCCGAAGTAGCAGAGCGCGCCGCCCCGGCGGAACGTGGTCAGCTGGATGAGCTGCCCGAGGATGTGGGCGAGCGGCAGGTAGAGGTACGTGGTCTCGCCGGGGCCGCCGCCGGTGAGGTCGGCGGTGGCGTCCTGGTTGGAGACGAGATTGGCGTGGGTGAGGCGGCAGCCCTTGGGGAGGCCGGTGGTGCCGGAGGTGTAGACGATGGTGCACAGGTCGTCGCCCTTGCGCCCGGCGGCGCGCGCGAGGAGCTCGTCCAGGGGCGCGGCTGCGGGCAGCGCGCCGAGGAGGTGGGTGCCGACGGGTGAGCCGCTGGGGTCGCCGTCCATCAGCACCAGGTGGCGCAGCTCGGGCAGTCCGTCGCGGACGGCCGTCACACGGGCGGCCTGGGCGGCGTTCTCGCAGATGACGACGGAGGCGCCGGAGTCGCCCAGCACCCAGGCCAGCTCCTCCTGCCCGGCGGTGGGGTAGACGGGCACGACGACCGCGCCGGCGGCCAGCGCGGCGAACTGGGCGTGGGTCCACTCCGGGCGGGTCTCCGCCAGGATCGCCACCCGGTCGTCCGGGCGCACGCCGAGCCCGATCAGGCCCCGGCCGAGGGTGCGCACGGTCTCGCGCAGCCGGTCGTAATCCGTCTCCGCCCAGCCGTCGCCGTGGCGGAAGCGCAGCGCGGGCAGGCCCCCGTACCGCTCCGCCGCCCATTCGGTGAACTCGGCGAAAGTGTCGGGGCGTTGCTGCGGCATGGGACCTCCCGTACAGACATGCGGGCGAGGAACGCACGAACAGGAATGCTGCGTAACGATGTACCCATCCGGCACGGTCCACCTCACCCGCCCCCGCGGGGATGACCGGAATCGTCGGCCCCGCTGACCCGGGCGTTCAACGGGGTTACCGTGCGGTGCATGAGCAGCCGGACGATCACCGTGCACCAGGTGCGGGCCGCGCTCGGCGGGGCGCGGCGGCAGGGGCTCGACAGCGTGTCGCTGCTCCAACGGGCCGGGATTCCGCCGCTGTCGCTGGGCGACGAGCGGGCGCGGGTGACCGCCGAGCAGTTCGCGCTGCTGGTCCGCGCGGTGCAGCGGGCCACGGAGGACGAGTTCATGGGGCTGGGCTCGGTGCCCAGCAGACCGGGGACGTTCGCCATGATGTGCTACGCCAGCATCGGCTGCCGGGACCTGGGCACGGCGCTGGAGCGGGCCGTGCGGTTCTACGGGCTCTTCCCTGGCGGCCCGGACCTCGCGCTCGAACGCAGCGGCGAGGAGGCGGAGTTCGCCGTCCGCAACGATCTGCGCGACCACGCCGAGGGGCGGTTCCTGGCCGAATGCGTGCTGGTGATCTGGCACCGGCTGGCGAGCTGGCTGATCGGCCGGCGGATCCCGCTGCGCCGGGTCCGCTTCGACTGCCCGCCGCCGCCCCACGCGGGCGAGTACGGGCCGCTGTTCGACTGCCCGGTGGGCTTCGGGCCGGGGCGGACGTTCCGGGCGGGCGCCCTGTTCGACGCCCGGTGGCTGGCGGCGCCGCCGGTGCGGGACGAGGCGGCGCTGGAGGAGCTGCTGCGGCGGGCGCCCGCCGTGCTCATCGGCCGCCACGAGTACGGCACGACGCTGACGGAGCAGGTGCGGCGGGCGTTCGCGCGCGCCCTGCGCGAGGGCCGCCCGGCCCGGCTGCCGGAGCTCGACCGGCTGGCGGCCCGGCTGGCGCTGAGCCCTGCGACGCTGCGGCGCCGGCTGCGGGAGGAGGGCACCTCGTACCGGCGGCTGAAGGACCAGGTGCGGCGGGAGGCGGCGCTGGCCGGGCTGGCGGGCGGCCGGGAGCCGATCGTGGAGCTGGCGGCGCGGCTGGGCTTCTCGGAGGACGCCGCCTTCCACCGGGCGTTCCGCCGCTGGACGGGGACGACACCGGGGGCGTACCGGCGCGGCCAGGAAAGCTGAGCGTTCCGGTCAGCGCCGCCCTACCGGCGGGTCACTACGGTCACCAACCAGCCGTTTGCACACGGCAGTCGCTCCAACAGTCTCCAACAGTGGGGAGAGCCGCATGCACCTGCGCAGAACGGCCCTCGCGGCGGTGGCCGCGCTGGTCGTCACGTTCGGCCTGCCGGGCGCCGCCTCGGCGGCCGACGGTACGGACACGGGATCGCCGGGCGACATCGTCAGCGCCGCCCCGACCTCCTTCCACCCGCTCCCGGGCCAGCCCACGAACACCCGTGCCTGGCACGTCACCTACCGCTCCACCACGGCCAAGGGCGCCCCGAACGTCGTCTCCGGCACCGTGATCGTCCCCCGGGACGGGCGCACCGGCCCCCGCCCGCTGATCACCTACGCCGTGGGCACGGTGGGCATCGCCGACCAGTGCGCGCCCTCGGCGGGCTTCCCGCGCGGCACCACGCTGGAGGCCAACCTCATCCAGTTGCTGACCGCGCGCGGCTGGGCCGTCGCCGTCACCGACTACGAGGGCCTGGGCACCCCCGGCGACCACACCTACACCGTCGGGCGCGCCGAGGGCCACGCCGTCCTCGACGCCGCGCGCGCCGCGCTGCGGCTGCCGGAGGCGGGGCTGGGCCCGGACACGCCCGTCGGCATCATGGGCTACTCCCAGGGGGGTCAGGCCAGTAGCTGGGCGGCGGAGCTCCACGACTCGTACGCGCCCGAACTCGACGTCCGCGGCACGGCGACGGGCGGCGTACCCGCCGATCTGCTGAAGACCGCCGATTTCAACAACGGCAACGTCGGGGCCGGGCTGATCCTGATGTCCGCCGTCGGCCAGAACGCCGCCTTCCCCGAGCTGGAGCTCGACAAGTACCTTAACGACAGGGGGCGTTCGTACATCGACTTCCTGAAGAAGCACTGCGTGGTCATCGACGTCGCGGCGGGGCTCTTCAAGCGGATCGGGGACGTGACGGTCAGGAACCCGCTGTACGAGGCGGACTGGCAGCGGGTGCTGCGGGCGTCGAGGCTGGGCACCCACGCGCCGGACCACCCCGTGTACCTCTACCACGGGGTGATCGACGAGCTGATCCCGTACGAGGTGGGACGCGGCTTGCGGGCGGACTGGTGCGCCCGAGGCGCGGACGTGCGGTGGAAATCGCTGCCGCTGGCCGAGCACGTCGCCGGTGTCATCGCGGAATCGATCCCTGCCGCCAACTGGCTGGCCGACCGTTTCGCGGGACGGCCGACGCGGGGTAACTGCTGACTCCACCGAGCGGGGGTCCTAGGGGGCGGCAGCCCCCTGGGAAACTGGGGGCACCTCCCAGCGGTAGCTGGGGGAGAAAGGGCGGGGTCGGGGCCTCTCACCGCTCGTACAGCGCACCGATCTCCTCCGCGAAATCGCGCGCGATGACCTCCCGCCTGAGCTTGAGCGAAGGCGTCAGGTGCCCCGAGCCCACGGAAAATTCCACCGGCAGCACCGCGAACCGCCGGATCGACTCCGCCCGCGACACGTACCCGTTCGCCTCCTCCACCGCCGTCCCCAGCTCCCTCCGCAGCGCCTCGTCGTGCACGAGCTCGTGCGCCGGTACGTCGTCCAGGCCCCGCATGCGGGCCCAGTGGTCGAGCCCGTCCGCGTCGAGGGTGAGCAACGCCGTGACGTACGGCCGGTCGTCGCCGATGACGACGCACTGGTCGACGAGGGGGTGGGCCCGGACGCGGTCCTCCATGGGGGCCGGGGCGACGTTCTTGCCGCCGGACGTGACGATGAGTTCCTTCTTCCGGCCGGTGATCGTGAGGTAGCCCTCGGCGTCCAGCGCGCCCAGGTCGCCGGTGGCGAACCACTCGTCCGCCCCGGACACCGGGACCGCCTCCGCCTTCTCCGCGTCCCAGTAGCCGGCGAAGACGTGGGGCCCGCGCAGCAGGATCTCGCCGTCGGCGGCTATGCGGACGCCGCCGCCGGGCAGCGGCCAGCCGACGGTGCCGGGGCGGGGGAGCAGGGGCGGGGTGAGGGTGGCGGCGGCGGTGGTCTCGGTGAGGCCGTAGCCCTCGAAGACCCCGATGCCGGCGCCGGCGTAGAAGGCGGTGAGCCGGGTGCCCAGCGGGGAGCCGCCGCTGATGACGTAGCGGACGCGGCCGCCGAGCGCGGCCCGGATCCGGCGGTAGACGAGCGGGTTGTAGAAGGCGTGGGCGGCGCGCAGCCGGGGCCCGGGGCCGGGTCCGGTGCCGGCCAGGCCGGCGGCCGTGGCCTCGGCGTGTTCCCGGGCCACGGCGGCCGCGCGGTCGAAGGTCTCGGCGCGGCCGAGCCGCTCCGCCGTCGCCCGGCCGGTGTTGTAGATCTTCTCCAGGACGTAGGGGATGGCGAGGAGGAACGTCGGCCGGAACCCGGCGAGCTCGGCGCGGAGTTCGTCGCCGCGGAGGGAGTCGGTGTGGCCCAGGCGCACCCGGGCGCGGACGCAGCCGACGGCGACCATGCGGCCGAGGACGTGCGCGAGCGGCAGGAAGAGCAGGGTGGAGGCGGGGTGCCTGCTGACGGCGGTGAAGACGGGGTGCAGCAGCGCGATCGCGTTGTCGACCTCGGCGAAGAAGTTGGCGTGGGTGAGGACGCAGCCCTTGGGGCGGCCGGTGGTGCCGGAGGTGTAGACGAGGGTGGCGATGTCCTCGGGGGTGCGGGTGGCCCGGCGTTCGGTGATCAGCCGGTCGGGCAGCCGCCGTCCGGCGGCGACGAAGCGTGCCACGGCCCCGGTGTCGAGCTGCCAGACGTGGGCGAGGGCGGGTAAGTCGGGGCGGGCGGCGGCGACGAGCTTCAGCTGCTCGGGCGTCTCGACGACGCACGCGGCGGCGCCGGAGTCCTGAAGGATCCAGCGGACCTGGTGGCCGGAGGAGGTGGGGTAGACGGGCACGGTGACCAGGCCGGCGGCCCAGGCGGCGAAGTCGAGCAGCGTCCACTCGTAGCGGGTGCGGGCCATGATGGCGAGCCGGTCGCCGGGCCGCAGGCCGTGGGCGACGAGGCCCTTGGCGACGCCGTGCACCTCGGCGGCGAAGCGGGCGGCGGTGATGTCGCGCCAGACGGGCCGGCCGGCGCTCCCGGGTTCCTTGCGGCTGAAAGCGACGGCGTGGGGGTCCTCGGCCGCGTTGTCGAAGGGCAGGTCGCCGAGCGTGCCGTGGTGGACGCGCGGGGCGAGCGCGGGGACGCCCGCCTCGCGGACGGTCCCGGCGACGGTGGTCGTACGGGGCGGGACGAGCGGCGGGGGCGCGGCGGCGCCGGGCGTTGCGGACACGTGCGGCTCCTGTTCGGGACGGCAGGCGAACGACAGGCGAAACCGGCAGGCGACATTACTCGGCAGTAGATGCCTGGCCGTAAAGGTACGCCTGCGCGCCCGCGCCGACCACCCCCTCTCCCCGAGCCTTCCGGGTCCGGGGAGGAGGGGGACGGCTCAGGGCCGGGCGGCGTGTGTCGTCCAGCGCCGGCCGGCCCTGAGGTTCTCCAGCCCCACCCAGGCGACGTTCATCAGCGTCGCGGCGGTCTCCTTCGCCGAGGGGACGGCGCCCGTGCGGGTGTTGGCCCACCCGGCGAGCGACTCGGCGGCGCCCACCAGCGCGTGCGCCAGTCCGGAGGCCTCGTGTCCCGCCAGGGCGGCGCTCCCGTCCCCGTCCGCGCCCTCGGCGGCGGTGGCGGCGATGAGCCGGGTGACGAGGCCGACCATCTCCTGCCGCAGTTCGTCCGCGACGGGCGCGGCCGGCTCCCCGTTCGTCCGGGCCTGGCAGCTGAGCACCGCCCAGCCGTCGGGGTGTTCGGCGGTGTGGGTGAAGAAGGCGCGCAGTCCGTGCCACAGCCGGTCGTCGGCGGAGGCGTCGGGCTCGATCGCGGCCCGTACCGAGGCCTTCAGGGCCTCGGCCTCGCGGCGGACGCAGGCGCCGAAGAGGTCTTCCTTCGAGTTCAGATAGAGGTAGACCAGCGGCTTGGAGGCCCCGGCCAGTTCGGCGATCTCGTCCATGGACGCGGCGCGGTAGCCGCGCCGGGCGAAGACCTCCACCGCGGCGTCGAGCATCTGCCGCTCGCGCACCTCCCGTGGCATCCGCCGGATCTTTCCGGTGCCGCGCTTGCGCTTCGGGGCCGGATCCTGCGATGGCGGCGCCCCGCCCCCGGACCCGGTGGCGCCCTCCCGGGTGGTGTTCTCCGTGGCCCGTGGGGCCCTTGCGACCTGTGCGTTACTCACGACCGTCACGACAAAAAATCCCTCCCCCCCGTCACACTACCGGCAGGTAATATCACGGGGAGGAGGGACGTCAAGGGCCGGGAACGAGCCTCCGGAGGGCCGTCCGGCCCTTTCTTACCAGTCCGTCAGGCGGCGACGGGCGCGGTGCGCACCTCGGCGACGGGCTCGTCCTCCAGGTGGGAGCCGTCGGCCGTGTCGTAGGCGGCACGGTCCAGGATCTTCTCCCGGGAGGCGACGATGATCGGGATCACCGACTGCCCGGCGACATTTGTGGCGGTCCTCATCATGTCCACGATCGGGTCGATCGCCAGGAGCAGGCCCACGCCCGCCATCGGCAGGCCCAGCGTCGAGAGCGTCAGCGTGAGCATCACGGTGGCGCCGGTGAGGCCGGCGGTGGCGGCCGAGCCGATGACGGAGACGAAGGCGATCAGGATGTAGTCCTTGACCTCCAGCGGCACGTCGAAGACCTGGGCGACGAAGATCGCGGCGATGGCCGGGTAGATCGAGGCGCAGCCGTCCATCTTGGTCGTCGAGCCGAAGGGCACCGCGAAGGACGCGTACTCCTTGGGGACGCCGAGCCGCTCGGTGACCTTCTGGGTCAGCGGCATGGTGCCGACGGAGGAGCGGGAGACGAAGGCCAGCTGGATCGCGGGCCAGGCGCCCTTGAAGAAGCGCAGCGGGTTGACCTTGGCGACGGTCGCGAGCAGCAACGGGTAGACGCCGAACAGCACGATGGCGCAGCCGACGTAGATGTCGGCGGTGAACGTCGCGTACTTGCTGAGCAGGCCCCAGCCGTAGGTGGAGATGGCAGTGCCGACCAGGCCGACCGTGCCCAGCGGGGCGAGCTTGATGACCCACCACAGGGCCTTCTGCAACAGCTCCAGCACGGAGTGGCTGAAGGTGAGGACGGGCTGGGCCTTCTCGCCGGTCTTCAGGATCGCGATGCCGACGACCACGGCCATGAAGACGATCTGGAGGACCTTCAGCTGGGTGAAGGGCGTGACGATGTCGGTGGGGATGATGCCGGTGAGGAAGTCGAGCCAGGAGCCGTGCTTCTTGGGCTCGGCGCCGTCGGCGGCGGTGAGGCCGGTGCCCGCGCCCGGGTCGGTGAGGAGGCCGATCCCCAGACCGATGACGACCGCGATCAGCGACGTGATCATGAACCACATCAGGGTGCGGGTGGCCAGCCGGGCGGCGTTGGAGACGTTCCGCAGATTGGTGATCGAGACCAGGATCGCGAAGAACACCAGCGGCGCGATGACCAGCATCAGCAGCTGGACGAAGATGTCACCGATCCTGCCCAGCGTGCTGCCGAGCCAGCCGATGTCACCGCTCTTGGCGGCCCAGCCGAGCAGGGCGCCCAGGGTGAGGCCGAGCAGGATCTGGGCCCAGAAGGGCACGCTGAGTATGCGGGATATGCGCCCGCGCGAGGCGGCCGCCGTGGGGGACGGTGACGTCGACATGCGGATTACCCTAACACTCATGCTTTGAGCAACCCAAAGAACTTCTTTGGGGCGTACGCACATCAGAACGCGCCGGAACGCTCCGAAACACGCTGGAATACGCCTGCGCCCCGCGCCGGAACGGGAGTTCCGGCGCGGGGCGCAGGTAGAGGTATGTCGTATATGTGAGGAGTGTTACTGAACCGCGTCCTCCTGGCCCGCGTTCGCGGCCATCTTGGCCTTCGCGCGGTCCACCCGCTCCACGATCTGCTCGGACATGGCGTCCCGCTGCTTGCGCAGCAGGACCCAGCTCAGCGGCGCGGAGAGGATCAGCGCCAGCAGGATCATCCAGACGAGGTTGGAGTTGCCGACCCCGAGCGGGATGACGTGGACGTAGCACAGCACCCAGACCACGGCGAAGCAGCCGACCAGCAGGCCGAGCCGCAGGGCGGTGTAGCGGAGCGACGCGAACTTCTGGCTACTCACGGACGGGACCTTCTTCTCGACGACAACCGAAACGTGCAATTCCAGTAGTACAGCACGCCCAGAAGTGGATCTCAGACCCGCATCGGCTGCGGCGACTCCCGCAGCGAGGCGTCCGGACCCGGGTACTCACGGATGATCTCGTAGCGGGTGTTGCGCTCCACCGGACGGAAGCCGGCGTCGCGGATCAGCTCCAGCAGATCGTCGCGGGTGAGCTTGTTCGGCGTGCCGTAGTTGTCGGCGTCGTGAGTGATCTTGTACTCGACGACCGAGCCGTCCATGTCGTCCGCGCCGTGCTGGAGGGCGAGCTGGGCGGTCTGCACGCCGTGCATCACCCAGAAGACCTTGACGTGCGGGACGTTGTCGAACAGCAGCCGGGAGACGGCGAAGGTCTTCAGCGCCTCGGCGCCCGTCGCCATCGTGGTCCGCGCCTGGAGCCGGTTGCGGATCTTGCCGTCCTTCATGTCCACGAAGTCGTGCTGGTAGCGCAGCGGGATGAAGACGTGGAAGCCACCGGTCTCGTCCTGCAGCTCACGCAGGCGCAGCACGTGGTCCACGCGGTGGCGCGGCTCCTCGATGTGCCCGTAGAGCATGGTGCAGGGGCCCTTGAGGCCCTTGGAGTGGGCGAGGCGGTGGATGCGCGACCAGTCCTCCCAGTGGGTGTCGTGGTCGACGATGTGCTGCCGCACCTCCCAGTCGAAGATCTCCGCGCCGCCGCCGGTCAGCGACTCCAGACCGGCGTCGATCAGCTCGTCGAGGATCTCCTCGGCGGGCATCCCGGAGATCTTCTCGAAGTGCTGGATCTCGGTGGCGGTGAACGCCTTCAGGGAGACGTTCGGCAGCGCCTCCTTGAGCGCGCGCAGGGAGCGCGGGTAGTAGCGCCACGGCAGCGTGGGGTGGAGGCCGTTGACGATGTGCAGCTCGGTGAGGTTCTCGCTCTCCATGGCCTTGGCCAGGCGGACGGCTTCCTCGATGCGCATCGTGTACGCGTCCTTCTCGCCCGGCTTGCGCTGGAACGAGCAGTACGCGCACGACGCCGTGCACACATTGGTCATGTTGAGGTGGCGGTTGACGTTGAAGTGGACGACGTCGCCGTTCTTCTTCGTCCGGACGTGGTGGGCGAGCCCGCCCAGCCAGGCCAGGTCGTCGGACTCGTAGAGGGCGATGCCGTCCTCGCGGGTGAGCCGCTCGCCCGCGTAGACCTTCTCCTCGAGCTCACGCTTGAGTCCAGCGTCCATGCGTCCGCCCTCTCCGATACATCCGATTTCGAGACCCCGTCGAGCCTACTCCCCCGACCTCAGACGTCCTCGGGCAGCTCGCCCACGCGGTTCTCCCACTTGGTGGAGAGCACGATCGTGGTGCGGGTGCGGCTGACGCCCTTGGTGCCGGAGAGCCGGCGGATGGTGCGCTCCAGCCCGTCCACGTCGCCGACCCGGACCTTGAGCATGTACGAGTCGTCGCCGGCGATGAACCAGCAGTCCTCGATCTCCTCCAGGTCGCGCAGCCGGCGCGCCACGTCCTCGTGGTCGGCGGCGTCCGAGAGCTGGATGCCGATCAGGGCGGTGACGCCCAGGCCCAGCGAGGCCGCGTTCACGGTCGCGCGGTAGCCCGTGATGACGCCCGCCGCCTCCAGCCGGTTGATCCGGTCCGTGACGCTCGGCCCCGACAGGCCGACCAGCCTGCCGAGCTCCGCGTACGACGCCCGGCCGTTCTCCCGCAGCGCCTGGATGAGCTGCCTGTCCACCGCGTCCATAGCCTGGCACCTTTCAATAATCAGCGAACTCGCCGGTTTCAGTGTAGAATCTAAGGCGTACGGGGTTCCAGACCCCGAAAATCTTTCACCAGATCAGCGAATCATCGACGATCCTTCGATCTCAGGAGTGAAGACCTCGTGTACTCGATCGAGATGGCCTACGCCCGCATGCGCGAGCTCCAGGACCTGGCCAACCGCTCGCGTGCCCACCAGTCCACCCCGGCTCCGCGCCTCGCGGCGAAGATCCGCCTGCCGCGCGCCAAGAAGCGCTAGCCCTCCCCACGAGCGCTCGCCCCACCGAGCTCTCCTTCCCAGCGGCGGTACAGCCGGTGCGGCACTTCCGCCGCGTCCAGCGCCCGCCCGGCGACGAAGTCCACCAGATCCTGGATGTGCGTCGCCCCCGCGTAGAACGCCGGCGAGGCGGGCAGCACCACGGCTCCCGCGTCGTCGAGCGCCACGAGCTGCCGGAGCGTCTGTCCGCTGAGCGGGGTCTCGCGCACCGCGACGATCAACGGCCGACGCTCCTTCAGCGTCACGCTCGCCACGCGCTGGAGCAGATCCTTCGACAGTCCCAGCGCCACTCCGGCCACGCAGGCGGTGCTCGCCGGGACGATCAGCATCCCCTTGGCGGGGTACGAACCGGAGGACGGACCGGCGGCGAGATCCCCGGCCGCCCAGTGGCGGACATCGGCCAGGGCCGCCTCGTCGACGGCGAAGTGCTCCTTGCCGTCCGCGCCCAGCGCGAGCCAGCTCGCCAGGTCCCGCCGCCAGTGCCCGTCCCGGAAGCGGATCCCGGTCTCGTCCAGCAGCGTCAGCCGGGCGGCCCGGCTGACCACCAGGTCCACGGCCTCACCGGCGGCCAGCAGGCCGCGCACCACGGCGGCGGCGTAAGGCGTCCCGGACGCGCCGGAGACCCCGACCACCCAGGGCCGGCGTCGCGTCGTGTGTTCGTACGGCTCCACGGGATCGAGCCTATCCGGACACCGCGGGCGGTCCGCCCGCCGTCCCGGACGGGGCCCGCCCGCCGCGCGTCTTGACGGCGTCTTGGCGGAATAGTCCTTTGACATGCCTATTCGTCCTCGACTTAAGTGACCTTCATATAAACGGAACGGTCCAGGGGGAACGTCATTCACACCATGCGCAAGGGTCTGGCCGCCGCCGGCTGCGTCGCTCTCGTCGCCGCCGCGTCCGTCGCCTGCGACCCCACCGAGAAGCTGAGCCCCGAGGCGAAGGTCGAGCGGGCCTTCGACAAGCTGAGCGGCCAGAAGGCCGTCTCCGCCGACTTCGGCTTCGACGCCGGCGCCGACAAGCTCTACGAGGCGCTGAAGGGCGAGGACGACTTCCAGCGCTCCGACGCCGACACGCTGGCGAGCCTGCGGCTCTCCTTCGCGATCAGCAACGACAAGCCGCTCAAGGACGTCAAGGACGGCGACAAGAACGGCGCCGTGACGTTCAAGCTGGCCAAGAAGGACGCCGACAAGCCGCTCGTCGAGCTCCGCGGCGTGGCGCAGAAGATGTATGTGCGTGGCGACCTCAAGGCCATCGCCGAGCTCGGCGGGAAGAGCGAGAAGAGCAAGAGCGCCAAGGGTGCCAAGGGCAAGCAGGCCCTCGACGAGCTGCTGAAGAAGGCCGACCAGCTCCCGCCGTCCCTGGACGCCGTCAAGGGCGCCATCAAGGGCGACTGGGTCTCCCTGGACACCAAGTCCTTCGAGGAGTTCGGCAAGTCCTTCGGCAAGGACAAGGGCAGCTCGGGCAAGACGAACGGCTCGCTGAGCGACTCGCTCGACCCGAAGACCCAGAAGCAGGCCCTGGAGGCCATGCGCAAGGCCCTCATGGACAACGCCAAGTTCGCCGACGCGGGCTCCAAGGACGGCGCCGACCACGTCAAGGTCACCGCCAACGCGAAGACGGTCGGCAAGCAGGTCGTCGAGGGCCTCAAGCCGCTCAAGGACAAGCTCGGCGACAAGCGCTTCGACAAGTTCTCCAAGTGGGAGGACGCCCCGGACAAGGACGTCACCGTCGACGTGGCCGTCAAGGACGGCATGCTCTCCGCCCTCTCCTTCGACGCCGCCAAGCTCGACAAGGACGCCAAGGGCGAGCTGCCGGTGACCATCGGCTTCAAGGGCGGCTCCGAGAAGATCGAGGCCCCCGCCGGCGCCAAGGAGCTCAAGCCGCAGGACCTGATGGGCGCGGCCATGTTCGCCTTCATGGGCGGCGGCGGTCAGGGCGGCGCGAAGAGCCCGTTCGGCAGCGACGCGAACAGCCCCTTCGGCGGCCCCCTCGGGGGCGGCGCGCAGGACCCGTTCAGCAAGTCCGTCTGACGGCCCGTACCCACGCGAAAGGGCGGCCCACCGAACACGGTGGGCCGCCCTTCCGCTGTGTTCAGACCGTCAGGCCGCGCACCAGCAGGTCCAGCAGGGCGCACAGGAAGAGCGCGATGCCGATGAAGCCGTTCACGGTGAAGAACGCCCGGTTCAGCCGGGACAGATCGTGCGGCTTGACGATCGTGTGCTCGTAGAGGAACGCCACGGCGACGACGACCAGGCCCGTCCAGAAGAAGACGCCCGCGTGCGTCGCCAGCGCGTACCAGACCAGCAGCGCCGTGGTGACGGCATGACAGACCCGTGCGCCGTACAGGGCGGCCGGGATGCCGAAGCGGGCCGGGGTGGACTTCACCCCGTGGGCGCGGTCGGCGGCCACGTCCTGGCAGGCGAAGATCAGGTCGAAGCCGCCGATCCACACGCCGACCGCCAGCCCCAGGATCACCGCGTCCCAGGACCACTCCCCCGTCACCGCCAGCCACGCGCCCACCGGGCCCATGGCCTGGGCGAGCCCCAGGATCGCGTGCGGGAAGTTGGTGAAGCGCTTGCCGTACGGGTAGACGACCATCGGGATCACGGCGATCGGCGCGAGCGCCAGGCACAGCGGGTTGAGCAGCGCGGCGGCGCCGAGGAAGACGACCACGGCCACCCCCGCCCCGGTCCACGCCGAGCGCACCGACACCGCGCCCGTGACCAGCTCCCGGTTCGCCGTGCGCGGGTTACGGGCGTCGATCTCGCGGTCGATGATGCGGTTGCAGGCCATCGCGAAGGTGCGCAGTCCCACCATGGCGATGGTGACGAGCAGCAGCCGCGCCCAGTGGATGTTCCGGTCGAGCTGGAACATCGCGGTCAGGGCGGCGATGTAGGCGAAGGGCAGCGCGAAGACCGAGTGCTCGATCATGACGAGGCGCAGGAACGCCTTCGTCCGGCCCGGCTGCGCGACGGCGGCCGTGGTCACAGCCCGTACTCCTTCCACCGGCGGTCGACCTTCGTCGCCGTCTCCGGGTCCGACTCGACCATGTTCGGCCAGCCACCGTCGCGGGTGTAGCCCTCCTCGGGCCACTTCGCGGTCGCGTCGATGCCCGCCTTGCCGCCCCAGAACTGCTGGTAGGAGGCGTGGTCCAGATGGTCCACGGGGCCTTCGACGACGGTCAGGTCGCGGGCGTAGTCCGTGTTGCCCAGTGCGCGCCAGGCCACCTCGTGGAGGTCGTGGACGTCGCAGTCGGAGTCCACCACGATGATCAGCTTGGTCAGCGACATCATGTGCGCGCCCCAGACGGCGTGCATGACCTTCTGGGCGTGCTTGGGGTACTTCTTGTCGATCGAGACGATCGCGCAGTTGTGGAAGCCGCCGGCCTCCGGCAGGTGGTAGTCCACGATGTCCGGGACGATCACCTTCAGCAGCGGCAGGAAGAACCGCTCCGTGGCGCGGCCCAGCGGGCCGTCCTCGGTCGGCGGGCGGCCGACGACGATCGACTGCAGCAGCGGGCGCCGCCGCATCGTGACGCAGTCGATGGTGAGCGCCGGGAAGTCCTCCTGCGGCGTGTAGAAGCCCGTGTGGTCGCCGAACGGGCCTTCCGGCAGCATCTTCCCCGGTTCCAGCCAGCCCTCGATGACGACTTCCGCGTTCGCGGGGACCTGGAGCGGGACGGTCTTGCAGTCGACCATCTCGATCCGCTTGCCCTGGATGAAGCCCGCGAAGAGGTACTCGTCGATGTCGCCGGGCAGCGGCGCGGTGGACGCGTACGTCACGGCCGGCGGGCAGCCGAAGGCGATGGCGACCGGCAGCCGCTCGCCGCGCTTGGCAGCCACCTGGTAGTGGTTGCGGCTGTCCTTGTGGATCTGCCAGTGCATGCCGATGGTGCGCTTGTCGTGGCGCTGGAGGCGGTAGAGGCCGAGGTTGCGGACGCCGGTCTCGGGGTGCTTGGTGTGGGTGAGACCGAGGTTGAAGAAGGAGCCGCCGTCCTCGGGCCAGGTGAAGAGCGCCGGGAGCTGGTCGAGGTCCACGTCGTCGCCGGTGAGGACGACCTCCTGGACCGGCGCGTCCTTGACCTTCCTCGGCGGCACGTGCGCCATCGCGCCGAGCTTGCCGAAGGCCTCGCGCATGCCGACGAACCCCTGCGGAAGCTCCGGCCTGAGCAGCCCGCCGATCTTCTCGCTGATCTCGTCGTAGGAGGTCAGGCCGAGCGCCTTGAGCATCCGGCGGTCGGTGCCGAAGACGTTCATGGCGAGCGGCATGGCCGCGCCCTTGACGTTCTCGAAGAGCAGCGCGGGACCGCCCGCTTTGTTCACTCTGTCGACGATCTCCCCGATCTCCAGGTACGGGTCGACTTCGGCCTTGATGCGCTTGAGATCGCCATCGCGCTCCAGTGCCCGGAGGAACGAGCGAAGATCGTCGTAAGCCATACGTTCCAGTATCGAGCACGCACTACCCTGGAGCGGTCACGGGGGCCGCGAAGCGGCTCCGAGCACCGCACTCCGGGGGCCGCCACCATGCTCAGGTATCTGCCGTTCCTGCTGGTCCTGGCGCTGTGGATCTACGCCTTCATCGACTGCCTCAACACCCCCGAGAACGAGGTGCGGGGTCTGCCGAAGCTGGCGTGGGTGTTCGTCATCCTGCTCTTCGGCGAGGTCCTGGTGGGCCCGGTGGCTTGGCTGGTCGCGGGGCGCCCCCGCGCCCGTACCCGCCCGGCGCCGCGGCGGTGGGTGGCCCCGGACGACAACCCGGAGTTCCTGCGCTCGCTCCGGCCCGACGAGGACGGCCCGAAGGGCTAGCGCCCCTTCCCGTACTCCTCGCGCAGTTCCCGCCAGCGCTCCAGGGTCCACGCGGACCAGTCCGCGGGCTGCCCGGCGAGGGCCTGCAGCAGGTACTCGAAGTGGTGGTGCCAGCCGGCCAGGCAGTCCAGGCGTACGTCCTCCGGCCCGGCCAGCTCGTTGGTGAAGTGCAGCAGCGTCCCGCCGACGCCCAGCGGCCCGGGCTCCAGCTCGAAGCGGACCCGCCCGTGGATGTCCACGGTGTACTCCACCACCCGCTTGGGCTCCCAGGCCGTCACCCGCCCCGGGGCGACCGTGGCATGCCCCCGGGCGTCCTTGTTCTGCCACCGCAGCGTGATCGCCCCGCCCTCCCGCTGCTCGAACGGATCGGCGACGGCCAGCCACGTGGGCAGCCCGTCGGGCGTGGCGATCGCGTCCCACACCTCGTCGACGGGGTACGGGATCGACAGCTCGTAGCGCAGGGTGTGGACGTCACCCTGGGACTCGGACGCGCCGTAGGGGGAGGGGATCTCCATAGGTCCACGTCTAGCACGGTCAGGCGCGGGGCGCCTGCCGGTCGCGGGGCCAGTCGGAGGTGTCGATAGTGACCTTGGGGTGGGGGAGGGTGAAGGTGGAACCGAAGGTGTAGATGACCTCGTCGGTGTACGTGCCTTCGCGCGGGTCGTGGTGAACATGCACGACCCCGGACTTCGGGTCGGCGATGAGGTACGTGGGTACCCCGGCAACGGCGTAGACGTTCAGCTTGGCCTCGTAATCCGCGCGGCGGCTGCCCCGGGAAACGACCTCGGCCACGAACTCGACGTCCCGGTAGTCGTGGTTACCGGCGTCGTCCTCTTCGGCACCCTCCTTCACGAGGGCCACATCCGGCGCGAATCCGTTGAGATACCCGGGAAAGTCGACCCGCACGTCCCACAGGACGTTCGCGTTCCGGCCGAGCGTGTCCGCCAACGACATGGTCAGCAGCTGGATGATCCGGGCATGCACCTTGCGCTGCGGATTCATGACGATCTCCCCCTCGATGATCTCCACCCGGTAGTCCGCAGGCAGATTGAGGCTCTCGATCTCGTCAAACATCGCGTCGAGCTCGGCCGAGTCCCGTACAGCCGCCATCCGGCACCTCCCCTAGTCGCATTCGAGTCTATGGACGCATACCAGCCTCCGCTCGCACAAAGGCCCGCTTCCCCCGGACGAGGGAAGCGGGCCTTTACAAAACCGCACCGTGCGGGCTCACACCCCCGCGTAGGAGTGCTTGCCGCTCAGCAGGATGTTCACGCCGTAGTAGTTGAAGAGGTAGCAGGCGAAGGCCAGCAGGGCCAGGTAGGCGGCCTTGCGGCCCTTCCAGCCGGCGGTGGCGCGGGCGTGGAGGTAGCTGGCGTAGGCGACCCAGGTGATGAAGGACCAGACCTCCTTGGGGTCCCAGCCCCAGTAGCGGCCCCAGGCGGCCTCGGCCCAGATCGCGCCCGCGATGATCGTGAACGTCCACAGCGGGAAGACGGTCGCGTTGATGCGGTAGGCGAACTTGTCGAGCGTGGCGGCCGAGGGCAGGCGGGAGAGGACGTTGCCCCAGGCGCCGTCCGCGTCCCGGCCGGCCGCGAGCTTGGCCTCGTAGGAGTCGCGGAAGAGGTAGAAGAGCGTGGAGCACGCGCCCACCCACAGCGCCGCGCCGGAGATGATGGCGCAGGAGACGTGGATCCACAGCCAGTAGGAGTGGAGCGCGGGCACGAGCTGGTCGCTGCTGGTGTAGAGGACCGAGACGGCGAGGCCCAGGTCGAGCAGGATCGACGTGGTCAGCGGCAGGCCCAGCCAGCGGACGTTCTTCTTCGCGGCGAGCAGGCCGAGGTAGACGGCCACGGCGGTCATGCCGAAGGTCGTGGAGAACTCGTACATGTTGCCCCACGGCGCCCGCTGCACGGACAGCGCGCGGGTGAGGACGCCGCCCGCGTGGAGCGCGAAGGCCAGCACGGTCAGCGAGACGGCGATGCGGCCGTACAGGTCGCCCTTCTCGCTGCCGCCGGCCGCGCCGGGGCCGTCGGGCACGTCACGGCTGCCGGGGGCGGCGCGGGTGACGACCTCGGGTCGCTCCAGGACGGCCGTGCCGCCGCCCTGCTTCTTGACCGTGACGGTCACGGACGACGAGCGGGCGGCCTCCGTGGTGATCGCGGCGGCGGTGCGGGCGACGGTGCTGCGGCTGCCGAAGACCCACTCGGTGATGTGCGCGAGGAAGGCCAGGGTGTAGACGGCCATGGCCGAATAGATCAGCACATTGCTGATGTTGGCCAGGTTCTCGTTGGTTGCGGCGGCGAGATTCACGCGCGCGCTCCTTCGGACGGTTCGACGGGGTCGGAGGCGGCTTCGTCCGCTTCGACGGCTTCGACGGCCTCGGCCGTGGCGGTGCCGGCGGCGGTCGCCGCGGCGGGCGGGGCGTCGGGCTGGAGGGCGGCGGCGAGGGAGGCGAGCTCCTCGGGCAGCCGGGCGGACTCGCTGCGGGCGAGGCCGGCCAGCTCCACGACCGTACGGCCGTCGGCGCCGGCCGTGGCCCGCACCCAGACGCGGCGGCGCTGGATGAACAGCGAGCCGGCCAGGCCCAGCAGGGCGGCGACGGCGCCGCTCAGGGCGAGCTCGTCGCCGGGCTTCTGGGAGACCTGGAAGGTGGCCCACTCCTTGATGGCGTCGAAGTGCAGCGAGCCGCCGTCGGGGAGCGTCATGGTGTCGCCGACCTTGAGCAGCTTGGCGAAGGGCGAGCCGTCCTTCTCCGTGAACTGCTTCATCTTGGTGACGTCGAGCTGGTAGACGTTCTGCGGCATGCCGGAGTCGGTGCCGAGGCTGCCGTGGTAGGCGGTGAGGACGAGGGCGGGGTTGTCCAGGGCGGGGAACTGGGACGCCATCATCCCGGTCTTCAGGTCCAGCGTCGGCACGAAGTTGCCCTTGAAGCCGATCTGGGTCTTCTCGCCGTCCTTGTCCCGGTAGTCGCCGACCTTGGCGACGGCGGTCTCGGTGACGTTGCTGTCCAGCGGCAGCGCGGACATCGGGCCCCGGAAGGCGATGTTCCCCCGGCCGTCCTTGACGGTCACCATCGGAGCGTAGCCGTGGCCGATGAGGTAGACCTTCGAGCCGCCCGTCTCCAGCGGCTCGTTCACCTTGATGGTGGCCTTGCGGGCCGGGCCGTCGGCGCCCTCGTAGTACGTGATGTGGGCGGCGTAGTCGCGCGGGGTGCCCTTCTGGGGGCCGGTGCGCTCGTAGCTGCCGGAAAAGCGGTCCAGGTAGAAGCTGAACTTGTCGAGGTCGTCCGCGCGGAAGAGGGAGCCGGACTTGAAGTCGTCGTACTGGGTGAGGGTGTTCGAGAAGCCGTCGCCCTCGACGACGAGCTTGCCGCCCTCGGACTTCCACAGCTGGCCGGAGGCGAAGGCCACCAGCAGGGCGATCAGGGAGACGTGGAAGAGGAGGTTGCCGGCCTCGCGCAGATAGCCCTTCTCGGCGCCGACGGAGCCCTCGCCCCGCTCGACGCGGAAGCGGCGGCGCTTGAGGAGCTTCTCGGCCGCCGCGACGACCTGCTCGGGCTTCGCGTCCGTGTGCCAGGTGGCGTGGGCGGGCATCCGGGTGAGGTTGCGGGGGGCGGCCGGCGGGCGGCCGCGCAGCTGGCCGACGAACTGCCAGGTGCGCGGGACGATGCAGCCGATCAGCGAGATGAACAGCAGGATGTAGATCGCGGAGAACCACACCGAGCTGTAGACGTGGAAGAGCCCGAGCTTGTCGTAGACGGACGCCAGGGTCTCGTGGTCGGCCTTCCACTGCTCGGCCTTGAGCGCGTCGACGCTGGTCTGCGGGACGAGCGAGCCGGGGATGGTGGCCAGGGAGAGCAGGAAGAGCAGGATCAGCGCGACCCGCATCGAGGTCAGCTGCCGCCAGACCCAGCGCACCCAGCCGGTGACCTCACGGGCGGTCCAGGCGAGCGCGCCGAGGAGGCCGGGCTTGCGGACGCCGCCGAAGGAGCCGGGTACGGCCTGGCCGTCACCGGCCCTGTCCTCGGCGGGGGCCGTGGAGAGGTCCGATGCCGCCGCCGAGTCGTCCGTTTCGGCGGTATCGGCGGCGGTATCGGTGGAGTCGTTGGTCTTGGCCATTGATCAGATCCCGGGGGTGTAGCGCGACGACCACGTCTGAAGGTCCTGGACCATGCTGTCCCACAATCCTGTGACCAGGAGCAGGCCGACCACGACGAGCATGCCGCCGCCGACGCGCATGACCCACGCGTAGTGCTTCTTGACCCAGCCGAAGGCGCCGAGCGCGCGCCGGAAGGCGATCGCGGCGAGGACGAACGGCAGGCCCAGGCCGGCGCAGTAGGCGACCATCAGCAGGGCGCCGCGGCCCGCGCTGGCCTGGTTGAAGGAGAGTGACTGCACGGCGGCGAGCGTCGGGCCGATGCACGGCGTCCAGCCCACGCCGAAGAGCACTCCGAGCAGGGGTGCCCCGGCCAGGCCCATCGTGGGCCGGGTGTGGAAGCGGAACTCGCGCTGGCCGAAGAGGCTGAAGGCGCCCATGAAGGCCAGGCCGAGCACGATCGTCAGCCCGCCGAGGACGAGGCTGATCGTCCCCTTGTAGCTCTGCAGCGTGCTGCCGAAGTAGCCGAACAGCGCGCCGCCGGAGACGAAGACCGCCGTGAAGCCCAGGACGAACAGCGAGGAGCCGGCGAGCATCCGGCCCCGCTTGGTCTCGGCCAGGTCCGCGCCGCCGACGCCGGTGACGTACGACAGGTAGCCGGGGACGAGCGGCAGGACGCAGGGGGAGAAGAAGGAGACGAGCCCGCCGAGCATCGCCACGGGCAGGGCCAGCAGCAGGGCGCCGGTCAGGACGGTCTGGTTGGTGTCGCTCGCCGCGGCGAGAGCGGTGATCGCGTGCGCGGCCGTGGGGGTCCCGGTGGTCACGGGGTCACTTCTCCGCGACCAGCGGGTCGAGGGTGTCGCGCAGCTCGTCCTCGCCCAGCGCCTTGATCGCGCGGGCGGCGATCTTCCCGTCCCGGTCGATGAAGACCGTGGAGGGGATCGACTGCGGGTTGAGGCTGCCCTTGGGGAAGCGCAGCAGGAGCTTGCCCGCGGAGTCGTAGAGGCTCGGGTAGGGAACCTTGAACTCCTTCTCGAAGGCGAGCGCGGGGGCCGGGTCGGGGTCGCGGGTGTCGAGGCCGACGAACTCCACGCCCTTGTCCTTGTAGGCGTTGGCGGCCTGCACCAGGTACTTGGCCTCGGCGCGGCACGGCGAGCACCAGGAGCCCCAGACGTTAAGGACGACGATCTTGCCCTTGTAGTCCTTGGCGACGTCGAGGTCCTTGCCGTCCAGCGTCTTGCCGGAGAGGTCGGGGGCGCTCTGCCGGCTCGCGCGGTCCTTGACCACGTCGACGCCGCCGGTGCCCTGGACGAACTGGGTCTGGCCCCCGCCGCCCGAGCTGCCGCCGGAGCCGCAGGCGCTGAGCGTCAGCGCCGCCGTGATGGCGACGACAGCGGCCGGCACGGGGAGACGACGGCGGGAAAGTGGGCGTCGATAGGCGCGGCGGGCACTCATGTGAAAAGTTTCGCATGGGCGGTTTAGGGATCTTCCGCACCCCCCTCGGAGTCGTCGCGCCCCTTGTTGCCCGCGGGCGCCGTGGGAACGTCGCCGCCCCTGGGCCCCACGGGCACCTCTCCGGCCTTCGGCCCGACGGGCGCCTCGCCGCGCGGCGCGGGGGGCTCGCCCCGGTTCCACGGCCTGCTCGTACTGCCGCCGCCACCGCCGCCGCCCGCCCTGCGGTGCCATTTCTCGCCCACGTCGAGCTGGCGCAGCTGCGCGAGGACCGCCGGGCTCTGCACGTCGAGCCAGTCCACGAACTGCCGGAAGGACACCACCCGGACGTCCTTGCGCTTGTCGTCGGCCATGTACTTGAACGCCTCCTCGACGGCGTCCATGTAGATCCCGCCGTTCCACTCCTCGAAGTGGTTGCCCACGAAGAACGGCGCCCGGTTCGTCTCGTACGCCCGGTCGAAGCCGGCGATGTACGACTCGATGGCCTGCCGGCGCCAGCCCGCGTAGTGGGCGGGCACGCCGCGCGTCGTGTTCTTCGACTGGTTGGCGAGGATGTTGTAGTCCATGGACAGGACCTCGAAGGAGTGCCCCGGGAAGGGCATCTGCTGCAGCGGCAGGTCCCACAGGCCCTGCTTCTTGCGGGGCCACACCTGCTCCCCGCCCGAGGAGCTCGCGTCGTAGCGCCAGCCCAGCCGCCGGGCGGTGGGCAGCAGACCGTCCTGGTTCAGCAGACAGGGGGTGCGGCCGCCGATGAGCTCCTTGCGGTAGTCGAAGGGCAGCGGCTCCAGGTCGGTGAAGCCGGTGTGGGTGCGCCAGCGGGTGACGAAGGAGACGGCCTGCTCGATCTCCGACTCCCAGTCCTCGGGCGTCCAGTGCGCCACCGAGCCGTGGCCCGAACAGAAGTGCCCGTTGAAGTGGGTGCCGATCTCGTGGCCCTCCAGCCACGCGGCGCGGATGTTCTTCAGCGTCGCCCGGATGTGCTCGTCGGAGAGGTAGCCGATGTCGGAGGCGCCGGGCGCGTTGTTCGGCGGCTCGTACATCCGCTGCTTGGACTCCGGCAGGAGGTAGATGCCGGAGAGGAAGAACGTCATCCGGGCGCCGTGGTCCCGGGCGAGCTTGCGGAAGCGGGGGAAGAGACCGTTGCCGACCTCGCCCGCCCCGTCCCATGAGAAGATCACGAACTGGGGCGGCTTCTCCCCCGGCTCCAGCGGCACCGGCTTCGGCGGCTGATTGGGCTGCGGCCCGGTGTCGGCGGTGGAGCCGTCGCCGATCAGCTTCGCCTTGGCCTTCGCCTCCACGTGCGCCCGCGCCTTGGGACGGCCGCCCGTGCCGGCGGTGCCGGACGGCCCGTCGGAGCAGCCGGCCATCGCTCCCAGGGCGGTGGCCGTGCCCAGGCCCACGCCCAGTCCGAGCAGGCTGCGTCGGCTCAACTCGCGCATGTCGGCTCCGTCCGTGCTTGCGGCCCCATACCATACGCCGTCCATATAAATGGACATTAGGTGTGACGGCACGGCGGATTACGGCGCTTGCGTTGTTTTCCCGCTCTCAACGGGTGCATTCGGGCGGAAACGACGGCGCGGGTGCGCCGGAGCACAAGCCCCGGCGCACCCGCGCCACCCCATATGCGTCCGGACTCAGGCGCCGAACGCCTTCGACCCGCCCTTGACCGGCTTCGCCCCGGCCAGCAGGTGCTTCGGCACCAGATCCCGCGCCGGCTCCGAGTACCCCACCGAGACGATCTTGTCGCCCCGGTAGGTGAACGTCGTCAGGCTCGCCAGCGTGCACTGCCGCTTCCGCGGGTCGTGCCACAGCCGGCGCCGCTCCACGAAGCTCCGCACGATCCAGATCGGCAGCTGATGGCTGACCAGCACGGCCTCATGGCCGCGCGCCGCGTCCTTCGCCGCGTCCAGCGCGCCCATCATCCGCACCACCTGCTCGACGTACGGCTCGCCCCACGACGGACGGAACGGATTCGTCAGGTGCTTCCAGTTCGCCGGCTTGCGCAGCGCGCCGTCGCCCACGCCGAAGGTCTTGCCCTCGAAGACGTTCGCCGCCTCGATCAGCCGCTCGTCCGTCGCCAGGTCCAGACCGTGCGCCTTCGCGATCGGCGTCGCCGTCTCCTGCGCCCGCTCCAGCGGCGACGCGACCACGTACGTCACGTCCCGCTCCGCCAGGTGCTCCGCCACCCGGTCCGCCATCCGGTGCCCCAGCTCCGACAGGTGGTACCCCGCACGGCGCCCGTACAGCACGCCCTCCGGGTTGTGCACCTCGCCGTGCCGCATCAGATGGACGACCGTGATGTCAGCCTTGCCGCTCACTTGCCCTCCTCCGTCGCCTCGGCCGCCGCGCGCGCCGCCGCCGGCAGCGCCGCCGCGACCCGCTCGATCGCCGCCGCGTCGTGCGCCGTCGAGACGAACCACGACTCGAACGCCGACGGCGGCAGGTACACACCCTGCGACAGCATCGAATGGAAGAAGGCGTTGAAACGGAACGCCTCCTGCGTCTTCGCCTCGGCGTAGTTCGTCACCGCGTCCTCGGTGAAGAACACCGAGAACATGTTGCTCGCCGTCTGCAGCCGGTGCGCCACACCCGCCTTCGTCAGCGACTCCGTCACCAGGGAGCCGATCTCCGCCGCGACCGCGTCCACCCGCTCGTACGCCGCGTCGTCCAGCAGCCGCAGCTGCGCCAGGCCCGCGGCCGTGGCCACCGGGTTACCGGAGAGGGTGCCCGCCTGGTACACCGGGCCCGCCGGCGCCAGGTACGCCATCACATCGGCGCGACCGCCGAAGGCCGCCGCCGGGAAGCCGCCGCCCATGACCTTGCCGAAGGTCATCAGGTCCGGCTCGACGCCGTCGACGCCGAACCAGCCCGCCCGGCTCGTCCGGAAGCCCGTCATGACCTCGTCGGAGATGTACAGCGCGCCGTTCTCGGCGCACAGCGCCTTCAGGCCCGCGTTGAAGCCCGGCAGCGGCGGGACCACGCCCATGTTGCCCGGCGACGCCTCCGTGATCACACAGGCGATCTCGCCCGGGTGCGCCCGGAAGGCCTCGCGCACGGCCTCCAGGTCGTTGTACGGCAGCACGATCGTCTCGCCGGCCTGGGCGCCGGTCACGCCCGGGGTGTCCGGCAGCCCGAAGGTCGCCACCCCGGAACCCGCCGCGGCCAGCAGCGCGTCCACGTGACCGTGGTAGCAGCCGGCGAACTTCACGACCTTGGCGCGGCCCGTGAAGCCGCGCGCCAGCCGGATGGCCGACATCGTCGCCTCGGTGCCCGAGGACACCAGCCGCACCTGCTCGACCGGCGCGATCCGCGCGACGATCTCCTCCGCCAGCGCGACCTCGCCCTCACCGGGCGTGCCGAAGGACGTACCCCGCGCCACGGCCTCCTGCACCTTGGCGATCACCTCGGGGTGGGAGTGGCCGAGAATCATCGGCCCCCACGAACACACGAGGTCCACATATTCCCGGCCATCCGCATCGGTCAGATACGGACCGGTGCCGGAGACCATGAACCGGGGCGTACCGCCCACGGCGCGGAACGCGCGCACCGGAGAGTTCACGCCACCGGGCGTCACGACCGACGCACGGTCGAAGAGCGTCTGCGAGACTGGGGCCGTGTATGGGTAGCTCATGCTAGCCATGGTCTCAGAGCCCCCCGCCGACTCGTGCCCGGGCGTTTCGCACGCCGTCTACGGGGGAGGTCTCTGAGACGATGATCGGGTTGCGCGGCGGGGGCTGTGCTGCCTCAATGTGCGGTCGGGCAATGTGCGGTCGGGTGGAGATATGCATCGCGGTGGCGGACTGGGCGAAGGCACGGACGACCTGGGCCCCGAGCGAGCCGAGCGCGCCAACAAGGGGCGGCACCGGCGCCGGGAAGAACGACGCGACGAACGGCGCGAAGAGCGACACGAAGAGAACGGTGCGAGCAGGAGTGGCCGGGTGGGGGTGACCTACAAGTACTTCGGGGCCCCGAACGGCGCGACCGCCGCCCGCGTCCCCATCTCCATGCGCCCCGAGGAGCTCGGCGGTGACGAGCTGGGCATGGGCGGAATGTTCACCAGGATCAAGCCGGAGACCGTGGCCGCCATGGTTCTCACCGGCATCGAGGGCATACCCCTGCACAAGGTCCCCCCGCTCGAACTGGTCGTTCTCCATCCCGACTACGCGGTCGTCAAGCTCCCCATGACCGTCGTCGACCCGCTGCGCGGAATTGGCGAGGAATCGGTGGGCGCGGCGGCCTTCATCTGGTCCACGGTCCCCGACCGCGGCGGCCCGCGCGACGCCTTCGAGGTCTACCAACTGCTCCACGAATGGCAGGACTTCTCCCACCGGCTGCACGAGGCCGGCCACCAGCCGTACTGCCTGGTCTGGCCGTAGCGGCGCGGGACGCCCGTAGCCGCCCATAACCTGACACCCATGCTCAATCTCCGCTCCATCGCCCTGTTCGTCCTCGCCGCCCTCCTGGAGATCGGCGGGGCCTGGCTCGTCTGGCAGGGCGTCCGCGAGCACAGGGGCTGGGCCTGGATCGGCGCCGGGATCGCCGCCCTGGGCGCGTACGGCTTCGTCGCCACGCTCCAGCCGGACGCCCACTTCGGCCGGATCCTCGCCGCGTACGGCGGCGTGTTCGTCGCGGGCTCGCTGGCCTGGGGCATGGTCGCCGACGGCTACCGCCCCGACCGCTACGACGCCATCGGCGCCCTGGTCTGCCTCGCCGGCGTCGCCGTGATCATGTACGCCCCCCGGGGCCGCTGACCGGCCGGGCCCGGGCCCCTATGCTGCGGATAGACCCCAGCAGCCCCGGCCGTCCCAGGAGGCCCATCATGAGCACCCGCACCGCAGTCATCACCGGCGCGAGCAGCGGCATCGGCGCCGCCACCGCCCGCCGGCTGGCCACCGACGGCTACCGCGTCGTGCTCACCGCCCGCCGCGAGGACCGTCTGACCGCCCTCGCCGAGGAGCTGACGGCGGCGGGTCACGACGCGCTCGTCCACGTCCTCGACGTGACCGACCGCGCCGCCGTCGACGCCTTCGCCCGCACCCTGGACCGCGTCGACGTCCTCGTCAACAACGCCGGCGGCGCCATCGGCGCCGAGACCGTCGCCACCGCCGACCCCGCCGACTGGCGGACGATGTACGAGACGAACGTCCTGGGCACTCTCAACACCACCCAGGCCCTCCTCCCCCGCCTCGTCGAGGCCGAGGGCACGATCATCGTCCTCTCCTCCACGGCGGGCCTCGCCACCTACGAGGGCGGCGGCGGCTACGTGGCCGCCAAGCACGGCGCCCACGTCATCGCCGAGACCCTCCGCCTGGAGCTGTGCGGCCGGCCGGTGCGCGTCATCGAGATCGCCCCCGGCATGGTCAAGACGGACGAGTTCGCCCTCACCCGCTTCCGCGGCGACAAGGACCGCGCCGAATCCGTCTACACGGGCGTCGCCGAACCCCTCACCGCCGACGACATCGCCGACACCATCGGCTGGACCGTCTCCCGCCCCGCGCACGTCAACATCGACCTCCTCGTCGTCCGCCCCCGCGCCCAGGCGTCCAACTACAAGGTCCACCGCGAGGGCTGACCCCGACCGTCGCCACGGCCCACTAGCGTCGTACGCACAGCCGCCCGCCCCCGGGCGGCCCGTACGAAAGCAGGAGGCAGCCCATGCGTGTCACCGCCTTCGACCACCTCGTCCTCAACGTCTCCGACGTCGAGCGCTCCCTGGCCTTCTACACCGGCCCCCTGGGCCTGGAACCGGTCCGCGCCGACGAATGGCGCGCGGGCGAGGCGCCCTTCCCCTCCGTCCGCGTCTCCCCCACGACGATCATCGACCTGGTCGCCCGCGAACACGGCGGTGACGGCGGCGGGTCCAACGTCGACCACATCTGCCTGGTCGTCGACCCCGTCGACTGGCAGGAGATCGCCGCCGCCGGCACCTTCACCGTCGTCGACGGCCCCGGCCCCCGCTTCGGCGCCCGGGGCATCGCCGAGTCGATCTACATCCTGGACCCGGACGGCAACACGATCGAGCTGCGCTGGTACCCGTCCTAGAAGGTCAGCCCTTCACGCAGACGATCTGCTTGAGCTTGGCCACGACCTCGACGAGGTCCCGCTGCTGCTCCATGACCTGCTCGATGGGCTTGTAGGCGGCCGGGATCTCGTCGACCACGCCACGGTCCTTGCGGCACTCCACGCCCCGCGTCTGCTCCGCCAGGTCCTGCTCGGAGAAGCGCTTCTTGGCCTGGTTGCGGCTCATCCGGCGGCCGGCGCCGTGGGAGGCGGAGTTGAACGACGCCTCGTTGCCCAGGCCGCGCACGATGTACGAGCCGGTGCCCATCGAGCCCGGGATGATGCCGTACTCGCCGCCGCCCGCGCGGATCGCGCCCTTGCGGGTGACCAGCAGATCGACGCCCTCGTAGGTCTCCTCCGCCACGTAGTTGTGGTGGCAGGAGATGACCGGCTCGAACATCGGCTTGGCCTTCTTGAACTCCTTGCGGACCACGTCCTGGAAGAGGGCCATCATGATCTCGCGGTTGTGCCGCGCGTACTCCTGCGCCCAGAACAGGTCGTGCCGGTAGGCCGCCATCTGCGGGGTGTCGGCGATGAAGACCGCCAGGTCACGGTCGACCAGGTTCTGGTTGTGCGAGAGCTTCCGCGCCTCGCCTATGTGGTACTCCGCCAGCTCCTTGCCGATGTTCCGGGAGCCGGAGTGGAGCATCAGCCAGACCGAATCTGTCTCATCGAGACAGAACTCAATGAAATGGTTTCCTCCGCCGAGCGAACCCATCTGCTTTACCGCCCGACTCTGACGGAATTTGACCGCTTCCGCGACCCCGTCGAACCGCCCCCAGAAGTCGTCCCACCCGGCCGTCGGCAGCCCGTGCAGCCGGCGCGGGTCCACCGGGTCGTCGTGCATCGCGAAGCCGACCGGGATGGCCTCCTCGATCTTCGACCGCAGCCGGGACAGATCGCCCGGGAGGTCGTTGGCGGTCAGCGACGTCTTCACCGCCGACATGCCGCAGCCGATGTCGACGCCCACCGCCGCCGGGCACACCGCGCCCCGCATGGCGATCACCGAGCCGACCGTGGCGCCCTTGCCGAAGTGGACGTCGGGCATCACGGCGAGGCCCTCGATCCACGGCAGAGTGGAGACGTTCCGCAGCTGCTGCATGGCGACGGGCTCGACCGTGGCCGGGTCGGCCCACATACGGATCGGTACCCGGGCGCCGGGCACCTCGGTGTACGTCATAACTACCTCATTCCCCCGAAAAGCGTGGATAACGCAAAAGCCGGACCTCTCATCTCATCCACGACAGCGGGACGGCGGGCGCGGCAGCGCTTGCGGTACACATTGTGTCCAGTCGCCACCCAGCGGCGACAACCGGTTTTCCGGTGGACGCGGGCGAGATTTTCGGTGAGAGGAGCCACGGACAGTGCAGCGAAGGGCATACGCACCGGCAGCCGCACTGGCCTCGGCGGCGGTGTTGTCGACGGTGCTCACCGGGTGCGGTGGAGGGTCCGGGTCCGGTGGCGGGGCCCAGGACCCCAAGCCGGGACAGGCCGGATCGTCGACGGCCGCGGCCGAGCCCGGGAAGTACCACAGCCTCCCCGAGCCGTGCGGCTACGTCAGCCGGGACACGCTGCGGCGGATGCTGCCCGGCGTGGGCGACGGCGACGAGGAGGAGGCCAAGCGGCTCCTCCAGGGCCAGGCGGCGATCACCTATGACACCGACCGCCGCGTGGGCTGCCGCTGGAAGCTGGAGACCCCCAACGGCACCCGCCACCTCTCCGTCGACTTCGAGCGCGTCGTCTCGTACCAGCCGGGGATGAGCGACGAGAACCGGGCCAAGCAGCTCTACCAGCGCCAGGCCACCGCCGCGCACATCCCCAACGCCACCCCCTCCCCCACGACGTCCGCGAGCCCCGGCGGCAGCCCGTCCGCGAGCGCCCGCACCGCCGATCCCGGCCCCGGGCCGCAGCTGGCGGACGCCACCGTCGCGCCGATGACCCCGTCGGCCGTCCCGTCCGCCGACCCCAAGCTGGCCCCGCGCGTCCTCGACGACCTGGGGGACGACGCCTTCGTCGACGACAAGCTGGCGACGACGGGCTCGGGGGTGCACCGCGATGTGAAGGTGGTCTTCCGCGCCTCGAACGTGCTGGTCACCATCGCCTACGACCAGTGGACGACGGACGCCCTCCACATCCCCAGCAGCCAGGACCTCCAGGGCAAGGCCCACGGCCTCGCCCGTGAACTCGACGCGGGCCACTTCGGCAACTGACACAAGCAGTGGGGGCGCGTTTCGGCGTGGCAGCCGCGTGCGGGCCGCGTACCGTGCCCGTAGGCAAGCCCCCGAGCCCCCGCACCGCCCCCGCGTCACCGACACGAATGAGCGAAGGACCCATGCACCGACCCACAGCCCCGCGACTCGCCCGAATCCTCGCCTGCGCCGCAGTACCGGTGATGCTCGTCGCCACCGGCTGCTCGGACTCCGACTCGGGGTCGAAGAAGGAGTCGGGCAAGACCTCCGCCCCGGCCACCCCGAGCTCCGCCGCCCCCTCGGTCAAGGCCGCGACGTACGGCAAGCTACCGGAGGTGTGCAAGACGCTCTCCGAGAAGACCATCGACAAGCTGGTGCCCAAGGCGGAGAAGAAGGAGGGCAAGGCCCTCCCGTCGAGCGACACCAACGACTCGGCGAGCTGCTTCTGGAGCGGCCTGAACGACGAGGACGTCAAGGACCTCCAGTTCCGCACCCTGACCGTCTCCCTCAAGCGCTTCGCCTCCGACCCGACGCTGGGCACCGGCGAGAAGCGCGCGCAGGACTTCGTGGCGAAGCAGACCTCGGTGGCCACCACCGCGGACGGCGCCAAGGACGCGAAGACGGACAAGGCGTCGGGCATCGGCGACGAGGCCAACGTGGTGGGCACGACCACGAAGAAGGACGACAACGACCACAAGAACGAGACCGTGGTGGCCCGCACGGCGAATGTCGTGATCACGGTCAAGTACAGCGGCGCGGGGCTCCAGGGCGCGAAGACGCCGGACGCCGACGCGCTGAAGAACGACGCCCAGGACGCGACGAAGGAAGTAGTGACGGCGGTCGCCGCGGCGAACAAGTAGAACAAGTAGCGGCAACGCGAAAAGGGGCCCCGCCCCGGTGACGCTCAGGTCACCAGGGCGGGGCCCTTCTCGTACGGGCGTTACGCCGCCAGCAGCTTGCGCACCCGGTCCGCCCCGACCGCGAGCAGCAGGGTGGGCAGGCGCGGGCCGGTGTCGCGGCCGACGAGGAGCTGGTAGAGCAGGGCGAAGAACTCGCGCTGCGCGACCTTGAGCTCCGGGGTGGGCTTGGCGTCGGGCGCAAGGCCCGCGAGGACCTTGGGCACGCCGTAGACCAGCGTGGTCAGGCCGTCCAGGGACCAGTGCTCGTCCAGGCCGTCGAGGAGCAGGCGCAGCGAGGCGCGGGACTGCTCGTCGAGCGTGGCGAGGGTCTCGTGGTCGGGCTCGGTGCGCACGACGGTGCGGGACTCGGCGGGGACCTGGTTGTTGATCCAGTGCTCGGCCTTGTCGAGGCGCGGTCGGGTCTCGTCCAGCGAGGTGACCGGGTTCTCGGGGTCGAGGTCGCTGAGGATGCGCAGGGTCTGCTCGTCGTGGCCGGCGGTGATGTCGACGACCGAGGCCAGCGTGCGGTAGGGCAGCGGGCGGGGGGTGGTGGGCAGGTCGCCTGCGGCGGTGCGGACGGCGCGGCTGTGGGCGGCGGCGTCGGCGGGCAGGACGGTGCCGTCGGCGACCTTGCCGCAGAGCTTGTCCCACTCGTCGTAGAGCCGCTGGATCTCCTGGTCGAAGGCGATCTTGAAGGACTGGTTGGGCCTGCGGCGGGCGTAGAGCCAGCGCAGCAGCGGGGCCTCCATGATCTGGAGGGCGTCGCCGGGGGTGGGGACGCCGCCCTTGGAGGAGGACATCTTGGCCATGCCGCTGATGCCGACGAAGGCGTACATGGGGCCGATGGGCTGCTCGCCGCCGAAGATCGGGCCGACGATCTGGCCGCCGACCTGGAAGGACGAGCCGGGCGAGGAGTGGTCGACGCCGGAGGGCTCGAAGATCACGCCTTCGTAGGCCCAGCGCATGGGCCAGTCGACCTTCCAGACCAGCTTGCCGTGGTCGAACTCCTTGAGGAGGACGGTCTCGGCGTGGCCGCAGGCGCAGGTGTAGGCGAGCTCGGTGGTCTCGTCGTCGTACGCCGTGACCGTAGTGAGGTCCTTGTTGCAGACGGTGCAGTACGGCTTGTACGGGAAGTAGCCCGCGCCGCCGGCGCTGCCGTCGTCCTCGGTCGCGGCGCCGGAGCCCTCGGCGGCCTCCAGCTCGGCCTCCTCGACGGGCTTCTGCTGCTTCTTGACCGCGTTGGCCGGCTTGGCCTTGGTGCGGTACTGGTCGAGGATCGCGTCGATGTCGCCGCGGTGCTTCATCGCGTGGAGGATCTGCTCGCGGTAGGCACCCGAGGTGTACTGCTCGGTCTGGCTGATGCCGCGGTACTCGATGCCCAGCTCGTCCAGGGCCTCGATCATGGCGGCCTTGAAGTGCTCGGCCCAGCTGCCGTAGGGGCTGCCGGGAGGCGCCGGGACGGCGGTGAGCGGCTTGCCGATGTGCTCGGCCCAGGACGGGTCGATGCCGGCGGGGACCTTGCGGTAGCGGTCGTAGTCGTCCCACGAGAGGACGTGGACGCACTCGTGGCCGCGGCGGCGGATCTCGTCGGCGACCAGGTGCGGGGTCATGACCTCGCGGAGGTTCCCGAGGTGGATCGGGCCGGAGGGCGACAGGCCGGAGGCGACGACGATGGGTTTGCCGGGGGCGCGGCGCTCACCTTCGGCGATGACCTCGTCGGCGAAACGGGAGACCCAGTCGGCCTCGGTGCTCTGAGCCTGAGCCACGGCACTTCCTTCCTTACGGTCCTGGCATGACCATTGTCCCAGACGACCAGGGTGGCGGTCGGGTTGCCCGAGGGCGAGCGAATTCCGTGGGGCTCTGTGATAGGCGCGTGGGATACTCGGGGGGTTCGAAATGCCGCCTACCGGAATGGCTCCCATCCCATGGCTTCGGTTCCCTCGCTCGCTTCCACGCTCCACCAGCGCATCACGGACGCCCTTTCGGCCGCTCTGCCGGAGGCCGGGGTCGTCGATCCGCTGCTGCGACGAAGCGACCGGGCGGACTTCCAGGCCAACGGCATGCTGGCGCTGGCGAAGAAGCTCAAGGGGAACCCGCGGGAGCTGGCGACGAAGGTCGTCGAGGGGCTGCCGGCGGGCGATGTGATCCAGGACGTCGAGGTCTCGGGCCCGGGCTTCCTCAACATCACGGTGGCCGACGGGGCGATCACCCGGACGCTGGCCGCCCGTGCGGCGGACGACCGGCTGGGTGTCCCGTTCAAGGAGCACCCGGGCACCACGGTGATCGACTGGGCGCAGCCGAACGTGGCGAAGGAGATGCACGTCGGTCACCTGCGTTCCGCGGTGATCGGCGACGCGACCGTGAAGATCCTGGAGTTCACGGGCGAGAAGGTGATCAGCCGCCACCACATCGGCGACTGGGGCACCCAGTTCGGCATGCTCATCCAGTACCTGATCGAGCACCCGCACGAGCTGGACCACAAGGAAGGCGCCTCCGGCGAGGAGGCCATGTCCAATCTGAACCGTCTGTACAAGGCGGCGCGGGCGCTGTTCGACGCGGACGCGGAGTTCAAGGAGCGGGCCCGCCGCCGGGTGGTGGATCTGCAGGCCGGGGACGAGGAGACGCTCGCCCTGTGGCAGAAGTTCGTGGACGAGTCGAAGATCTACTTCTACTCGGTCTTCGACAAGCTCGACATGGAGATCCGCGACGAGAACGTCGTCGGCGAGTCGGGTTACAACGACATGCTGGCGGAGACGTGCCGGCTGCTGGAGGAGTCGGGCGTCGCGGTCCGTTCGGAGGGCGCGCTGTGCGTGTTCTTCGAGGACGTGAAGGGCCCGGACGGCAACCCCGTGCCGCTGATCGTGCAGAAGTCGGACGGCGGTTACGGCTACGCGGCCACCGACCTGTCCGCGATCCGCGACCGGGTGCAGAACCTCGAGGCGAACACGCTGCTGTACGTGGTGGACGCCCGGCAGGCGCTGCACTTCAAGATGGTCTTCGAGACGGCCCGCCGGATCGGCTGGCTGAACGAGGACGTCCACGCGGTGCAGCTGGCGTTCGGCACGGTGCTGGGCAAGGACGGCAAGCCGTTCAAGACCCGTGAGGGCGAGACGGTCCGGCTGGTGGACCTGCTGGACGAGGCGGTCTCACGGGCGACGGACGTGGTGCGCGAGAAGGCCGAGAAGGTGGGCCTGAGCGAGCAGGAGATCGTCGAGAACGGCCGCCAGGTGGGCATCGGCGCCGTGAAGTACGCGGACCTGTCCACGTCGGCGGCGCGCGACTACAAGTTCGACCTTGACCAGATGGTGTCCCTCAACGGCGACACGTCGGTCTACCTCCAGTACGCGTACGCCCGTATCCGGTCGATCCTGCGCCGGGCGGGCGAGGCGAAGCCCGTCGCTCACCCGGAGCTGGCGCTGGCTCCGGCGGAGCGGGCGCTCGGTCTGCACCTGGACCAGTTCGGGGAGACGCTGCACGAGGTCGCCGGGTCGTACGAGCCGCACAAGCTGGCCGGGTACCTCTACCAGCTGGCGTCGCTGTACACGACCTTCTACGACCAGTGCCAGGTGCTGAGCGACCAGAACGCGCCGGAGCTGGTGGAGAACCGTCTGTTCCTCTGCGACCTGACGGCCCGTACGCTCCACCAGGGCATGGCGCTGCTCGGTATCCGTACGCCCGAGCGCCTCTGAGGCATCAGCCGGCCCCGAGCTCGAACCAGATGAGCTTGCCGACCAGCCCCTGGGGCTGGTCGCGCAGGGCGAAGCCGCCCCAGCTGTCGGCGCACCACTGCACCAGGCCCAGCCCGCGGCCCTGTTCGGCGCTGTTCTCGGCGTCGGGCAGGGTGACGCCGTCGAGGGCGGGGAGGCGGGGGTTGGTGTCCCAGACGGCGACTCTGACGCGGTCGCCCTCGCGTTTGACGCGTACGGAGGCGGGTCCATCCGAGTAGCGGTAGGCGTTGGTGACCAGCTCCGAGGTGAGGAGCTCGGCGGTGTCGGCGAGTTCCAGGAAGCCGTGTTCCTCGAAGATGGTGCGCAGGGTGCGGCGCGCGATGCACGGCGCCATGGGGTCCGAGGGGACCTGAAGCGTGTACTCCCAGTCGTCCGTGAGTTCGGGGTCATGGCTCATGCACGCCTCCGGGGGATGAGCGCCGCGATAAGCGCCGGGGTAAGCGACCTGACACACACGGTAGTCATGGTCGGATCACGTACGCCGCGCCTCCGTCATTTCGCCAAGACTCGACCTGTGTGGGTGACGATCGTGAACTATGCGCCTCCTCTCGCGTGAGCTGCGCAAACGGGAAGCGGCGGGGAGGGCTTCGCAGGCCGGGTACGGCAATGGCGGCGTTCCGGGGCCTCGTCGGCCGGGGAACGCCGCCATCGCGCTGTGTGACGAACCGGGTGGTGGGGGCGGCTAGAGCTGCCGCGCGACCTCCGTGGCCCAGTAGGTGAGGATCATGTTGGCGCCGGCGCGCTTGATGCCCGTGAGGGTCTCCATGATGGCGCGGTCGCGGTCGATCCAGCCGTTGGCGGCGGCGGCCTCGACCATCGCGTACTCGCCGGAGATCTGGTAGGCGGCGACGGGCACGTCGACGCTCTCGGCGACCTTGGCGAGGACGTCGAGGTAGGGCAGGGCGGGCTTGACCATGACCATGTCGGCGCCCTCGGCGAGGTCGAGCGCGAGCTCGCGCATCGACTCGCGGAGGTTGGCCGGGTCCTGCTGGTACGTCTTGCGGTCGCCCTGCAGCGAGGAGCCGACGGCCTCGCGGAACGGGCCGTAGAACGCGGAGGCGTACTTGGCGGTGTAGGCGAGGACCGACACGTCCTCGTGACCGGTCTGGTCGAGGGCGTCGCGGATGACGCCGACCTGGCCGTCCATCATTCCGCTGGGGCCCACGACGTGGACGCCGGCGTCGGCCTGGACCTGCGCCATCTCGGCGTAGCGCTCCAGCGTCGCGTCGTTGTCGACGCGGCCGTCGGCGTCGAGGACGCCGCAGTGGCCGTGGTCGGTGTACTCGTCCAGGCAGAGGTCGGACATGATGACGAGCTCGTCGCCGACCTCGGCCTTCACATCGCGGATGGCGACCTGGAGGATGCCGTCGGGGTCGGTGCCGGCGGTGCCGAGGGCGTCCTTCTTGGCCTCCTCGGGCACGCCGAAGAGCATGATCCCGGCGACGCCCGCCTCCAGCGCCTCGACGGCGGCCTTGCGGAGGGTGTCGCGGGTGTGCTGGACGACCCCGGGCATGGCCGAGATCGGCACCGGTTCGGCCGCGCCCTCCCGCACGAAGGCGGGGAGGATCAGGTCGGACGGGTGCAGCCGGTGCTCCGCGACCATCCGGCGCATGGCCGGGGTGGTGCGGAGCCGCCGGGGCCGGGACCCCGGGAACGTGCCGTACGTGGTGCTCAACTCCGTGCCCTTCTGCGCGATCCGGGCCGCCGCTCGCTCGGGCGGGTGACCGGGTCGCCGGCCTCCAGGGCCGCGTCGCGCCGGGCCGCGCCGAACTCCGCGAGCGCCTCGGCCAGCTTGTGCACCGAGGGCTCGGGCGACAGCACGTCCACCCGCAGGCCGTGTTCCTCCGCGGTCTTCGCGGTGGCGGGGCCGATGCAGGCGATGACGGTGACATTGTGCGGCTTGCCGGCGATGCCGACGAGGTTCCGCACGGTGGAGGACGAGGTGAACAGCACGGCGTCGAAGCCGCCGCCCTTGATCGCCTCGCGGGTCTCGGCCGGCGGCGGCGAGGCGCGCACGGTCCGGTAGGCCGTGACGTCGTCGACCTCCCAGCCCAGCTCGATCAGGCCGGCCACCAGGGTCTCGGTGGCGATGTCGGCGCGGGGGAGGAAGACGCGGTCGATCGGGTCGAAGACCGGGTCGTAGGGGGGCCAGTCCTCCAGGAGGCCGGCCGCCGACTGCTCGCCGGAGGGGACGAGGTCGGGCTTCACACCGAACTCGATCAGCGACCTGGCGGTCTGCTCACCGACGGCGGCGACCTTGATGCCGGCGAAGGCGCGGGCGTCGAGGCCGTACTCCTCGAACTTCTCGCGGACGGCCTTGACGGCGTTGACCGACGTGAAGGCGATCCACTCGTAGCGGCCGGTGACCAGGCCCTTGACCGCGCGCTCCATCTGCTGCGGGGTGCGCGGAGGCTCCACGGCGATGGTCGGGACCTCGCTGGGCACGGCGCCGTAGGAGCGCAGCTGGTCGGAGAGCGAGGCGGCCTGCTCCTTGGTGCGCGGGACGAGCACGTTCCAGCCGAAGAGCGGCTTGGACTCGAACCACGACAGCCGCTCGCGCTGCTCGGCAGCGCTGCGCTCGCCGACCACGGCTATGACGGGCTGGGCGCCGTCGGCGGTGGGCAGCACCTTGGCGGCCTTCAGCGTCTGCTGGAGGGTGCCGAGGGTGGCCGTCCAGGTGCGCTGGCGGGTGGTGGTGCCGGCGACGGTGACGGTCAGCGGGGTGTCGGCCCTGCGGCCGGCGGCCACGAGCTCGCCGGCGGCGGCGACGACCGAGTCGAGGGTGGTGGAGACCACCGCCGTCACCTCGCTCGCGCCGACCTCGGCCCAGCAGGTGGCGGAGGCGGTGCGGGCGTCCACGAAGCGGACGTCGCCGCCGCGGCCGTCGCGCAGCGGCACGCCGGCGTAGGCGGGCACGCCGACGGCGGTGGCGACGCCGGGCACGACCTCGAAGGTGATGCCCTCGTTGGCGCAGGCCAGCATCTCCTCGGCGGCGTCGCCGTCGAGGCCGGGGTCGCCGAGCACCGCACGGACGACCCGCTTGCCGCCGCGCGCGGCCGTCATGACAAGATTGGCGGTGTCCCTGAGAACGGAGACGTCAGCGGTTTTTGACGCCTCGTCGGTCACCGTCTGGACAGGCATGTCCACGGTGCTGCGGGCGTGCGTACGCACCACGTCGAGCACCTGCGGATCGGCGATCAGGACGTCCGCGGCCGCCAGCGCCTCCACGGCACGGAGCGTCAGCAGGCCCGGGTCTCCGGGGCCGGCACCGAGGAAGGTGACGTGCCCGTGCGCGGGGTGGTTCGGGGCGGTGGGGTTCAAAGTGCTCGCTCCCCCATAAGACCGGCCGCACCCTTGTCGAGCATCTCGGCGGCGAGAGCGCGGCCGAGGGCAAGGGCGTCCTGGTGGGACGCGGGTACGGGACCGGTGGTGGACAGCTGCACCAGCGTGGAACCGTCGGTCGTGCCGACGACGCCGCGCAGGCGCATTTCGGTGACAGCCCCCTCGTCGCCCCGGAAGTCGGCGAGCGCACCCACGGGTGCGCTGCATCCGGCTTCCAGAGCGGCGAGCAGGGACCGCTCGGCGGTGACGGCGAGCCGCGTGCGCGGATCGTCGAGCTCGGCGAGCGTGGCGGCGAGGGGTGCGTTGGTCACGGCGCACTCGATCGCCAGGGCCCCCTGGCCGGGGGCGGGCAAAACGGTGTCGGGCGTAAGGAACTGGGTCGCCTCGTCGATGCGGCCGATCCGGTTGAGCCCGGCGGCGGCCAGCACGACGGCGTCCAGCTCGCCGTTGGTGACGAAGCCGACGCGGGTGTCGATGTTCCCGCGGATCGGCACGGTCTCGATCCGGCGGCCGAGCGCGCGGGCCCAGGCGTTGAGCTGGGCCATGCGGCGCGGCGAGCCGGTGCCGATCTTCGCACCCTCGGGAAGGGTCTCGAAGGTCAGGCCGTCGCGGGCGACCAGCACATCGCGCGGGTCCTCGCGGAGCGGGATCGCGGCGAGGGCGAGGTCGTCGGGCTGGCTGGTCGGCAGGTCCTTGAGCGAGTGGACGGCGAAGTCGATCTCGCCCGCGAGCAGCGCGTCGCGCAGCGCGGAGACGAAGACGCCGGTGCCGCCGATCTGGGCGAGGGCCTCGCGCGAGACGTCACCGTAGGTGGTGATCTCGACGAGCTCGACCGGGCGGCCGGTGAGCCGTCGTACGGACTCGGCCACCATCCCGGACTGGGCCATGGCCAGCTTGCTGCGCCGGGTGCCCAGTCGCAGGGGCGCCGTGGCGGTGGTGTCGTTCATGCCGACTCCCGTGCTGTGTTGGGGCGACCGTGTTGCGGGTCCGCCTTGCTGACGGCGGCGACCGCCTGCGGGTCGAGGTCGAAGAGCTCCCGCAGGGCGTCGGCGTAGCCCGCGCCGCCGGGGGTCGAGGCGAGTTCCTTGACCCGCACGGTGGGTGCGTGGAGGAGCTTGTCGACGACACGGCGCACGGTCTGGGTGATCTCCGCGCGCTGCTTGTCGTCCAGGTCGGGCAGCCGGCCGTTGAGCCGGGCCATCTCCCCGGCCACGACGTCGGCCGCCATGCTGCGCAGGGCCACCACGGTGGGCGTGATGTGCGCGGCGCGCTGGGCGGCGCCGAAGGCGGCGACCTCGTCGGAGACGATGGTGCGCACCTGATCGACGTCGGCGGCCATGGGGGCGTCAGCGGATGCCTCCGCCAGGGTCTCGATGTCGACGAGCCGGGCGCCTTCCAGGCGGTGGACGGCGGCGTCGATGTCGCGGGGCATGGCGAGGTCGAGCAGGGCCAGGTCCTCGTCGACGCGCGCCTCCACGGCGCCCTGGCCGGCGCGGCCCGC
This sequence comes from Streptomyces sp. L500, assembly GCF_054551825.1. Lineage (NCBI taxonomy): Bacteria > Bacillati > Actinomycetota > Actinomycetes > Kitasatosporales > Streptomycetaceae > Streptomyces > Streptomyces sp. L500. The sequence continues at coordinate 136,419 of NZ_JBTOLC010000016.1, forward strand.
GAGGGCCTCCCGGACGACGTCGATCGTCAGCACCAGGCCCGTCGCGCCCGTGCACGACACCACGATGTCGGCGATCGCCAGCTCCGCGGGCACGGCGGTCATCTCCACCGCCTTGGCCGTGACGGCGCCGGGGGCGCCCGGGGCGGTGAGGATCTCGGCGAGCCGCTCCGCGCGCTCGACCGTGCGGTTGGCGATCGCCACGTGGGCGACGCCCGCGCGCGCGAGCGTGGCGGCCGCGAGCGAGGACATCGAGCCCGCGCCGATGACCAGGGCGCGCTTGCCCGCGACCCAGTCGGCCACCGGCGCGCCGGAGGCGAGGCGCTCCAGGCCGAAGGTCACCAGCGACTGGCCGGCCTTGTCGATGCCGGTCTCGCTGTGGGCGCGCTTGCCGACCCGCAGGGCCTGCTGGAACAGGTCGTTCAGCAGCCGGCCGGCGGTGTGGAGCTCCTGGCCGAGGGCGAGGGCGTCCTTGATCTGGCCGAGGATCTGGCCCTCGCCGACGACCATGGAGTCGAGCCCGCACGCCACCGAGAAGAGGTGGTGGACGGCCCGGTCCTCGTAGTGCACATAGAGATACGGAGTGAGCTCGTCCAGGCTGACGCCCGAGTGCCGGGCGAGGAGCGTGGACAGCTCGGCCACACCGGCGTGGAACTTGTCCACGTCGGCGTAGAGCTCGATGCGGTTGCAGGTGGCCAGCACCGCCGCCTCGGTGGCGGGCTCGGCGGCCAGCGCGTCGTGCGCGAGCCGGGCCTGCGTCTCGCGCGCGAGCGCGGCACGCTCCAGCACGCTCACCGGGGCGCTGCGGTGGCTGAGACCGACGACCAGAAGACTCATGCCGGCATCACGGCGGGGACATCCCCCTCCGGTCCCTTTCCGCCGCCCGCGGCGGGGGCCGACGCGCGCGCGGGCGCGCCGGGGCGGGCCGCCGCGGCGGCCGCGGGGCCGCTCTCCTCGCCGGCCTTGCGCTGCTCGTGGAAGGCGAGGATCTGCAGCTCGATGGAGAGGTCGACCTTGCGCACGTCCACGCCGTCGGGCACGGACAGCACGGTCGGCGCGAAGTTGAGGATCGAGGTGATCCCGGCGGCGACGAGCCGGTCGCAGACCTGCTGGGCGGCACCGGCCGGGGTCGCGATGACACCGATGGAGACGCCGTTGTCGCGGATGATCGACTCGAGTTCGTCGGTGTGCCGCACGGGCAGCCCGGCGACCGGCTTGCCGGCCATCGCGGGGTCGGCGTCGATCAGGGCCGCGACGCGGAAGCCGCGGGAGGCGAAGCCGCCGTAGTTGGCGAGGGCCGCGCCGAGGTTTCCGATGCCGACGATGACGACCGGCCAGTCCTGGGTGAGGCCGAGCTCGCGCGAGATCTGGTAGACGAGGTACTCCACGTCGTAGCCCACGCCGCGGGTGCCGTACGAGCCGAGGTAGCTGAAGTCCTTGCGCAGCTTGGCGGAGTTCACGCCCGCCGCGGCGGCCAGCTCCTCGGAGGAGACCGTGGGGACCGAGCGCTCGGAGAGCGCGGTCAGCGCGCGCAGATACAGCGGTAGCCGGGCGACGGTGGCCTCGGGGATCCCTCGGCTTCGGGTCGCCGGTCGGTGAGTTCGGCCAGTTGCCACGGTGCTCCTGCGGGTAGAGCGGGGCTGCGGGCAGCGCCTTGTCCCAGAACCGCCCTGTTGAACGCAGGCTATGCCTTTGTGAACGCGTGCACAAAGATGGTGTCCGATTTGCCCGGCCAAAGTGATGGGTGTCACGCGGTGATTCCCGTCAAGGCGGGAACCATGGACGACGACACCACGACTGCCACTCAAGCCACTCGCGCACCAGGAGCGGACCGACGGGGTCATGACCGTCCACCCCTTTCCCCGGCCGGGCCGTTTCCTCCCGGACGTCAACAAAACGCCCACGATGGTAGTCGACTCAGGCATCCATCACGCCCACGCGCGGGAGCGCGGCCGCCTGCCAGAATGGCCGGCATGAGTCCGCTCCTGCGCCGCGGCGCCCGCAAGAACCCGGCCGACAGCGTCGTGACGCTGATCGGCAAGCCCGGCTGCCATCTGTGCGACGACGCCGAGGCCGTGATCGCCGAGATCTGCGGCGAGCTGGGCGCCCGCTGGGAGAAGAAGGACATCACCCAGGACGAGGAGCTCCACCGCAAGTACTGGGAGCAGATCCCGGTGATCCTCGTCGACGGCGATCAGCACGACTTCTGGCGGGTGAACCCGGCCCGGCTGCGCAAGGCCCTCGGCGCCTGACGACCCTCCCCGCACCCCCGGCGACCAGCGCGGCCGTCCGCCGCGTCACCACCCCGACGCGCAGAGTTCACGCCATCACGGCGGAGGGGACTCCGGTTACCCCGAACAAACTGGCTATGCTCGCGGCATGGCCGTACTCGGATGGCTCACTTACCGCAGGCGTTCCGCCACCGCACGCAGCGTGCTGGCAGGCGAGGCGGCGGCGGAGGCAGCCCGCAAGTCCGCCCAGGAGAACGAAGAGGCCCTGGCCGGGGGCCCCGCCGCGCCCCCGGAGCCCGAGCCCGAGTTCCCGGTCGTGGGCGACGAGAAGGCCGCCGCGTTCTTCGACCTGGACAATACGGTCATGCAGGGCGCCGCGATGTTCCACTTCGGCCGGGGCCTCTACAAGCGCCACTTCTTCGGCAAGCGCGAGCTCGCCCGCTTCGCCTGGCAGCAGACCTGGTTCCGGCTCGCGGGCATCGAGGACCCCGAGCACGTCCAGGAGGCCCGCGACAGCGTCCTGTCGATCGTGAAGGGCCACCGCGTCTCCGAGCTGATGACCATCGGCGAGGAGATCTACGACGAGTACATGGCCGAGCGCATCTGGCCCGGCACCCGCGCCCTCGCCCAGGCGCACCTGGACGCGGGCCAGAAGGTGTGGCTGGTCACCGCCGCCCCCGTCGAGACCGCGACGATCGTCGCGCGCCGGCTGGGCCTGACCGGCGCGCTGGGCACCGTCGCCGAGTCGGTCGGCGGCGTCTACACGGGCAAGCTGGTCGGCGAGCTGCTGCACGGCCCGGCCAAGGCCGAGGCCGTCCGCGCCCTGGCCGCCGCCGAGGGCCTGGACCTGGCCCACTGCGCCGCCTACAGCGACTCGGCCAACGACATCCCGATGCTCTCGCTCGTCGGCCACCCCTACGCGGTCAACCCCGACGGCCGGCTGCGCAAGCACGCCCGCGAGCACGGCTGGCGGCTGCGCGACTACCGGACGGGCCGCAAGGCCGCGAAGATCGGCATCCCCGCCGCGGCGGGCCTCGGCGCGCTCGCGGGCGGCGCGGCCGCCGGCATCGCGCTGCACCGCCGCCGCCGCTGAACCCGGCCCCGCCACACCCGAGTTGTCACCGCGACGCCGGGCCCGGAATCCGGGCCCGGCGTCCTCATGTGCCCACCCACGGCGGGGTGGGCCTCCATCACCGGTACGGGCGACGTTTCGGCGCGCCTCCTCGCCACTGCCCGTAACCGCCTTGATCGCACAGGCAATCCTTTTGTCATACCCCCACATGGCCCCCGACAGTCCTCGCGTGTCCGGATTGCCACAACACGCTGCCCAATCGGCCACACCCTCGCCAAATTCAGTCAACTACCGTTTGTAGTTCGATATTTGGTCGGCCATGAACCGTAAGAAGATCGAACGGAAACGATGATTTAGGCAACTCGGTGTAGCGCTGCCTGTACGAAGGGTTATTCTCCTCAGACGCAAGCCGGTACCCGCTTGTCCCTACGACGAGTGAACGGTCCCGCACTGCACGTGATGGAAGCTCTGCCTCTGGGAGTCCCGTGTACCCACACGTCGGGGTTGACGCCTCGGGCCTGGCTACGCTGCGCGCAGCGGTCCTCGACCGTCTGCGCGTCTTCGTCCCCACCGCGTACGCCGTCCCCGCCTTCGCCACGCTCGCCCCCGTAGCGGTGGGCGGTCATGCCGGCCCCTGCTACGCCCTCGCCGAGAGCGGCGCGGCCGTCGGCAGACGAACCCGCCGAGGAGCCGCCACCGCCACGTCCACCACCACCCCCCGCCGCCCCAGCGCCGACAGCGACAGCGCCCGCATGCTCGACCTGGTCGAGCGCGCCCAGGCCGGCGAGGCCGAGGCCTTCGGCCGGCTCTACGACCAGTACGCCGACACCGTCTACCGCTACATCTACTACCGCGTGGGCGGCCGGGCCACCGCCGAGGACCTGACCAGCGAGACCTTCCTGCGCGCCCTGCGCCGCATCGGCACCTTCACCTGGCAGGGCCGGGACTTCGGCGCCTGGCTGGTGACCATCGCCCGCAACCTGGTCGCGGACCACTTCAAGTCCTCCCGCTTCCGGCTGGAGGTGACCACCGGCGAGATGCTCGACGCCAACGAGGTCGAGCGCAGCCCGGAGGACTCGGTCCTCGAATCCCTTTCCAACGCCGCCCTGTTGGAGGCGGTCCGCAAGCTCAATCCACAGCAGCAGGAATGCGTCACCCTCCGCTTCCTCCAGGGCCTCTCGGTCGCCGAGACCGCCCGGGTGATGGGGAAGAACGAGGGCGCGATCAAGACCCTCCAGTACCGGGCCGTGCGCACCCTGGCCCGGCTCCTCCCGGACGACGCCCGCTGACGCCCACCGCCCCCGCAGGGCCCCCGCCGGGCCCTCACCCGGACTCCCCTGACCGGACCGACCGACCGGACCCCTCACCGACCCGATGTCTGGATTCACTCACCGGCGGCCACCTCTCTCCGGCCGCGTAACCCGACTGCCGCGCCACTCGTTGTCCGGGATGCAGACTTCCCCAAGGCGCTTCATGACCGTATTCACTCACTCGATCGAGTGGATGCGTTCATGTCGTGCAACCCTTCAGGTGCCCCGGGGAGTCGACCGTCATGACGAGAGGAGGTGCCGCCTGTGATCGCGAATGTATCGGCGCACCGGCGGGCGAACGCCTTCGCCCAGGCCCTGGAGGACCAGGAAGTCCAGGGTGCTGCGGCCGCACAGTCCGACCCATCGCTGGAAGACACCGAGCACGGAAGGCTGTTGGCGCTGACGGGCGGCCTCGGCGCGCTGCCGGCCCCCCAGCTGGACGCCGAGGTCAAAACCGTCCAGCGGGCACAGCTGATCGCCGCCATGGAGGCGCAGTTCGCCGGGGGTGGTGCCGTTCCGGCGCAGCGCTCCGGGCGGGGTGCCCACCGGGCGCTGAGCCGGCTCAGGCCGCGCTCCCGCTGGTCCAAGGGGCTCGCCGCGGGCGGTCTCACGGTCGGCGTGGCGGCGGGGGCCTTCGGCGGCGTGGCCGCCGCGAGCTCCGGCGCCCTGCCCGGTGACACCCTCTACGGGCTCAAGCGCGGCATGGAGGACCTCAAACTCGGCATGGCCGACGGCGATTCCGACCGCGGCGGGCTCTTCCTCGACCAGGCGTCGACGCGCCTGCAGGAGGCCAACCGCCTGATGGAGCGCGGCCGCTCCGGCCAGCTCGACCACGAGTCGCTGACGGAGATCCGCCGCACCCTCGCCGGGATGCAGCACGACGCCGCCGAGGGCCACCGGCTGCTGCACGGGGTCTACCAGCGCGACGGCTCGCTGGGCGCGATCCAGCGGCTCTCCTCGTTCACCGCCTCGCACCGCGAGGGCTGGAGCAGGCTGCGCGAGCGGCTCCCCGTCCAGCTCACCGACGTCGGCAACGGCGTCTCCTCGGTGCTCGACGCCATAGACGACGAGGTCGAGCCGCTGCGCGGGCTGCTCCACGAGAAGCAGGGCAAGCACGGCGGCGAGGCGGGCCCGTCCGGGGCCGCCCGCCAGGGCTCCCCCGGCAGCAGCGGCCAGGACAGCCCCGCGCCGAGCCCCAAGGCCCCGGCCACGGCCGACGGCAAGCACCCCAGCGGCAAGCCGGCCCAGTCCTCCCCCAGCGGGCGGGACGAGCACGAGGGCCTGCTGGGCGGCACGGGCCTGCTCCAGCCGTCGTCGGGTACGGACGGCTCGAGCGCGGACCGGTCGGCGCACGGCAAGGACGGCAAGCCGTCCAAGCAGCCCGACATCACCATCCCCCCGCTGCTGCCGAACATCCTCCCGGGGCTCGGCATCCACGGGGAGGACGACAAGTAGTCCGGCCTTCGGCGGTCGGTGTTCTTCTGAAAGCTCCAGCTTTCAGAAGAACACCGACCGCCTTTGCACAAGCAGCTTGTAAAGCGTGTGCTGAATCGTTTCCCGGACCTGGTCCGTGAGGTTGAACATCAGCATCGGGTCGTCCGCGGCCTCCGGCGGATAGCCGTCCGTGGGGATGGGCTCCCCGAACTGGATCGTCCACTTCGTGGGCAGCGGCACCAGCCCCAGCGGCCCCAGCCAGGGCCAGGACGGCGTGAGCGGGAAGTACGGGATGCCCAGCAGCCGCGCGACCGTCTTGGAGTTGCCGAGCATCGGGTAGATCTCCTCGGCCCCGACGATCGAGCAGGGCACGATGGGCGCCCCGGCACGCAGTGCCGTCTGGACGAAGCCGCCCCGCCCGAAGCGCTGGAGCTTGTACCGGTCGGAGAACGGCTTCCCGATCCCCTTGAAGCCCTCCGGCATCACCCCCACCACTTCGCCGCGCTCCAGCAGCGTCTGGGCGTCCTCGGCGCAGGCGAGGGTGTGGCCGAGCTTCCGGGAGAGCTCGTTGATCAGCGGCAGCATGAAGACCAGGTCGGCGGCGAGCATCCGCACGTTCCGCCCGGCCGGGTGGTGGTCGTGGACGGCGACCTGGAGCATCAGGCCGTCCACGGGGAGGGTGCCGGAGTGGTTGGCGACGATCAGCGCCGCGCCCTTCTCCGGGATGTTCTCGACGCCCTTCACCTCGACCCGGAAGTACTTCTCCTTGAAGGGCCGCAACAGCGACATGATCACCTGGTCGGTGAGCTCCTGGTCGTAGCCGAAGTCGTCGACCTCGTACTCGCCGGTGACCCGGCGGCGCAGGAAGTTCAGCCCGTGGGCCAGCTTCCGCTCCCAGCCGCCGGCCCCGGCGGCCGCCCCTGCCGGGGCCCCGGCGGCGGCGCCGTCCCCGGCCTGCTCCTGGCGGCCCTCCTGGCCGGTGCGGGCCCGCTCCTCCTCCCGCTGGGCGGGCACGGGCGCGAGCGCCGCCGGCACCCGGCCCGTCCGGCCACGGGCCGTGCGGCCCGGCCGCCGCTTGGCCCGGGGCTCCTCGCCGAACGGAATGACCTTCGCATCGGCCATGGTGCGTGCGCTCCTCAGTTCTGGCCGCTGCCGGCAGGCATCAGCGCGGCGATCCGGTCGACGGTACGGGCGAGGGTCTCGGGCGGCAGCAGACCCGGGCCGCGACTGCGCGCGAAGTCCGCGAAGGCCTCCGGGGTGGAGTACCGGGGACGGAAACCCAGGGTCTCGCGCATCTGCGTGGTCTCGACGACACGGCCGTGGGTGAGGAGCCGGACCTGCTCGGGCGAGAAGTCCAGGGCGCCGACCGACCGCAGCGCGGAGCCGACCCAGGTGACGGTCGGCAGGAAGAAGGGGAGCGTGGGGCGCCCGAGGCGCCTGGCGGCCTGTGAGAGCAGCAGGACGCCGTCCCCGGCGATATTGAACGTGCCGCTGTTGAGCGTGGACCTGGCGGGCTCCCCGGCGGCCATCCGGAGCACCTCGATGGCGTCGTCCTCGTGGACGAACTGCAGCCGGGGGTCGAAGCCCAGCACGGTGGGCAGCACGGGAAGCGAGAAGTACTCCGCCAGCGGCGAGTCGGCACAGGGCCCCAGGATGTTCGCGAAGCGCAGCACGCACACGGCCACGTCCGGCCGGCGGCGGGCGAAGCCGCGGACATAGCCCTCGACCTCGACGACGTCCTTGGCGAAGCCACCGCTGGGCAGCGACTTGGGCGGCGTGGACTCGGTGAAGACCGCGGGATCGCGGGGGGCGGAACCGTACACGTTCGTGCTGGACTTGATCACCAGCCGTTTGACGGACGGGGTCTTCTGGCAGGCACCGAGCAGCTGCATGGTGCCGATGACGTTGGTCTCCTTGACCGAGGCCCGGCTGCCGCGCTTGCCCAGCGGGGTGCCGTTGACGTCCATGTGGATCACGGTGTCGACGGAGTGCTCCGCCAGGACCCTGCCGATCGCCGGGTGGCGGATGTCCGCCCGTAGGAAATCGGCCCCGCCGAGATGGTGCTCGGGTGGCACCGCGTCCACCCCGATGACGCGGTCGACGTCGGGCTCGCGCAGGACGCGGCGGACGAACCGTCCGCCCAGCTGCCGTGCGACTCCGGTGACGAGCACGACCTTGCCCAAGATCAGCGCCTTCCTTCCCACGTCTGTCCCACGCCTGGAGAGACGAGCGGTGCCCTGTCGCGGCCACCGTAGCGGGTCGTTGTTGCACTGTGACGACCGCCGGGAGGACCGGGCGTCATTTCAAGCCGTAGCGAAGGCTTTACTCACCGCAACGCACCGCAGCCCTCCCACCGTGACCGGTGGAAGGGCTGCGGGTCGAGCACAGCGGCGCTGCTTACTTCTTGTTGCGACGCTGAACACGCGTGCGCTTGAGCAGCTTGCGGTGCTTCTTCTTGGCCATCCGCTTGCGCCGCTTCTTGATAACAGAGCCCACGACTACCCTCGCTTACATCGATTCACTCGGTGCGGGGCGTCCGAGCCCACACGACCTACATCGGGCCAGCCTACCCGGCACCGGGCGATCAGCGTAATCCAGGGCCCCCGTCAGGCTGTTTCCACCCCCACGTAGGACTCTCGGAGGTACTCGTGCACCGCTTGTTCTGGGACCCGGAACGACCTGCCCACCCGGATCGCCGGCAGATGACCGCTGTGCACCAGCCGGTACACGGTCATCTTGGAGACTCGCATCACCGCGGCGACCTCCGCCACGGTAAGGAACACGACCTCGTTGAGAGGCCTTTCGCCAGCAGCCATGACACACCTGAACCTTCCGCACATGACGCGCACCGGCTTCCCCTCCGGTGACTCCTCGTCGCTGCGCGCTCACTCCCCAGGTTAGGGGCGGGTGATGCGAGTGGGGAAGAGGAGCAGCCATCGGCCGCCTACTGTGACAGACACGCTCGATTGAGTACATAGCGAGTAAGCGGTCGGTAGTAATCAGACCGCACAGTGTCATCAAGCGGAACGGCGACGGACACTCGCCCCTCGGCCTCTCCGACGAACAGCGCGGGGTCGTCCGAGTCCGCCAGCCCGATGGCCTCAATGCCCAGCTGACCTGCCCCGCAGACCCATCCGTGGTCCCCGATGACCAAGGCCGGCAACGGCCCGCCCGACCCCGCCGCGACGTCAAGCACGGTACGAACCGGGAGAGGTGAATGAGTATGCGCGCCGGGCTCACTTCCGGGAGCCCGTGCGCCGGGTTCGCGCACCATCGCGACTCCTTGGGCGTAGTGAAGGTTGTACGTGCGTACGCCGAACCGGGTCGTTATGTCGACACTTCGACCCTGCGCCGGGGTGAGGACATCGCATCCCGCCGCCGACAGGGCGGCGGCCAAGGAGGCGTAGAAGCCCAGGAGCGGGTGGGGGTGACCGGTGCCCAGGAGCACGGGAGCGCCCGACGCGGCCGCTGTCGCGAGCCGATCGGCGAAGGCATCGAGTGCCACCAGCGTGCGGTCCGGATCGATCACATCCTGCCCGGAAGTGTGCTTGGGATCGGCCGAAACTCCACACCTTTGGGTCATGAGTTGCAACAACTCGGGGAAACGCCAGTCGGATTCAGGCTCCAACCCGATCAGCACCCGCGGGTCCCGGGCGGCGAACAACCGGTAGCGGCTCAGGTTCCGCTCCCTGGGCGTGGCGACGGCCCCCGCCAGGTGAGTGACGAGGAGATGATCGCGAAGCGCGTGACGGGTCAGCACGAGGCCGATGGTCGCGGACGGGAACGGTGGGGGGCGGGTATTCGGGACGGCGTCCCACGCGAGGGCTAACGGGAGTTGGGGGCGGGGGCTCTTCTCGGGGGCGAGGCTCTCTCGGGTGCGGGGGCCGACGAGTGGGCGGGCCTCAGGGCAGGAGGCCGTGGGCCTCAGGGCAGGAGGCCGTGGGCGGGGAAGACCGCCTTGCGGGTCGCGAGGATCGCCTGATCCAGCCGGTCGGCCGGGTCGTACCCGGACTCCTCGAACGAGCGCCACTCCGGCTCACGACCATCCGTCATCCTCAACGGCCCCAACTGCGCCGTGCGGCGGAACACTTCACTCCGCCACAGGTCCGGCACGGCCGACGCGGGGTCCACCGGCCGGTCGGCGGCGATGGCCACCAGGTGGGTCCACGACCGCGGCACCACATCCGTCACGGCGTACCCACCGCCCCCCAGCGCCACCCAACGGCCGTCCGCATGACGATGCGCCAACTCGTGGCAGGCGGCAGCCACATGGCGCTGTGCGTCCAGCGAGACGGCCAGATGCGCCAGCGGGTCCTCGAAGTGGGTGTCGGCCCCGTGCTGGGTCACCAGCACCTGCGGCCGGAAGGCCGCCAGGAGCTCGGGGACGACCGCGTGGAAGGCCCGCAGCCACCCGGCGTCCCCCGTGCCCGCCGGCAGCGCCACGTTCACCGCGCTGCCCTCGGCGCCCGGGGCGCCCGTCTCCGTCGGCCAGCCGGTCTGCGGGAAGAGCGTCTGAGGGTGCTCGTGGAGGGAGATCGTCAGGACGCGCGGGTCCTCCCAGAACGCCGCCTGGACGCCGTCGCCGTGGTGGACGTCCACGTCCACGTAGGCCACCCGCTCGGCGCCGAGCTCGAGCAGCCGGGCGATCGCCAGGGCCGCGTCGTTGTAGACGCAGAAGCCGGATGCCGCGCCGGGCATGGCGTGGTGCAGCCCGCCGGCGAAGTTCACGGCGTGCGGCACCTCCCCCCGCCATACGGCCTCGGCGGCCCCCACGGACTGCCCGGCGATGAGCGCCGCGGCGTCGTGCATCCCCGCGAACGCCGGGTCGTCGACGGTCCCGAGCCCGTAGGACATGTCGGCGGACGCGGGATCGGCCGACGCGGCCCGGACGGCGGCGATGTAGTCGGGGCGGTGCACGAGCCGCAGAGTGGACTCGCCGGCGGGCGGCGCGGAGACGACACGCACTGCCCGGTCCAACTCGAATGCCTCGACCAGCCGCATGGTCAGGGCTAGGCGTACGGGATCCATGGGATGCCCGGGGCCGAAGTCATAGCCGGTTACCGCTTCGTCCCACATCAGCTGTGCGTGACTGCTGCTCGTGCCGATCGTGCCACTCGTGCCGCTCATGGCGGCAACGGTATCGGGATCACCGGCACCCGT
>NZ_JBTOLC010000017.1:0-136359 GCF_054551825.1 Streptomyces sp. L500
TGAGCGCAGGAGAACCGCAGGTGCAGCAGCGGACCTGAGCCCATGTGGCTCTGCTGTCGCTCACGCAGCGAGGATCGCGCCGGTGATCGGGACGGGGAAACCTCCTCCAAACCCCATTCCAGGACGTCCCGCAGACGGTAGAACGTCCCTGGTGATGTCCCCGACGCCGGGAGAGACTGAGATGCCGAACGAGAGGCTTCGAGCCGCCATGGCAGCCGGAGGATGGACGTACGCCACCCTCGCGGAGACGACGGAAGTCGATCCCAAGTCCGTTGAGCGCTGGGTGAATCAGGGGCGTGTGCCCCGTCGCGCGACGGCTGTCCAGGCGGCGGAGGCGTTAGGAGAAGACGTGCACGCACTTTGGCCCGCGCTCCGGCAGGCGCGCGCCGCCCGCGCTGTCAGTCCTGAGTTGGTCGCGCTCTACGACCAGCGCGCGGACGTTCCGGTGTCCCGCTACACCGACCTGTTCGCCCAGGCCCGCGAACACATCGACGTACTCGTCTACGCCGCCGTCTTCCTGCACGAGGCGTACCCCCGCCTCAACGATCTCCTTCGCGAGCGGGCCGCCCAAGGATGCTCGGTCCGGATCGCGTTGGGCGACGCCGACACCGAGAACGTCCGGCAGCGCGGCGAGGAAGAGCGGTTCGGCCACGGCATCGAGTCCCGGTGCCGACTGGCCCTGATGCACTACCGGCCGTTGGTCGGCGTCCCCGGCATCGAGATCCGCACCCACGGGACGACGCTGTACAACTCCCTCTACCGGGCGGATGATCAACTACTGGTCAACGCCCACATCTGGGGAGCGAACGCGTTCGCGGCGCCTGTCTGGCACCTCCGCCGCAACGGTGGCGGAGGGGTCTTCGACACCTACGCGCAGAGCTTCGACGCGGTGTGGGCGACGGCGACGCCCGTCCAGGAGGAGTGATCGTGTCCCGCACCGAGTACTACGACGACCCGGCGGCCCCCGAGCCCAACAGCATGGTCGTGGCCGCCTCCGCCGTCGTCACCGACACGCAAGGCCGCATCCTGCTCCAGCGGCGGCGCGACAACGACCTCTGGGCCCTGCCCGGCGGCGGCATGGAGATGACCGACTCCCTCCCCGGCACCGCCGTGCGCGAGGTCAAGGAGGAAACCGGGCTGGACGTGGAGATCACGGGACTGGTCGGCACCTACACCGACCCCCGCCACGTGATCGCCTACTCCGACGGGGAGGTACGGCGGCAGTTCAACGTCTGCTTCACCGCACGCGTGACGGGCGGGGAGCTCGCGATCTCCGACGAGTCCACCGAGCTCCGGTTCGTCCACCCCGACGAGATCACCGAACTCCCCATGCACCACACCCAGCAGCTCCGCATCCGGCACTTCCTGGAGCGCCGGGAGCGTCCCTACCTGGGCTGATGGCCTCATACCTCGAGCGTGGTCAGTGGATGGTCATGCCAGGGATCAAGGCCACCAGAGCTGACAAGATGCTGCCGATCGCAGCAAGTGTTACGAGTGCGGCCTTGCCATCAGAGAAGAGCCCCGAGCAGAACGCACGCACCTTGCGTCGGACGATCAACATCTTGAGCTTCTGCCACCGGTGCTGGCGGATATGGCATCCCAGAAGAAGGCCCGTCGCGTTGTTGCGGCAGCCGTCTTCCCGGCCTCGCACGCCCGCGCCGCATGTCACGGGTGCTTGGAAGGAACACCACAGCAGCACAGCGGCGGAGAGAACGATGACCACGGCAGGTCCTGCCGCCCTGTTGAACCACGCGGCGAGCAGCAGTGCCCCCACCAGGACACCCCACCACTGCCCTAGCCCGCCGAGCCGACTGCTCCTTGCCCCCGAAGTCGCCATGTCCTGAATCGTGACGAATCACGCAGAGGCTCATGGTCTTATGGGGCTACTTGACCGAAAACAGCCGTAAAAGGGCTGACTGTGCACGAAGCCAGCCCACCGGGCACACGGCGGAGGCCGGACGGTGGCTTCAGCGTGGCTGCTCGTTTGACGCCCCCACGATCGGCGCGATCCCCGTCTCTCGCGTCAGGCAGCCCCCGGGCGCGAGAGACCTTCGGTGAGGATGGCTACAGCGCGTCGAACGGGGGCACGATACGGACGATGATGATCAGCGCGTCGCGTGGTGCCACCAGGAAGTAGAACCAGCCGCCGATGGCGTCCATGCGGCGCAGGCCGCCCGGTCGGGGGCCGTTGCCGACATCGCCGACATCGACGCCGGTACTGGCGAGCTCGACGAGCTGACCGGCCAGACGTTCCACTTCCGCCACCACGTGAACGGCGATACCGCTCACCACGTGGTCCTGGTCTGGGGCGTACTCCCAGCGCCAGTCCGGACTCACCGGGCGGAGAGGCCTGTGGCCGCGTGGGCTTCGTCCAGGATCCGCCCGATCTCGGAGGCGGCCTGTCGAGCCTGGGCGGCGTCGCCCGACGCGGCGACGTCCTCCCACCGGCGCAGGTCCGCTGCCAGGTCGGGCCGGCGCTGGATGTGGACATAGACGGCCCACTGGGCGATGAACCGCTGGAGTGGCGCCAGATCGGAGCCCTGCCGCGACTGGTCGGCCGCCTGGTCCAATTCCCGGGTGAAGGCCGGCAGCGCGGCAGGGGCGATCTGGCTGAGGGCCTGCCGCAGCGCGGCAACCGTGGCCGGGGGCTGGGGAATGAGCGGTTGCCCGGCGGCGGAGGTGGTCATGGCTGCTCCCATGGGCGTGATTCTGATCGCCGTGGCTCAGCGTATCGGGCGTGAGCGCATTTCCACCGCTCGAACGAGTGAGGGAGAAGCGATACGGCTCCTCCCGGACCCACCCCTGTGACCACCTGGTCGTCGGTCGGCGCGTTGCCGTGAGGCGGGTTACTCGTTCGTGGCTTCCGGGGCGGCCGCTATCCCCACCGGACAGGAGACGCCCGTGCCGCCGATGCCGCAGTAGCCCGTCGGGTTCTTGGCGTCCGAGAGGTACTGCTGGTGGTAGGACTCCGCGTAGTAGAAGGGGGCCGCCGGGAGGATTTCCGTGGTGATGGCGCCGTAGCCCGAGGCGCTGAGCACCGACTGGTAGGCCTCGCGCGAGGACTCGGCCGCGGCCTGCTGGTCGGGGGAGTGGGTGTAGACCGCAGAGCGGTACTGGGTGCCGCGGTCGTTGCCCTGGCGGTTGCCCTGGGTGGGGTCGTGGGACTCCCAGAAGAGCTTGAGCAGGGATTCGTACGAGACGCGGGACGGGTCGAAGACGACGCGGACGACCTCCGTGTGGCCCGTCAGGCCGCTGCACACCTCCTCGTACGTCGGGTGCGGCGTGGTGCCGCCCTGGTAGCCGGCCAGGGTCGTCCAGACGCCCTCGGTCTGCCAGAACTTCCGTTCCGCGCCCCAGAAGCAGCCCAGGCCGAAGTCGGCGACGGCCAGGCCCTCCGGGTAGGGGGCGGCCAGGGGCGTGTCCAGGACGCTGTGGCGCTCCTGGAGGGGGAAGGCCGGGGCCGGGCGGCCGGGCAGGGTCTCCTCGGGGGTGGGGAGGTGGTTCCGGTGGCGGCTGACGAACATCACAGGGCTCCTCGCTTCGGCGGTCCGTCCGGGACAACGTACGCGCCGCCCCCGGGATTCCGCTGGCCGCTCGTGGCAGCGCCCGCCAGCGCCTGGGTGCGCACGGCGCAGAAGAATTCGGCTGGATCGGTGGAGTAGGTCCACGGAAAGGCGCCGACGTAGCCGTCGATCACGCGGAACTGCGCGACGGCGGCCTCGTGGCGCCCCTGGCGGGTGAGGAAGTACGCCAGCAGGTGGCGGGCGCCCGCCACGCGCGGGTGGCCGGGGCGGGCCGCCGCCACGTCGTGGAGGGCCGCGTCCACCAGGGCCGTCAGCTCCGGGGAGCGGTAGTCGGCCTCGGTGGCGGCGGTGTCCTTGTGCTCGTACCAGCTGATCAGCGGGAGCACCGTCAGCAGGCTGCCGGGCGGGGCCGCGGCCACCGCCCTCGCCGTGAAGTCGCGGGCCAGCTCCTCCGAGCCCCGCCACTTCGCGCACCAGTACTGGAGCGCGGCCTTGTGCGCCTGGTAGTGGTGCGGCGCCCGCGCGGTGATCTCCGCCCACAGCTCGCCCATCGCCTCGTGCGGGGCCCCCGTGCCCATGTAGAGCGGGATCTGCGCCGCGTACGGGGTGGGGTCGGCGGGGTCGGCCAGCGCGACGGCGCGCGCGAAGTCCTCGCGCGCCTCGCCCAGCACCCGGTGGAAGCCGGCGAACTGCTCGGCGGTGGTCCGGTTCGCCCTGGCGCTGCCACGGATCTCCCACGCCAGGGAGATCTTCGCGTCGGCGTGGACGACGGCCGCGCCCGGGTCGTCCGGGAACTCCGCACGCCAGGCCCTCAGCCAGGCGTCGTCCTCGGCGGCCGCCTCCGCCAGGGTGGCGACGATCTCGTAGCGCCGCTCCCAGTCCGTGCCGGCCGCGGCCAGCGCCTCGGCGGCCGCCCGCCACTCGCCGCGCGAGACGGCCTCCCGCAGGGCGTCCCCCTCGGGGTCCGGGCCCGTCCGGTCGGTGATCTGCCGCTCCTCGGGCAGCATGCCCGCCGCGTTGATGTAGCGGCCTATGCGGGCCCAGTGCAGTTGCCGCCGGATCCAGAAGGCGGCGGCCACGGCCAGGACGGCCACGACGATGAGGGAGATCAGGAGCATGGGGGTGGGGGTCGTCCAATCGAACGGGGGTGGGTCGAGCGGGGGTGGGGAGGTCGATCAGGTCGCGTAGGCGATCAGCCCGCGTAGGCGATCAGGTCGAGCAGTCGATCAGTTCGCGCAGGCTTCTCGTGTCCGGCTCGTCCGCCACGACGGGGCGTACCGCGTCGGCCACGATCCCGGCCAGGGGTTCGGCGGTCACGTCCGTCGGCCCGCCGTCCGGCAGTCGCAGCTCCGGCGGGCCCGACCACGACAGTTCCCAGCGCGCGCCCGCCGACTCGGCCAGCGCGAGCTCGGTCAGTTCGCGCAGCCCCGCGTACAGCGCCGGCCGCGCGAACTCGCGGGCCGCGCGGCCGCCGGCCCTGGCGGCCTCCGGCGACTTGGGCAGGTGGTCGGCCACCTCCCACAGCCGTCCGGCGTCGGCCAGGTCGAGGAGGACGGACAGGTCGGCGAGCGCGCCGGCCCCGGTGGCCCGGGCGCCCGTCGCGCCCAGCGCCGTGCGCAGCGGCTCGGCCGCCTCCTCCGTCCGGGCGTGGACGGAGCGGTGGATCAGCTCGGGCCAGTCCACCCGCGCCATGGCCCGCGCCTTGGGCGTCAGGACCGCGCCCTCGAGGTCCGCCATGACCCGCTCGCGATCGCGCAGCAACCCCAGCGCGGGACGGGCGTCCCCCAGAGTTCGGCCGTCCAGGGCCCGGCCGTCGTCGGGCAGCGCCTCGATCAGCTCCACGCGCACGGCCACCGGCGGGTGGGTGTCGTACGGGGAAGGCTCCGCCGGCGGCAGTTCGTCGCGCAGGCCGGCCAGGCCCTCCTGCCGTCCGGGGGCGGTGAGCAGCCGGTGGAGGCCGCCGAAGACCTCGCCGCGCGGCGGCAGGAGGCCGATGTCCACGCCGGTGATGGCGTAGCGGCTCATGTAGAAGTCGTGGGCGGCGTCGAGGGCTGCGGTCTCGCGCAGCGCGGAGGCGGTCGCGTCCCGGCCCGCGACCCGGGCGGCCAGACGGTCGGCGGCGAGCTCCTGCTGCCGGCCGGTGCTGTGCGTGGCGCGCAGGTAGAACGCCGCGTACGCCAGGAAGGGCTTGACCATCAGGCGGTAGCCGGTGCCCGCGCGGCCGGCGTCGATCTTCTTGGGCTTGCGGCCCTTGCGGACGGCTTCCTCGGCCGCCTTCTCCTGGATGGCCCGCTCCTCGGCGATCCGCTCCTCCTCCCGCTCCCGCAAGGTCTCCACCGTGTGCAGCACGCCGGCGCGCCCTCGCAGGGCGATGCCCGCCAGGCGGGTGTCGGTGTTGCCGTAGTGGGCGAGCTCGTGGGCGATGACGGCGTGCAGCTGGGCCTCAGTCAGCCCGGTCAGCAGCGGGGCGCCGAGGTAGAGCCGGCGGGGGCCGGGGAGCAGGCCGAGCAGCCGGGTGTCCTCGGTGACGCCCGCGTTGACGTCGCCGGTGAGGACGATCGCGTCGGGCGCCCGGGTGCCCGTCCGCTCGGCCAGGGAGCGGACGGTACGCCAGAGTTCCGGCTGCCCGGCCTCGGTGACGGGCAGTCCGTCCGGCTCCTTCGCCCGGGCGGTGCTGAACAGGAAGACGCCCCGCAGCACCGGGACGGCGAGCACGACGGAACAGACGTACACCTTCACCATGGCCAGGCCGGGGGCCCAGAGCGTCGCGGCGACGTCGGCGGCCACGAGGACGCCGAGCATGAGGACGGCGATCAGATAGAAGCCGGCCAGGAGGACGAGCGCGCGCAGCGCACGCAGAGATGTGCCCACTGGGCGAAGACCCCCACACGGGTTCGAAAGGTGCGAAAGATCCGCGAGAAACGGAATGTGGGGATCATATGTGCGACGACTGTGCGACGACCCGGGCGCCCGTCCGAGGTCAGACCGGTCCCTGCCGCGCCCCCGCCACCGCCATCGCCCGGTACGCGGTGTACGTGGCCACCGGGTCCGGCTCGTACGTCCACGGGAGGGCCCCGATGTGGCCGTCGACCTTCCGGAACTGCTCCAGGGCCTCCGCGTGACGCTCGGCCCGGACCAGGAACCACGCCAGCAGGTGCCGGACGTGCGGCAGCACCGGGTGGTTCTCCGGCGCGTGGTGCACCGCGTACTGGGCGGCCTCGATCGCGTCGCCGACCACCGCGCTCTGGAACAGGCCGCGCACCAGCTGCACGTCGGGCAGGTGGTCGAAGACCGCGAACAGCGGCAGCGCGGGCAGCAGGCTGCCCTCCGGCGCGGTGGAGGCCGCGCGCCGGGCGAAGGACTCGGCCTGCTCCCGGGAGCCGTGCCACTTCGCGCTCCAGTAGCGCAGCGCGCTCAGGTGCGCCCCCATGTGGCCCGGCGCGCGGGTGGTCACGGTCTCCCAGACGGACTGGAACTCCGCCTCGCTCGCGCCCATCCCCCGGGCGACGCCCAGCTCGACGATGTACGGGACGGGGTCGCCCGGCGCCAGCAGGGCCGCCTCGGAGCAGACCGTGCGCGCCTCCTCAAGGATCATCCGGAAGTCCTGCGAGGACGGGTTCCGCATCGCCTGCTGGACCAGGAACTCCGCCTGCACCGCCGCGCCGCCCGCGTCCTTGGGCGCCACCACGCGCCAGTGCCGCAGCCACATCCCGCCCGTGCCCGGCGCCTCGGCCAGCTCCTGGGCCGCCGCGCCGGCCAGCGTCTGCACCCGCTGCCAGCGCAGCTCGGCGTCGCCCGTGGCGGGCGTCCGGGCCAGCAGGTCGGCCGCCGGCTTCCAGTCCTGGGTGCGGCGGGCCTCCGCCACGGCGGCCAGCAGCTCCTCGTCCGGGCCGGGCAGCCGTACGTCGAGCCGCTCGGGCGGGACGAGGCCGAGCCCGCCGACCGGGTCCGTGGCCGCCTCGGCGCCCTGGACGACACCTCGCACGGCCCGGTACCGCCGGATCGCGGGGGCCACCACGACACCGCAGATCACGGTGACGGCGAGGAGGATAAGCAGAATCTCCATGAACTGTCCTGATGAACGAAGAGGCTGACGGAAGAAGCCGGACGGGCCGAAGGAAGAGGCTGGACGACGGTACAACGTGACAAACCGGCGAATCGTTCATCTGCCGGTTACAAGTGAACAGGAGCGATCGGGCGAACGGGCACTACTCTCGGGTGAATGAGCGACCAGCACAGCTTCGAGACCCTCGCGATCCACGCCGGGCAGGAAGCGGACCCGCTGACCGGGGCCGTCGTACCGCCCATCTACCAAGTGTCCACGTACAAGCAGGACGGCGTCGGCGGTCTGCGCGGCGGTTACGAGTACAGCCGCAGCGCCAACCCCACGCGCACGGCCCTGGAAGAGAACCTGGCGGCCCTCGAGGGCGGCGTCCGGGGCCTCGCCTTCGCCTCGGGCCTGGCCGCCGAGGACACCCTCCTGCGCACGCTGCTCGCGCCGGGTGACCACGTGGTCATCCCGAACGACGCCTACGGCGGAACGTTCCGTCTCTTCGCCAAGGTCGTCAGCCGCTGGGGCGTGGAGTGGTCGGTCGCCGACACCTCCAGCCCGGACGCCGTGCGCGCGGCCATCCGGCCCGAGACCAAGGCGGTCTGGGTCGAGACCCCGTCCAACCCGCTGCTCGGCATCACCGACATCGCCGCCGTCGCGGGCGTCGCCCACGAGGCCGGTGCCAAGCTCGTCGTCGACAACACCTTCGCCAGCCCCTACCTGCAGCAGCCGCTGTCCCTGGGCGCGGACGTCGTCGTCCACTCCACCACCAAGTACATGGGCGGCCACTCCGACGTCGTCGGCGGTGCCCTGATCACGGCGGACACCGGCCTGGGCGAGGAGCTCGCCTACCACCAGAACGCGATGGGCGCCGTCGCCGGCCCCTTCGACTCCTGGCTGACGCTGCGCGGCATCAAGACCCTCGCCGTGCGCATGGACCGCCACACGGCCAACGCCGAGCGCGTGGTGGACCTGCTCGTCTCGCACCCGAAGGTGACGCAGGTCTACTACCCGGGCCTGCCCGAGCACCCGCTGCACGAGGTCGCGGCCAAGCAGATGCGCGCCTTCGGCGGCATGGTGTCCTTCCGCGTCGCGGGCGGCGAGGAGGCGGCCGTCGAGGTCTGCAACCGCGCCAAGCTCTTCACGCTGGGCGAGTCCCTGGGCGGCGTCGAGTCCCTGATCGAGCACCCGGGCCGGATGACGCACGCCTCGGTCGCCGGCTCCCAGCTGGAGGTCCCGGCGGACCTGGTCCGCGCCTCGGTGGGCATCGAGTCGGCCGACGACCTGCTGGCCGACCTGACGCAGGCGCTCGGCTGACGTTCTTCGGAGGGGCTGATTCTCAGCCCCTCCGGCGTTTGAGGAGCGGGGGGTCCGGGGGCGGAGCCCCCGGGAAACTGGGGGCACCTCCCAGCGGTAGCTGGGGGAGAAGGGGCGGGACCGGGGCATCCTCAGTCCCCGCCCCACAACGGTGGCGCGGTCCCCGACGGCCGCGCCCGCCACGGCTCTTCGGCCGCCGCCCACACCCCGAACGCCACCACGGCGAGCAGCAGCAACACCCACCCCGCCCGCCGCAGCGCGCGCCGTCTGCGCACCATGCGCGCGCCCCGCGCGGCCGCCCGTGCCACCACCTCCGCCGGCACCGCCGGCCGCGGCCCGTCCAGCAGCCGCCGGACCTCCGCCTCCCGGCGGTCCTGGCCGCTCACGCGGCCACCGTGAGGACGGCCCGCGCGCACAGCGCGCGCACGCGCTCCACGGACACCCCGAGCGCCGCCGCCGTCTGTTCCTCGGCGACCCCCTCGTACAGCCGCAGGACGACCACCAGCCGCTCCCGCGACGTGAGCCGGGCCAACGGCCCGTCCCCGTCACCCGGGCGATGACACCTCGCCGAGTGGGAGCGGGCATAGCGCGCCACGAGCTCCTGGCGGGTGCGCTCGTACGGATCCTCGCCGCCGAGGCCGTCCCAGGCGGCGTACGTGCGGGCGAGGGCGCGGGTCAGCAGTCGTTCGGCGGCCTCCCGGTCGCCGGTCAGCAGCAGCGCGGTGCGCAGCAGCCTGCCGCCCGCGCCGCCGGCGAACGCTTCGAACTCCCGGGCGCGGCGGCGCTCCCGGGCGTCCCGCCGCTCTCGTACCCCTCCAGAAGAGGCTCGCACCCCTCCAGAAGAGGACAGCCGCGCGGTCCGGTCAAGAGGCCGGCGGAACCTGCTGGGGCTGGGTGAAGTGGATGTCGGACAGGGCCGAGTTGAAGCGGGTGAGCAGGGTGCAGAAGACGTCCCGCTCGTCCTCGGACCACCCCTGGGTGCACAGCGCCATCAGCTCGCGCCGGGAGGCGCGGACCTCCTCCAGGCGGGCCTTGCCGCGCGGGGAGAGCTGAAGGACGACGGCGCGGCCGTCCTCGGGGTGCGAGGTGCGCTTGACCAGACCGGTGTCGACGAGCGGCGCCACCTGGCGGGTGACGGTCGAGGAGTCGATGCCCATGCCCGCGGCGAGCGCCTTGACGCCCATGGGGCCTTCCTGGTCGAGGCGGTTGAGCAGGAGGTAGGCGGCGCGGTCCATGGAGTTGTGGACCCGGCCTACGCCCCCGAGCCGGGTCTGCTCGGCGCGGCGGGCGAAGACGGCCACCTGGTGCTGGAGGGCGTCGAGGACACCGGGGGCGAGGTCGGTCGTCATGTCCTGAGAGGTGGGCATGGCCTGGGGCTCACTTCGTACGGCGGGCAGGGGATGCGGAGCTGGAATCGCTGAGAATGGGGGACAGAGTACGCGTCCCCGCACGCTGTTGTACCAGTGCTCCGCAAACCGGTCGGTATGTATGTATGCGCCGCCCGGATCGCCCCTTACGTCCTTGCTGTATGCCCCATTTATCCGCTCCGGCCGGGCCCGTGCCGCGGCGCGATACTGAGGACATGGCCGCACGTCCGGTGACCCTCGACGATGTGCGCCGGGCGCGGGAGACGCTGTCGGGGGTCGCCCGGGTCACCGCCCTGCAGAGCAGCCGCCATCTGTCCGGGCTCGTCGGCGCGCCCGTCCGCCTCAAGTGCGAGAACCTCCAGCGCACCGGCTCGTTCAAGATCCGCGGCGCCTATGCGCGGATCGCCGCCCTGACGCCCCCCGAGCGCGCGGCGGGCGTCGTCGCCGCCAGCGCCGGCAACCACGCGCAGGGCGTCGCGCTGGCCGCCTCCCTGCTGGGGGTGCGGTCGACGGTGTTCATGCCGGAGGGCGCACCGCTGCCGAAGATGGCCGCGACCCGCGAGTACGGCGCCGAGGTGCGCGTCCACGGGCAGGGCCTGGACGAGGCGCTGGGCGCGGCCCGCGCGTGGGCGGAAGGGACGGGCGCGGTGCTCGTCCACCCCTACGACCACCCGGACATCGTGGCCGGTCAGGGCACGGTCGGGCTGGAGATCCTTCAGCAGTGCCCCGAGGTGCGCACCGTCGTCGTGGCGGTCGGCGGGGGCGGGCTGATCGCCGGGATCGCGGTGGCGGTCAAGGCGCTGCGGCCGGACGTGCGGATCGTGGGCGTCCAGGCGGCGGGCGCCGCCGCGTACCCGCCGTCGCTGGCCGCCGGCCACCCGGTGGCGGTCGCGGACCCGGCGACGATGGCGGACGGCATCAACGTCGCCCGCCCCGGCGAGGTGCCGTTCCGGATCGTCGCGCGGCTGGTCGACGAGGTGCGCACCGTCTCCGAGGACGGGATCGCCGCCGCCTTGCTGCTCTGTCTGGAGCGGGCCAAGCTCGTCGTCGAGCCGGCGGGCGCGAGCCCGGTGGCGGCGCTGCTGGCGGACCCCGGCTCGTTCCGGGACCGGGGCCCGGTGGTGGCCGTGCTGTCGGGCGGCAACGTCGATCCGCTGCTGTTGCAGCGCGTCCTGCGCCACGGTATGGCCGCCGAGGGCCGCTACCTGTCGCTGCGGCTGCCGCTGCCGGACCGCCCCGGGGCGCTCGCCGCGCTGCTGGAGGTGCTCTCCGCCGCGAACGCCAACGTCGTCGACATCGCCCACGAACGCACCGACCCCCGCCTGGGGCTGACGGAGGCCGAGGTCGAGCTCCATCTGGAGACGGCGGGCCCGGAGCACCGCGCGGAGGTGCGCCAGGCCCTGCGCACCGCCGGTTATCCGCTGTCCTCCTGACCGTCCCCGGATATCCGGGCCGCCCCCGATATCCGGAAGTAAGGGTCACGCATTATCCGGTGGCATTCATTCAGAGGGCGGATCGCCACCGATGAACGTAAAATCAACTATTACGTCACCCAAACGGGGAGAACATCCATGCCAGGCGCTATTTACGCCGAAGGCCTGGTCAAGACCTTCGGCGACGTCACGGCTCTGAACGGCGTCGATCTCGACGTTCCGGAAGGGTCCGTTCTAGGACTGCTCGGCCCCAATGGCGCCGGCAAGACCACCGCCGTGCGCGTGCTCACCACCCTGATCAAACCCGACCGCGGTAAAGCCGTGGTGGCGGGCATCGACGTACTGAGGAAACCCAACGACGTCCGGCACGCCATCGGCCTGTCCGGCCAATTCGCCGCCGTGGACGAATACCTGACGGGCCGTGAGAACCTCCGGATGGTCGGCCGGCTCTACCAGCTCAGCGGGCGCGACGCCAAGGCCCGCGCCGGCGAGCTCCTGGAGCGCTTCAACCTCGCCGAGGCCGCCGACCGGCCCGCCAAGACCTACTCCGGCGGCATGCGCCGCCGCCTCGACCTCGCCGCCGCCCTGGTCGTCAGCCCGCCCGTGATGTTCATGGACGAGCCCACCACCGGCCTGGACCCCCGCAACCGCCAGGCGCTCTGGGAGGTCATCCAGGAGCTCGTCGCCGGCGGGACGACCCTGCTGCTCACCACGCAGTACCTGGAGGAGGCCGACCACCTCGCCCACGACATCTGCGTGATCGACCACGGCAGGGTCATCGCCCGCGGCACCTCCGACCAGCTCAAGGCGCGCACGGGCGGGGAGCGCGTCGAACTGGTCGTCCACGAGCGCGAGCACATCGCCCCCGCCCTCGGCGTCATCCGCGCCTTCGGCAAGGGCGAGCCCACCGTCGAGGAGCACACCCGCAAGGTCATCGTCCCCGTCTCCGGCGGCGCCAAGCTGCTCGCCGAGGTCATCCGGGAGCTGGACGGGCGCGGCATCGAGATCGACGACATCGCCCTGCGCCGCCCGACCCTCGACGACGTCTTCATCTCGCTCACCGGGCACGCGGCCGCGAGCGACGAACCCGGCCCGGGCGGATCGGGGACCGGTTCCGCATCCGGCCCCGAGCCCGGTTCCGAGCCCGGTCCCGCAGAGGCGAAGGAGGTGGCGGGGCCATGACCGTGACCGGCACCACCCTGCCCCGGCGGCCCGTGCCCGCGGCACGCGGCGGGGCGGCCGTCCAGTCCGTCCGCGACTCCCTGGTCGTCGCCCAGCGGAACCTGATCCGCATGATCCGGATCCCCGAGGTCGTCGTCTTCGGCCTCGTCCAGCCGATCATGTTCGTGGTGCTGTTCAGCTATGTCTTCGGCGGCTCGATCGCCGTGGGCGGCAGCACCGACCCGAGCACCTACCGCGAGTTCCTCATGGCGGGCATCTTCGCCCAGACCGTCACCTTCGCCACGGCCGGCGCGGGCGCGGGCATCGCCGACGACATGCACAAGGGCCTCATCGACCGCTTCCGCTCCCTGCCCATGGCCCGGGGCGCGGTGCTCACCGGCCGCACCCTCGCCGACCTGGTGCAGACGGCCCTCACGCTCGTCGTCCTGGCGATCGTGGCGGTCATCGTCGGCTGGCGGATCCACGAGGGCGTCCTCAAGGCGCTCGGCGGCTTCGCCCTGCTGCTCCTGCTGGGCTACGCGTTCTCCTGGATCGGCGCGCTCATCGGGCTGTCCGTCCGGACCCCGGAGGCGGCCACCTCGGGCGGGCTGATCTGGCTCTTCCCGCTCACCTTCATCTCCAACGCCTTCGTGCCCTCGGGCAATATGCCCACCGTGCTGCGCACCATCGCCGAGTGGAACCCCTTCAGCGCCACCGTGCAGGCCGCCCGGGAGCTGTTCGGCAACGTGCCGCAGGGCTATCCGGTGCCGGCCGCGTGGCCGATGCAGCACCCGGTGTGGGCGTCGGTGCTCTGGTCCCTGCTGATCATCGGGGTCTTCCGGGCGCTGTCGGTGCGGAAATACCGCTCGGCGACGGCGTGAACGCGGTGCGGATACGCCGGAGCCCCGGACCCGTGCACGGGTCCGGGGCTCCGGCGCGTCGCTCCGGGGGCGCTCAGCCGCTGTAGGGCTTGGCCTCCAGGATGCGGACCATGGCCTTCTTGCCGTTCGGCAGCTCGTACTGGGCGTCCTCGCCGATCTTCTTGCCGTTGACGCCGCTGCCGAGCGGGGACTGCGGGGAGTACGTCTCGATGTCCGAGCTGGCGTACTCGCGGGAGGCCAGCAGGAAGTCGAGGGTGTCGTCCGGGTCGCCGTCGAAGGCGATGGTGACGACCATGCCGGGGGCCACCACGCCGTCCGTGGCGGGGGCCTCGCCGACCTTGGCGTTCTCGAGGAGCTGCGTCAGCTGCCGGACGCGGAGCTCCTGCTTGCCCTGCTCCTCCTTGGCCGCGTGGTACCCGCCGTTCTCTCGCAGGTCACCTTCCTCGCGGGCCGCCGCGATCTTCGCGGCGATCTCGGTGCGAGCGGGACCAGACAGGTACTCCAGCTCGGCCTTGAGCTGGTTGTACGCCTCCTGAGTCAGCCAGGTGACGTTGTCGCTGGTCTGGGTCACAGGTGCTCCTCGTCGGTACTGGGGAATGCTGGGGATGCATCTCGATACAAATGAACGCCCTACTCAGAAGGGTGCACCTTCAAAGCGGGGCGAAACCACGAGCCTAACAATTACGTCCCGAAGGGGGGAAGGAGTAAGCGGGAGAAAACGCGCAAGAATCCTGTTAACGCAGGTCAGCGCGGTATCTCCGGGTAACACTCGGCGGTACGCCCGGCGGTGTCAGCCCCGCGAGGCGGTCCGGCAGCCCTCCAGCTCCGTGGCGCTGGCGTGGGCCGTCGTCCGGATCTCCACCAGCTGGCTGAAGTGGTCCTCGCGCCGGTCGAAGGTCACGTCCTTGCGGGCCACCTCGCCGCCGTCCGCGCCCAGCGAGCGCAGGGTGCACACCGCGACGGCGTCCTTCTCCTTGCGCACCTCCACGACCGCCTGCACGGCCGTGTCGGAGACGGTCTTCGAGCGGATGAGCTGACCGGTCACCTCCGACGAGGTGATGTAGTGCACACCGGCCCAGCCGACGAAGCCGAGCAGCGCCGCGCCGAGCACCGCCCCGACGATCTTCAGCTTGCGGTCGGCGCGCTCGTCCGCCGAGCGGCCGTAGCGGCCCTCGGGCAGGGCATCGCGCTCCGCAGCCATGATCGTTCCTCCTGGGCGCCGATTTGTGAACGCGGAATGAAACGCGTCCCGCTTCGGTCACTATAGGAGGCGCCCCGGATGTCCAATGGGAGGGGCCATGACCAGTGACTGAGGACCGAGCGTTGACTGAGCAGCTGCGAATGATGGCCGTTCACGCCCACCCCGACGACGAGTCGAGCAAGGGCGCGGCCACGATGGCCAAGTACGTGTCCGAGGGGGTGGACGTGCTGGTCGCCACCTGCACGGGTGGTGAGCGCGGCTCCATCCTCAACCCCAAGCTCCAGGGCGACCCGTACATCGAGAAGAACATCCACGAGGTCCGCGCCAAGGAGATGGCCGAGGCCCGCGACATCCTCGGCGTCAAGCAGGAGTGGCTGGGCTTCGTCGACTCCGGTCTCCCCGAGGGCGATCCGCTCCCGCCGCTGCCCGAGGGCTGCTTCGCGCTGCAGGACGTCGAGGAGGCGGCCGGCCGGCTGGTGAAGCTGATCCGCGAGTTCCGCCCGCACGTGATCACCACGTACGACGAGAACGGCGGCTACCCCCACCCCGACCACATCATGACCCACAAGATCTCGATGGTGGCCTTCGACGCCGCGGGCGACCCCGAGCGCTACCCCGAGGCCGGCGAGCCCTGGCAGCCGCAGAAGCTCTACTACAACCAGGGCTTCAACCGTCAGCGCACCCAGGCCCTCCACGACGCGCTGATCGAGCGCGGCCTGGAGTCCCCGTACGGCGAGTGGCTCAAGCGCTGGGACGAGATGGGCCGCGAGCGCACCCTGACCACGTTCGTGCCGTGCGCCGACTTCTTCGAGATCCGCGACAAGGCCCTGATCGCCCACGCCACGCAGATCGACCCGGACGGCGGCTGGTTCCGGGTGCCGATGGACATCCAGCGCGAGGTCTGGCCGACCGAGGAGTACGAGCTGGCGAAGTCCCTCGTCGACACTTCCCTCCCCGAGGACGACCTCTTCGCGGGCATCCGCAACAATTGACCCCATGATGATGAGCGCCCTTACGCTTGCCGCCGCGGATCTCGACCAGAACAAGGTCACCCCCGGAGTCCTCGGCTTCATCGTCTTCGCCGTCATCGGCGGGGCCGTGTGGTTTCTGATGAAGTCCATGAACAAGCACATGAAGCGGGTGGACTTCGAGGAGGCGCCCGACCCGTCGGGCGAGACCGGCAAGACGACGGCCTGACGGCGGCGGCGTTCACGGCGGCATCGTGACGGTGGCGTTCACGACGGCATGACCGGACGGGCCCAGCGGCCCGTCCGGCGCCGCCGGAGCCCGCCCCGGAGCCCCTCGTGCGCGAGGATGGGCCCATGCCCAATCGCCTGGCGCACGAGACGTCCCCCTACCTCCTCCAGCACGCCGACAACCCCGTCGACTGGTGGCCCTGGTCGCCCGAGGCATTCGCCGAGGCGCGGTGCCGAGGCGTGCCCGTGCTCCTGAGCGTGGGGTATTCGAGCTGTCACTGGTGTCATGTGATGGCGCACGAATCCTTCGAGGACGAGACGACGGCCGCCTACCTCAACGAGCACTTCGTCTCCGTCAAGGTCGACCGCGAGGAGCGGCCGGACGTCGACGCGGTCTACATGGAGGCCGTCCAGGCCGCCACCGGCCACGGCGGCTGGCCCATGACCGTCTTCCTCACCCCCGACGCCGAGCCCTTCTACTTCGGCACCTACTTCCCGCCCGGCCCCCGGCACGGCATGCCCGGCTTCCGGCAGGTCCTGGAGGGCGTCCGGGCCGCCTGGAGCGACCGCCGCGACGAGGTGGGCCAGGTCGCCCGGCGCATCGTCCGCGACCTCTCCGAGCGCTCCCTCGCCGTGGACGCCGTCCGGCCCCCCGGCCCGGAGGAGCTCCACGCCGCCCTCCTCGGGCTGACCCGCGACTTCGACGCCACGCGCGGCGGCTTCGGCGGCGCCCCCAAGTTCCCGCCGTCCATGACGCTGGAGTTCCTGCTGCGCCACCACGTGCGCACCGGCTCCGAGGCCGCCCTGGAGATGGCCACGGCCACCTGCGAGGCCATGGCCCGCGGCGGGATCTACGACCAGCTCGGCGGCGGCTTCGCCCGCTACGCGGTCGACGCCACGTGGACGGTCCCGCACTTCGAGAAGATGCTCTACGACAACGCCCTGCTCTGCCGGGCGTACGCCCACCTCTGGCGGGCCACCGGCTCGGAGCTCGCCCGGCGCGTGGCCCTGGAGACGGCGGACTTCATGATCCGCGAACTCCGCACGGCCGAGGGCGGCTTCGCCTCCGCGCTGGACGCCGACAGCGACGACGGCAGCGGCCGGCACGTCGAGGGCGCGTACTACGTCTGGACGCCCGCGCAGTTGCGCGAGGTGCTGGGCGAGGCGGACGCGGCGCTCGCGGCGGAGCACTTCGGCGTCACCGAGGAGGGCACGTTCGAGGAGGGCGCGTCCGTCCTCCAGCTCCCCGACACCGAGCGGCTGTGGGAGGCGGGGAAGGTCGCGTCCGTCCGGGCGCGGCTGCTGGCCGCCCGCGACCGGCGGCCCCGGCCCGGCCGCGACGACAAGATCGTCGCCGCCTGGAACGGTCTGGCCATCGCCGCGCTCGCCGAGACCGGCGCCTACTTCGACCGTCCCGACCTGATCCAGGCCGCCACGGACACCGCCGACCTGATCGTCCGCGTCCACATGGACTGGCACGGGCGACTCGCCCGCACCTCGCTGGACGGCGCCCCCGGCACCCACGCGGGCGTCCTGGAGGACTACGCGGACGTCGCCGAGGGCTTCCTCGCGCTGGCCGGCGTCACGGGCGAGGGCGTGTGGATCGACTTCGCCGGGCTGCTCCTGGGCACCGTCCTGGACCGCTTCACCACGCCCGACGGCGCGCTGTTCGACACCGCCGACGACGCCGAGAAGCTGATCCGCCGCCCGCAGGACCCCACCGACAACGCCACGCCGTCGGGCTGGACGGCGGCGGCCGGGGCGCTCCTGTCGTACGCCGCGTACACGGGCAGCGCCCGGCACCGGGAGGCGGCGGAGAAGGCGCTCGGCGTGGTGACGGCGCTGGGGCCGAAGGCGCCGCGCTTCATCAGCTGGGGCCTGGCGGTCGCCGAGGCGCTGCTGGACGGGCCCCGCGAGGTGGCCGTGGTGGGCCCGGCGGACCACCCGGCGACGGCGCGGCTGCACCGCACCGCGCTGCTGTCGACGGCCCCGGGCCTGGTCGTCGCGGTCGGCGAGCCGGGCTCGGAGGAGATCCCCCTCCTCGCGGGCCGCACCCTCCTGGACGCCCGCCCGGCGGCGTACGTATGCCGCGCCTTCACGTGCGACGCCCCGACGACGGACGCGGAGGCTTTGTCGGGACAACTGGGCGGCTGAGGGGGTCCGGGGCGCCCCGAAGGGGCGCGGGGCAGTGTCGATATGCGGCTACCGCCGCGCGGGCGCGACCAGCCCCCACCGGCCCGCAGCGACCGGACCGCGTTCCCGGCGGAGCGCTAAAGCGTCAGCCCACGGGCGAGCACCCGAAGCGCGCGGTCGATCAACGACGGCAAGTCGTCCGTCTGCCCCTGCTCGACCCAGTGCATCGTCGCCTCCTGCATCGCCCCGAGGACGGCGGCGACCACGACCCGCAGCTCCAGGTCGCCGGGCGACCGGCCCGTGCGCCCGGCCAGGACGGCGCAGAGCACGCGGGCCGACTCCGCCATGCCCTCCGCCGTCCGGCCGCGCAGCGCGGGCACCTCGTGCACGAGCCGGGTGCGCTGGCGCAGCTCGGCGATGTCGCGTTCGACGAGCTGGCGGACGGCGCCGGTGACGCCGTGCCGGATGGACTCGACGGGGTGCTCGTCCGCCGGGCGCGAGCGGATCGCGGCCTCCATCACCGCGTCGTACTCGTCGGTGAGGACGATGTCCTCCTTGGTGGGGAAGTAGCGGAAGACCGTGCTGGTGGAGACGTCGGCGGCCTCGGCGATCTGGTCGACGGGCGTGGCGTCGTACCCCTGCCGTTCGAAGAGGCGGTAGGCGGCACCCCGGATCGCGCGGCGGGTCTGGATCTTCTTCCGCTCGCGCAGCCCGAGGACGGGCGCGGTCGGCGCCGCGGGGGAGGAGTGGGCTGTGGCCATGGCCGCATTCTCCGGCATCGGTCTTTTCACGGACCACACCGAGCGCGGGAGTGGCCGGCTTTGACGGGACGCTGATTGTCAGTGGGGTGTGTGACGCTGTGTGCGGGGCAGGGGAGCGGGGAGTCAGCCAAAAGGTGATGGAGGGGGTATGTCATGACCGTTGCCGCTTTGCTGGTGGCCGTGTTGAGCGTCACCGGGTACGTGTTCGTCGGGGAGGTCGCCGTGCTGGCCGTGGTCGTGGCCGGCGTGGGCGGGCTGACGTGGCGGGTGGCCGCGGCGTCGAGGCCGCGGCCGCCGCGCGGGGGCCGCAGAGTGCGTCGTGCCCACCCGGGCTCGCGCTCAGGCGTGCGAATAGGCCACCAGCGAGATGCCCACGTAGTGGGTGATGAACGCGGCGAGCGTGAGTGAGTGGAACACCTCGTGGAACCCGAACCACCGGGGTGAGGGGTTCGGGCGCTTGATCCCGTAGATCACGCCGCCCGCCGAGTAGAGCAGGCCGCCGACGATCACCAGCACGAGGACGGCGATGCCGCCCTTGCGGAGGAAGTCCGGCAGGAAGAAGACGGCGGCCCAGCCCATCGCGATGTAGCAGGGGGTGTAGAGCCAGCGCGGCGCGCCCACCCAGAAGACGCGGAAGGCGATTCCGGCGGCGGCGGCGAGCCATACGGCCCAGAGCAGCAGCCGTCCCCGGCCGCCGGGGACGAGCAGCATGGTCAGGGGTGTGTAGGTACCCGCGATGATCAGGAAGATATTGGCGTGATCGAGCCGGCGCAGCACGGCCGCCGCGCGCGGGCTCCAGTCGCCCCGGTGGTAGAGCGCGCTGATGCCGAACAGCAGGCAGGCGGTCAGGACGTAGACCGCGCAGGCGATTCTGCCCCGGGTGCTGTCCGCCAGGGCGGTGAGGAAGACGCCGGAGACCAGCACCGCGGGGAACATCCCGGCGTGCAGCCAGCCGCGCAGCCGTGGCTTGGCCGGAGCCGCCGCGGCGACGGCCTCGGCCACGCCGGTGACGTCGGCGGCTGGCGAACCGGAATCGGACGAACTGGCGTTCAGGATTGCGGCATGCGGCGCCCCGGGGGAACCGGAGGACGGAGAGGGCGCTGTGTCGGGCGCGGGTGTCATGGCCGTCATGCTACCTACGCAACCGTAGGTTACGGGCGGGTATCGGGTGGTGATGGTCACGGGGGCGCCCCCTGGACAGATCGGATGATGAGTCGGATGATCAAATGAGTGCGGGCGGCACCGGATGAGCGGTCACGAAGCGTCTGGGTCGCGGCCCCCAAGGGGCAACCAATGTGCAGAGACGGTCCGGCACCGGCGATCCCCGGTGCCCATGGGCCGTTCCACCCTCAATAGCGACGCCGGACAGCGGGTTCCGGCGGGACGGAGCGATCGTGGCGCGCACCAGTGCGGCTCCCACCACCCCCACCAACCACCAGGAGCTGATCTCCTGGGTAGACGAGATCGCCGCCCTCACCCAGCCGGACCAGGTGGTCTGGTGCGACGGTTCCGAGGCCGAGTACGAGCGCCTGTGCGAGGAGCTCGTCGCCAAGGGGACCTTCCGGAAACTCGACCCGGTCAAGCGCCCCAACTCCTACTACGCCGCCTCCGACCCCAGCGACGTGGCGCGCGTCGAGGACCGTACGTTCATCTGCTCCGAGAAGGAGGAGGACGCGGGCCCGACCAACCACTGGAAGGCCCCGGCGGAGATGCGCGAGATCTTCTCCGGTGAGCAGGGGATCTTCCGCGGCTCCATGCGCGGCCGCACCATGTACGTCGTGCCCTTCTGCATGGGCCCCGTCGGCTCGCCGCTCTCCGCGATCGGCGTCGAGATCACCGACTCCGCCTACGTCGCCGTCTCGATGCGCACCATGACCCGCATGGGCCAGGCCGTCCTCGACGAGCTCGGCGCCGACGGCTTCTTCGTCAAGGCCGTCCACACCCTGGGCGCCCCGCTGGCCGAGGGCGAGCAGGACGTGCCCTGGCCCTGCAATTCCACCAAATACATCTCGCACTTCCCCGAGGAACGCGAGATCTGGTCCTACGGCTCCGGCTATGGCGGCAACGCCCTGCTGGGCAAGAAGTGCTACGCCCTGCGCATCGCCTCCGTGATGGCCCGGGACGAGGGCTGGCTCGCCGAGCACATGCTCATCCTCAAGCTCACCCCGCCGCACGGCGAGCCGAAGTACGTCGCCGCCGCCTTCCCCTCCGCCTGCGGCAAGACCAACCTCGCCATGCTGGAGCCCACCGTCTCCGGCTGGACGGTGGAGACCATCGGCGACGACATCGCCTGGATGCGCTTCGGCGAGGACGGCCGCCTCTACGCCATCAACCCCGAGGCCGGCTTCTTCGGCGTCGCTCCCGGCACCGGCGAGCACACCAACGCCAACGCCATGAAGACCCTCTGGGGCAACGCCGTCTTCACCAACGTCGCCCGCACCGATGACGACGACGTGTGGTGGGAGGGCATGACGGAGAAGGCCCCCGACCACCTCATCGACTGGAAGGGCAACGACTGGACGCCGTCCTCGGACACCCCGGCCGCCCACCCCAACGCCCGCTTCACCGTCCCGGCGTCGCAGTGCCCGATCATCGCCCCGGAGTGGGAGGACCCCAAGGGCGTCCCGATCTCGGCCATCCTCTTCGGCGGCCGCCGCGCCACGGCCGTCCCGCTGGTGACGGAGTCCTTCGACTGGCAGCACGGCGTCTTCCTCGGCGCCAACGTCGCCTCCGAGAAGACCGCGGCCGCCGAGGGCAAGGTCGGGGAGCTGCGCCGCGACCCGTTCGCCATGCTGCCGTTCTGCGGCTACAACATGGGTGACTACATGGGTCATTGGATCAAGGTCGGCGCCGGCAAGGACCAGTCGAAGCTCCCCAAGATCTACTACGTCAACTGGTTCCGCAAGGACGCGGGCGGCCGCTTCGTCTGGCCGGGCTTCGGCGAGAACAGCCGCGTCCTGAAGTGGATCGTCGAGCGCCTCGACGGCACGGCCGACGGCGTCGAGACCCCCATCGGCATCCTTCCGACGCGCGACGCCCTCGACACCGACGGCCTCGACATCCCGGAGGCCGACCTCGACCTGCTCCTCACGGTCGACAAGGACGTCTGGCGCGAGGAGGCGGCCCTGGTGCCCCAGCACCTGGAGACCTTCGGCGACCACACGCCGAAGGAACTGTGGGACGAGTACCGGGCGCTGGTCCAGCGACTGGGCTGACGCCCGCGCCCTGACGCCGGCGTTCCGACGGCTGTGCCCCGCCTCCGGGCGGGGCACAGCCGTGTCGTCGGACTGCCTGAGTTCCACCGGAAGGTCCGCGTCCGAGTGTGGGGATGCGCTACGGTCGCGGTAATCGGGTCGCTTCGTACGGTAACGAAGCGACCCCCGACGCCGGCTGCAACCGGCGAAGGGGGTCTACACCCGCGAGGTGCTATCCCAAGGAGACTCGCGAATGCACAAGCATGCTATCCCTCCTGCGCGTTTCTTCACGCAGGTCTCGAACGGCATCATCCGCCATCCGCGTCTATCGGCCGAAGCCGTACGCCTGTTGATCTGGCAGCTCTCGCTCCCCGACGGCGTTGACCAGCCGTTGTCGGAGACGGCGAAGCGGGCGGGGATCAAGAAGACGGCGTTCCAGCGCGCGAAGCGGGAGCTGATCACGGAGGGGTACGTCCACGAGTGGCGCGGCCAGGGCCCGCACGGCCGCTGGGCGACCAGGCAGCTCGTCTCGAACGTACCGCTGAGCGCCGAGGAGGCGCTGGTGGTTCGGGACGGGGGCCGTCCCGCCGAGCCGCCGACGGCCGTGGAACCGGCCATCGGTGAGCCGGACGACCGGTCCGTCGGTCGCTCCCAAAACAACACTGAGGAGAACACGCAGAACCCTCCCTCCCGACCCTCCCGGCTGATCGAGCGCGGCGCCCTGGCGCTCTCCTCCGTCTCGCACCGCGAACGCCAACTTCGCCTGACGGGGCGGGAGGTGGCCGAGCTCGCCCCGTTGGCCGCCGAGTGGTTCCTGCGCGGCGCTTCGCTGACCGACCTCCGTGAGGCGCTGACCTCGGGACTTCCCGAACGCGTCCACTCGGCAGCGGCCCTCGCCCGCAACCGCCTGACGCGCAAGCTGCCGCCGATGCCGTCGTTCACTGAGCAGCGGGTCCAGGAAACCCCTGCCATCGAGCCGCGCGTGGCGAGCATGCGCGAATGCCGGGGCGAGCACGTCCAGCCGCGCCTGTTCCGCCCGGTGGCGGAGGAGACCTTGTGCCCGGCCTGCCGCCGGGAACAGGCAGCGGAAACCACCACCCCGACCGCCACGGAGACGCCCCATTCTGCTGCCACATGGGGCGTGGCGACAGCACGAGCGGCGCTGCGCCCATGCGGGTAGCGGTGAGGCTACGACGCGCCGCCGCTCACCCCCTCCCGCCCCGCTTTCCCGTTTCGGAAACCGGAACCGCTTGCGCCTCACCCTGTGAGGTCGGAAGCATCGAACCGGACACACCGGAGCAGACCGGGGAGGGAGCCGCGTGAAGGTCACCAAGCTCGTGAGCACGTGCGACATCAAGGACTGCCCGACCATCTACGCCACGGACAGGGACACCTTCTTGGTGCAGGGGGAGACGCCTACCGATCACGGGCTGGAAATTCCGGCGCACGAGACCCTCGTGGAGATCCCGATGCAGCTCGTGTTCGATCTGATCCGGAAGGGCCTTCGTGACGCTTAAGACTCTCGGGGAGCTGTTCGACTCCTTCGAGCGGGAAGCATTCAGGCTGGAGACCCTCGCCGACTACAGCGGATCGGGCAACGTGGACGCCTACCGAGCCTTCCTCTCCGGGCAGCCTCAGCCCGACGACTACAACGAAGCATGGGTGTCGGAGCTCCGGACCCTCACTCGCCTCGGTAAGCGCGTCTATCGCGTGCACATTCTGTCGCGTCCTCTCACACCGTATCTGCGGTTCGAACTGGGCTGGGGGTACCGGAAGAACGTGATCGGGGGTGAAGAGTTCTTCATCCTCGATGCGACGGACAAGCCCAACCCGCTCGAAGGAGCAGAAGACTTCTGGCTCTTCGACGAGAGGACGGCAGTCGTCATGCATTACGACGACACGGGAGCCGTCTCAGGGCGGGAAACGATGCCTGACAGCCGGGCACAAGACTTCGTCACCATCCGGGATACAGCGCTGGCGCACGCCGAGCCGTTCTCCGACTGGTGGGAGAAGCACGCCGGCGCGTGAACAAAGGGCAGCTCGGAGCAGCGCTGCGGGCGCTTCGGCAGGCATCCGGAAAGGAGGCCAAAACCGTCGCCCGCAGCGCTGTGATGTCCACAAGCAAGCTCAGCAAGATTGAAACGGGCAAGGCCGCACCGTCCCCGGCGGACGTCGAACGCATCCTTACCGCCATCGGGGTCTCGGACGAGGTCAAGGCCGAGTACCTGGAGGTCGCCCGGGCGGCGTCCACGGAAACCACGGCCTGGCGCCTGGTCCGCCGGATGGGCGTGCACAAGGCGCAGGAGCAGACGAGATCGCTGGAGGACCGGATGGCCGTGCTGCGCCTCTTTCAACCAGCCCTGATCCCGGGCCTGCTGCAAACCCCCGAATACATCCGGGCCATTCTTGCCCGGCACAACCTTGGCGAGGAGGTTCTCACCCGCACCATCAGTGCGAGGATCGACCGCCAGCAGGTGCTCTACGACTCAGCCAAGGACCTCCACTTCGTCATCACCGAGTCCGTGCTGCGATGGCGGATTGTGTCGGCCGCCAGGATGGCGGAACAACTGGACCGACTCGTTTCCCTCTCGCGCCTCCCCAACATCGACATTCGGACCGTTCCCCTGTCGGTGCCACAGCAGGACATCGCCAACCACGCATTCGTCATCCGGGACGACAGGACAGTGACGGTCGAGACGATCCACGCCGAGATCGTTGTCACCGATCCCCGGGATGTTTCCTTGTATGTCGAGAAGTTCGAGCGCTTCGCGTCGACGGCTCTGTCCGGTGACGACATGCGCGCCATGCTGGTGCGTATCCGGGATGAGTTGTTGCACGAACAGGAAACCGGCTAGATCCCGACGCCCCGACCCGGACACCATCGACTCCTGACACACACAGACGGCAGTGAAGGGGTACGCGATGGCGGCCGGGACCGAAGAATGGGAGTACGTGACCTACGCGCCCCAGGGAGCGAAGTGCTCCGTCTGCCGCCGCGACGTGAAGCCTCTCGATCCGGTCCGCAGGGGAACCATTGAGCGGGCTGCTGGTCCGCCCGTGGCGGTGTACCGACACGCGGGACAGTGCCCACGCCGGGGAACGTCTGCGGCGTGATGGTTCCTGTCACTGGTCCGTCTCCCCGGCGGAGTGACAGGTCGGCCCCCGACCGGACAAGGCTTGAACAGGGACAGGACGTGTCCCGTCTGGGCCGGCGTGCTCAGGTTCTCTCCCCCGGTCCGCCCCTTGGCTGGGGTGCCGCCCTGGGCGGTGAGGGCATCGCTCCGGACCCAGGGAAGCCGGAGCACCCACCTTCAAGGCTTCCGCCCACCGAGGTTCGAACTGTCCGCCTGATCCACCGGCCCCACCTGAACTGACGGCCCTGCCCTCGCGACCGACGGGCGGGGCCGTCGCCATTCCATGGAACGGAGCAGCTGGGGAGGCGACGTATCCCTCGGCCACTGCCTCAACGGCACCGTCTTCCACTCCGTCGCCCTCGTGACCTGCTCCCCCAACCGCGCCGCACCCGCTCTGCCCTGCTCGGAAGTCGGCGCGGGCGCTACATCCCGTCCGTGATGCCCAGTTCCGTCGCGTGGGCGTGGAGGCGCTCCGCCGCCAGAGCCGCGCCCGTCGCGTCGCCGCGTTGGGTGGCGACGACCAGGGCCTGGCCGGCGAGGGTGTGGGCGCGCTGGTGGAGGGCGGTGACGCGGGGCGGGGTGGCGGTGGGGGTCGTCGGCCGGGCGCGGAGCGGGGCGCTGCCGCGCAGGTGCCGCACGCGCAGGGCCAGTCGGCGCGCGGCGTCGTCCAGCTCGGGCGACGGGGTCAGCGCGCGGAGCTCGTCCGTCACGGTGAGCAGGGCCGTGAGGTGGCCGGCGAGCCGGATGGTGAGCTCCTCCTCGCGGGAGCGGTGCGGCCCGTGCGTGCAAACCGTGTGCTTGGTGCGGGTCGGCTCGTACATGGATGGCCTCCTGAGTTACCTCTGAAGGCCATCCTAACTTAGACCCAGTCTAAAGTTGTCTCGTTAACAGGGTGGGGTGGCTTTACGGCTGTCCGTAGCCGTCCAGGAAGTTCCCGATCCGGGTGACCGCGTCCGCCAGGTCCTTGGCGGAGGGCAGGGTGACCAGGCGGAAGTGGTCCGGCTCCGGCCAGTTGAAGCCCGTGCCGTGGACCACCATGATCTTCTCGGCCCGGAGCAGGTCGAGGACCATCTGCCGGTCGTCCTTGATCTTGTAGACCTTGGGGTCCAGCCGGGGGAACGCGTAGAGCGCGCCCTTCGGCTTGACGCAGGTGACGCCCGGGATCTGGGTGAGCAGCTCGTGCGCCACGTCGCGCTGCTCCAGCAGCCGGCCGCCCGGCAGCACCAGGTCGTTGATCGACTGCCGGCCGCCGAGCGCGGTGGCCACCGCGTACTGCGCGGGCATGTTGGCGCACAGCCGCATGTTGGCGAGGATCGTCAGGCCCTCGATGTAGCTGTCGGCGTGGGCCTTGGGCCCGCAGACCGCCATCCAGCCGCTGCGGTAGCCCGCCACCCGGTACGCCTTGGACAGGCCGTTGAAGGTGAGGGTCAGCAGGTCCGGGGCGATGGCGGCGGTCGGGGTGTGGGTGACGCCGTCGTAGAGGATCTTGTCGTAGATCTCGTCGGAGCAGACGATCAGATTGTGACGGCGGGCGATCTCCGTGAGGGACCGCAGCATCTCGTCGTCGTAGACCGCACCCGTGGGGTTGTTGGGGTTGATGATGACGATCGCCTTGGTGCGGTCCGTCACCTTGCTCTCGATGTCGGCCAGGTCCGGCATCCAGTCCGACTGCTCGTCGCAGCGGTAGTGCACCGCCGTGCCGCCCGCGAGGGAGACGGACGCGGTCCACAGGGGGTAGTCCGGCGCGGGGACGAGGACCTCGTCGCCGTCGTCGAGCAGCGCCTGCATCGCCATCTGGATCAGCTCGGAGACGCCGTTGCCGAGGTAGACGTCCTCGACGGACAGCTCGATGCCCTTGGTCTCGTAGTGCTGCACCACCGCGCGGCGGGCGGCGGGCAGGCCCTTGGCGTCGCCGTAGCCGTGGGCGTCGCCCACGTTGCGCAGCATGTCCTCGAGGATCTCGGGCGGGCACTCGAAGCCGAAGATCGCGGGGTTGCCGGTGTTCAGCTTGAGGATGCGCTCACCTGCCGCTTCCAGCCGCATGGCCTCCTCGAGCACCGGGCCACGGATTTCGTAGCAGACGTTGGCGAGCTTCGTTGACTGGATCACCTGCATGACGGCCACCATACGGGGGCGCCACACGCCGTGCGCGCGCTTTCTTCCGTCACTCCCGTCACGGCATCCTCGCCCGTAACGCCCTGGTCAGCTCGTCGGCGTGCGCCGTACTGTCCGTCCGGCCAGTACGTCCGTCCGGCGTCCGTCTTCCATCACAAAGCGTCCGGCAATCAGGACATAAGGAATGCCGGTCGGAAGCGTCCGTGGGGCTTCGAAAGTGGCACCGGCCGCAACCGTTTCCGGATCGAAGAGAACGAGATCGGCGCGGTGTCCCTCGCGGATCGAGCCCCGGTCCGGCAGCCTCAGCCGGGCCGCCGGACGCGACGTGAGATGCGCCACGCACTCCTCCAGGGAGAGCACTCCCAGCTCGCGGACGTAGTGGCCGAGGTAGTGCGGGAACGTTCCGTAGGCGCGCGGATGCGGTTTCGCGCCGTGCAGGATCCCGTCGCTGCCGCCCGTGTGCACCGCGTGCCGCATGATCGTGCGGACGTTCCCCTCGTGGCCGACGTGCTGGAGGATCGTGGGGCCCAGTCGGTCTTCGAGCAGGAGCCGGCGGGCCGTCGTCCATGGCTCCTCGCCGCGCTCGCGCGCCGAGCGGGCGATGCTCCGGCCGACATAGGGCGCGAGGGCCGAGTCCGAGACGCCCGAGATCTCCACGCTCTCCCAGTCGACGGTCACCCCGTGGCAGCCGTCCGAACCCGTCACCTCCAGCGCGTGCCGGATCCTGGCCGCCGTCGCGTCGTCGCGCAGCCGTGCCAGGATCGCCTCCGGGCCGCCCTCGCCCGCCCAGCCCGGGAGCAGCGCGGCGAGCGTGGTGGAGCCTGGGGTGTAGGGATAGGTGTCGAGGGAGATGTCCGCGCCGTCGGCCAGCGCGGCGTCCAGCAGGGCCAGCAGCTCGGGGGCGCGGCCCTCGTTCACCCCGAAGTTCATGACGGCGTGCGCCAGGTGGAGGGCGCAGCCCGCCGTCCGGGAGAGCTCGATCATCTCCGCGTACGCCCGGAGCGCGCCCGCCCCGTACGAGCGGTGGTGCGGACAGTAGTAGCCGCCGTACTCCGCCACGACCCGGCACAGCTCGGTCAGCTCGGCGTCGTCGGCGTACATCCCCGGGGTGTAGGTGAGCCCGGAGGAGAGGCCCACCGCGCCCTGCTCCAGGCCCTCGGCGACCAGGCGCCTCATCCGGTCGAGCTCGGCGGCCGTCGCCGGGCGGTCCTCCCAGCCGACGGCCAGCATGCGGACGGTGCCCTGGGGGACGAGGTAGGCGGCGTTGACGGCGATGCCCTCGCCGGCGAAGCCGTGGTCGAGGCGGTCGAGGTAGCCGCCCACGGTGCGCCAGGTGAAGTCGACGTCCGCGCCGTCGCCGTTCCAGCCGGTGATCTGGGCGCGCACCTCGGCGAGGGTGCGGTCGTCGACGGGCGCGTAGGACAGGCCGTCCTGGCCGACGACCTCCAGGGTCACGCCCTGCGCGGCCTTCGCGGTGTGGGCGGGGTCGCGCAGGAGGGCGAGGTCGCTGTGGGCGTGCATGTCGATGAAGCCGGGCGCCAGCGCCAGGCCCGTCGCGTCGAGGATGCGGGGGGCCCACGGTCTGGGGCCCACCCCCGGACGGTGGATCTCGGCGATCCGGCCTTCGGAAAGGGCCACGTCGGCGCGGTAGGAGGGGCGGCCGGTGCCGTCTATGACGCGGGCGTCGCGGATGACGAGGTCCATGCGGGTTCCCTGCGGGCCGGTGGCCCGGTTGTGCCCACCCGTTCCGCCCCAGCGGAACGACTGCCCACAACCGGGCAACGTCGGTCAGAAGAACGTTCGGACGTACTCCGTGACCGTCCCGTCCGCCGTCGCCAGCGGGATGAGCGGCCACTTCTCGAAGACCGTGCACGGGTGCGACAGGCCCAGGCCCACCCAGTCGCCGACCTCCAGCCGTTCCGCTTCCTCGCCCGTGAGGGAGACGAAGGCGTGCTGGTCGGCGAGGCGGGTGACGGTCAGGCCCGTGGCCGGGCGGAGGGAGCCGTCGCGGGCGGAGCGGACAACCTGCGGTTCCGGGAGGTCCAGGTCGTAGGAGACGTCGCGCTTGCCCGCGTTGAGGTAGGCCATGCCGGTCTCGGGGCGGGAGACGACCTGGGCCCAGAGGCGGAAGGCGGGGTGGAGGGCGCCCTCGTCGGGGTGGCGGTTGAAGGGGGTCTTGCGGCGGTACTGGCCGTCGTCGTGGGTGACGTACGCGCCGGAGCGCAGCAGCTTGAGCACCGGCGCGGACAGCGCCGGAAGCTCCGCGAAGACACTCGCCACGGCGTCGAACCACGCGCTGCCGCCCGCGCTGACCACGATCTCCTCGACCCCGGCGAAGCGGCCCGCCTTGTCGAAGGCGACCGCCAGCCCCGTCAGCCGGCGCAGCCACGCGTCGACGGTCTCGGCGTCCGCGTCCGGGATCTCGGCCTCGTAGCCGGCGACGCCGACCAGGCGCAGGGTGCCGGTGGCGGCCACCGCGTCCGCGACGGCCTCGGCCTGCGCCTCCGTACGGACGCCCGTACGGGCGCCCTCCGCGCCCAGCTCCACGACGACGTCCAGCGGGCGGCCCGCGCCCGCGTCGCGCAGGGCGGCGTCCATCAGCTCGACGCCGCGCACGGAGTCGACGTAGGTGACGATCCGCAGCTCCGGGTCGGCGGCCAGCTCGGCCGCGAGCCAGCGCAGCGCGGCGGCGTCGACGACCTCGTTGGCGAGGAAGATCCGCCGCACGCCGAAGGCGCGGTAGACGCGGACCTGCGCGGGGGTGGCGGCGGTGATGCCCCAGGCGCCGCGGTCGAGCTGGCGCTCGAAGAGCCGCGGGGCCATCGACGTCTTGCCGTGCGGCGCGAAGGCCAGGCCGTGCCGTGCGGACCACTGCTCCATGAGCCCGAGGTTGTGGTCCAGCGCCTCGGCGGAGAGGGCCAGCACGGGCGTGGTGAAGCCGCCGGTGAACAGCGAGCGCCGCTCGGCCGCCAGCTCGCCGACGCTCCGGCCGTCCGCGTCCGGGGGCAGCCCCTTGAACCGGTGGTCCACCCGCTCGCGGGCGAGCCCGGCGACGGCGTCGGTGGCTATGGCGGCGGGCGTGCCGGCCGTGCGGGCCGTGCTGGCCATGGGGCCTCCCCAAAGGTGCGAGGGTGCGGTGCGGTGGGTGCGTTGCAATTACCGCAACGTTCATTGCGTGTGGCGCTGCAGGGTGTCTAACATCCCCGCAAGTGCCGGGTCAACGGTAGGGGGATGTGGTGAGCGGCCCCGACGTCGTGTGCCTCGGCGAGTCGATGGTCGTCCTCCGCCCGGGCCCGGCGGGGGCCGGGCGAC
Organism: Streptomyces sp. L500; assembly: GCF_054551825.1. NCBI lineage: Bacteria > Bacillati > Actinomycetota > Actinomycetes > Kitasatosporales > Streptomycetaceae > Streptomyces > Streptomyces sp. L500. Next base: position 30,781 of record NZ_JBTOLC010000017.1, read on the forward strand.
GCCTCGCCGACGTGCCGTCCTTCGACCGCGGCATCGGCGGCGCCGAGTCGAACGTCGCCTGCGTCCTGGCCCGTAGCGGCCACCGCGCCCGCTGGATCAGCCGCGTCGGCGCCGACGCCTTCGGCACCCACCTGGTGGCCGCCGTCGCCGCCCACGGCGTGGACACCACGCACGTCCAGTACGACCCCGCCCGCCCCACCGGCGTGTACTTCCGGACGGCGGGGGAGCGGCCCACGACCACCGGCGCGACCGCCCCGCACCACGCCGAGACCCTCTACTACCGCGCCGGATCGGCCGCCTCCGCCATGTCGCCCGCCCTGATCCCCCGCACGACCGCCCACGCCGGACGGATCCTCCACCTCACCGGCATCACGGCCGCCCTCTCCACCGACTGCCTCGCCCTGCTCCGCGAGCTCGTCGTCCGGGGCCCCGGCCCTGGCCCGCTGCTCTCCTTCGACGTCAACTACCGCGCCGCGCTGTGGCGGAACACCGGAACGAGCCCGCGCGTCCTCGCCGAGCTCGCCCGTGCCTGCGACATCGTCTTCGTCGGCGAGGACGAGGCCGAGGCCGCCTGGGGCATCGACGGCGGCCCCGACGCGATACGGGCCGCCCTGCCCGAACCCGCCGTGCTCGTCGTCAAACAGGGCGCCGCCGGGGCCACGGCCCACACCCGTGAAGCCGTCGTCTCCGTGCCCGCGCCCGCCGTCGACGTCGTCGCGCCCGTCGGCGCGGGCGACGCCTTCGCGGCCGGCTTCCTCTCCGCCACCCTGCGCGGACTCCCGCTGCCCGCACGCCTGCGGTACGGCCACCTCATGGCCGCCGCCGCCCTCACCGTCCCCGGCGACCTCGCCGAACCGCCGCCCGCCGCCCTCGCGGACGCCCTGGCGGGACTGGACGCCGCCGCCTGGGGAAGACTGCGACTCGGCCCGGGCTGGACCACGGACACACGGACGAAGGACAACCCCCGCACATGAGTCAGACCGTCGACCGCGCCCTGAGCATCCTGCCGCTGCTCGCGGAGGGCCCCGCCAACCTCGAACAGGTGGCGGGCCGCCTCGGCGTGCACAAGTCCACCGCGCTGCGCCTGCTGCGCACCCTCCACGAGCACGGCATCGTCTACCGGCAGCAGGACCAGCGCTACCGTCTCGGCGCCCGCCTCTTCGCCCTCGCCCAGCAGGCCGTCGAGAGCCTCGACATCCGGGAGATCGCCCACCCCCACCTCGTCGCCCTCAACGAGAAGTGCGGCCACACCGTCCACCTCGCGGTGTACGAGGAGGACGAGGTCCTCTACATCGACAAGGTCGAGAGCCGCTACCCCGTACGGATGTACTCCCGCATCGGCAAGCCCGTGGCGATCACCGTGGCGGCCGTGGCCAAGCTGCTCCTCGCCGACCTCCCCGAGCCCGAGCGCCGCGCCGTCGCCGCGCGCCTCGACTACCCCGCCTACACCGCCCGTTCCACCCCCGACGCCACCGCCTTCCTCCAGGAGCTGGCCGCCGTACGGGAACGCGGCTGGGCCACCGACTTCGGCGGCCACGAGGAGTCCATCAACTGTGTCGGCGCTCCCGTCCGGGGCCCGGACGGCCGGGTCGTCGCCGCCTGCTCGGTGTCGGCGCCCAACGTCGTCGTCTCCTCCGACGAACTCCTCGCCCTGCTGCCGCTGCTGCGCCGCACAGCGGACGCGATCAGCGCCGAGTACTCCGGAATCTCACTCCCGTCCACCGTTTCCCCGACGAAAGCGATGCCATGAGCGACAAGATCTCCAAGACCGCCGTCACCCCCGCCGGCCACACCACCCCGCCCGCCACGTTCTCGCACGGCGTGCGCAAGGGGAACATCCTCCAGGTCGCCGGGCAGGTCGGCTTCCTGCCCGCCGAGCCCGGGCAGGACGGCCCCGTCGTCGCCGGCCCGACCCTGCGCGAGCAGACGCTCCAGACGCTGGCCAACGTCCGGTCCGTGCTGGAGGCGGGCGGCGCGAGCTGGGAGGACGTGGTGATGCTGCGCGTCTATCTGACGGACACGGAGCACTTCGCGGAGATGAACGAGATCTGGAACGACTACTTCGCCGACCTGAAGGAGGCCCCTGCGGCCCGGACGACGGTCTACGTCGGCCTGCCGAAGGGCCTCCTGATCGAGATCGACGCGCTCGCGGTACTGGGTTGACCGGTTAGCCGGTCAGTCGCTCACGAGCAGTACTGCTGCTCCTTCCCGATCGACCGGTACATGCAGTCCGCGTTCTCCAGGAGCTGGAGCACCGCCTCCCGGTTGCGCGCCACCTCGCGGTCGATGACCGACGCCGGCGGGTAGAAGCCGCCGCCCGCCCCGCTCGCGTCCGGGTACATCTCGAAGGTGTAGGCGAAGACCTTCTGGTTGCCCCAGAGCCAGTCGTCGATCGACCCGTCCGTGATGTACAGGTCGCTGGACTGCTCCGGCGTGTAGCCGTTGCTCGCGGCCATGGACTTCCCGACGGTCGCGAACGCGTCGCGGTCGTCCTGCGTCATGCCGGGCGCGGTGTCGTCGTGCGTCCAGCCGAACGGCCAGAGCACCAGCTCGCTGTAGGTGTGGAAGTCGATGGCGGCCTTGATCTGCTGCTTGCCGCCGACGACGCGGCTGCGGACGAAGTCCGCGACGACCTTCACCTCGGGGGCCGACTCCGGGCCGGAGCCGCGGTAGGTCTCCGAGCCGGTGCTGCCGGACGAGCCGCCGCAGCAGCCCCACTTGTAGTCCCAGTTGCGGTTGGTGTCCGTGCCCCGGGAGTTCGAACCGGCGTTGGGCTGACGGTTCTTGCGCCAGCCGCGGTAGGTGCCGGTGGCGATGTCGTATTCGCCGCCGTCGGGATTGACGTCGGGCACGATCCAGATCACCCGGCTGTCGAGCATCTTGGTGACGCGCGCGTCCTTGCCGTACTGGGAGCCGAACTCCTTGAGCAGGTACAGCGCCATCTCGACGGTCAGGTGCTCGCGGGCGTGCTGGTGGTGGGTGAAGAGGACCTCGGGCCTGGCGGCGTCCGTCGTTGCCGAGCCGTTGGTGACCTTGACGGCGATGATGTCCCGGCCCTCGTAGGACTTGCCGATGACCTGCTTGCTCATGAGGGACGGGTACGCGGCGATGTCCGCGTCGATCTCCGCCATGGCGCGGGCGTAGTTGTGGTACTTCGAGTCCGCCGGCGGGAAGTCGTACGGCCGGGCGGCGCGGCCGCGGTCCGGGGCGCCGGGCAGGGCCGTCACCCGGTGGCCCATGGCGCGGATGCGCTCGGCCTGCGCGGCGTTGGCGGTGACGACGACGGAGTCCTTCCGCACGGCGTCGACCGAGACGCCGGTCGCGGCGACGGCGGTGCGCTGGGCGGCGGTTCTCGGCCCGGCGACCTCGTACGAGCGGGTGTCGTTCGCACGGATCTCATCCGCGTGAGTGCCGTCCGTCCGGGTGCCGTTCGAGAAGGTTCCGTTCGAGCGGTCCGGGCGGTCCGCGCCGTGCGAGGACGCCGGGGCGGCCATGGCCAGGGTGAGCAGGGCGGCGCCCGTGGCGGCGGCCCACCGGCCGTGGCTCCTGCGGGTACGGGGGGTGTGGGGTCGCATGCGGCCTCCTGAGGGGCGTTCGTGCGACGAATGAGGGGGGTGTTCGCTGTGTCGATCCTCCCCAGTGTTCGAGGGATGTCATGAGCAGGTCAAGGAGAAGTGTGCGAGGGAAACAAGCCAACTTCCCCACCACTTCAGACCGCTTGATTGCCGGGCGCCCACAACGGCCCCAACAATGCACACGTCAAAACCGGATGCACTTCTGAACGGAGAGGACCACCCCCCATGAGACGACCTCTCGTCGGTGCGCTCACGACGCTGCTGCTCACCGGGGCGACCGTCGCCGGCGTCGGCGCCGGACCCGCCACGGCCGCGCCGGCCGCACCGGCCGCCGCCCAGGCCAAGGCCAAGACCAAAGCCGTCGACTTCGCCGGCACCGTGGCGCTGAGCAACTGTTCCGGCTCGCTGATCCGCATGCCGAGCTCGGCGGACAACGACCCCGCCCTCGTGATGACCAACGGCCACTGCCTGGAGACCGGCATGCCCGGCCCCGGCGAGGTCCTCGTCGACCAGCCCTCCAGCCGCACCTTCGGCCTGCTCAACTCCACCGCGGGCAAGGTTGCCACGCTGCAGGCCACCAAGGTCTCGTACGCGACGATGACGGACACCGACGTCACGCTCTACGAGCTGAACACCACCTACGCGCGGATCAAGCAGCAGTACGGCATCGACGCCCTCCGTCTCTCGGGCGACCACCCCGTCGCCGGCACGCCCATCAAGGTCGTCTCCGGCTACTGGAAGCGCATTTACTCCTGCAACGTCGACGGGTTCGTCCACCAGCTCCGCGAGGCCGACTGGACCTGGAAGGACTCGCTCCGCTACACGCCGTCCTGCAACACCATAGGTGGCACGTCCGGCTCGCCCGTCATCGACGCGAACTCCGGCAAGGTCGTCGCCATCAACAACACGGGCAACGAGAACGGCGAGCGCTGCACGATGAACAACCCGTGCGAGGTCGACGAGAACGGCACCGTCACCGTCCGCCGGGGCATCAACTACGCCGAGCAGACGTACGGCATCACCAAGTGCGTCGGCACCGGCAACAAGGTCGACCTCGACCTGCCGGGCTGCGAGCTCCCGAAGCCGGCGGGGGAGGAGCTGACCCGCCGCTGACCGGCTCGCCCCTGCGGTGCCGGGCGGGCCGGGAGGCCCAGCCCGCCCGGCGCGCGCTCGCCTACGGCAACCCGTGGACGTGCGCCCCCACCGCGTCCGACCAGGCGTTGCCCGCCGTGGCGTCCCAGTTCGTGGACCACGTCATCGCGCCCCGCAGCCCCGGGTACGTACGCGGCGGCTTGAACGAACCGCAGCCCGTCCCCTTGGTGAGGCAGTCCAGGGCCGCGTTGACCACGGACGGCGCCACGTACCCGCTGCCCGCTCCGCGCGGTGAGGCGGGCACCCCCAGACCCACCTGGGACGGGTCCAGCCCGCCCTCCAGCTGGACGCACGCCAGCGCGGTCAGGAAGTCCACCGAGCCCTGCGCGTACACGTTCCCGTCGCAGCCGTTCATCGAACCGCTGTTGTAGAACTGCGTGTTGACGACAGTCAGGATGTCCTTGATGTCGAGCGCGGTCCTGAAGTAGGCCGAGGACGTCGACTGCATGTCGATCGTCTGCGGCGCCATCGTGATGACGAGCTTGTCGCCCGCCTTCGCCGACAGCGCGCGCAGCGCCTGCGTCATGTACGTCGGGTTCAGCCCGTTCTCCAGGTCGATGTCGACGCCGTTGAAGCCGTATTTCCGCATCAGTGCGTACACGCTGTCGGCGAAGTTGTTCGCGGACGCCGCGTCGTTGACGCTCACCGCGCCCCGCTCGCCCCCGACGGAGATGACGACGGACTTTCCCGCCGCCTGTTTGGCGGCGATGTCCGCTTTAAACGCCGCCTCCGGGTATTTCAACGCCGGGTCGAGGGCGAAGTCGACGGCCCCGGGTGTGGTCGTCGCGTCCGCGAAGGCGACGGCGATGATGTCGTACGTGGCCGGGACGTCGGCGATCTTCTGGACGGTGGCGCCGTTGTCGAAGTTCTGCCAGTAGCCGGTCACCGCGTGCCGGGGCACGCCCGGGGTGCCGCCCCCGCCCCCGGCCGTCGTGGCGGTGACGGCCGCCGAGGCGGCCGACTCGCCGGCGGCGTTGGATGCCGTCACCTGGAAGCGGTACGAGGTGGCCGCCGCCAGCCCGGTGACGGTGGCGGACGTGGCGGTCGTCGACAGTGCCCTGGCGCCGTCCCGATAGACGGTGTAGCCGGTCGCGCCGGGCACGGCCTGCCAGGTCAGGGCCACGGACGACGCGGTGACAGCGCCCGCCGTCAGCCCGACCGGCGCGTCGGGCACCCGGCCGCCGGGATCGCCCGGGTCGCCGCCGCCGGGACCCGTGAGGGTGAAGTCGTCGGCGAAGAAGGCGGGCTGCCCGTACCACCCATGGGTGAACACCGTGACGGAGGTGGTGTTCGCTCCGGTTGTGAAACCGGTGGTGAGCTGCTGCCAGTCGGCCGCGTTCGGCGTCCACGTCGACACGTCCGTGGTGCCCGTCCCGCTCGCGCCGAGGTAGACGTACGAGCCCCGCACCCACGCGCTCAGCGTGTACGAGGAGTTGGGCCGCACGCTCACGCTCTGCGCACACGTGGCGGTGTCCGAGCCGGTGGGGGCGGCCCGGAGCGCGGCGGAGCCGGAGTGCGCGGGGGAGGCGACCGTCGTGCCGCTGCCGCCGGTACAGCTCCAGGAGGAGAGGCCGGACTCGAAGCCGGGGTTCTTGACGAGATTCGGGCCGTCGGCGGCCGGGGCGGCGGCCCGGGCGGCCCCCGCGCTCGTACCGCCCAGGGCCACGAGGCCGCCGGCCGCGAGCGCGACGGCGGCGAGGGCGCCACCGAAGCGTCGTCCGAGTCGGCGTCTGAGGGGCGGGCGGGGCGAACGTGGCCGGTGCCGATGGCGGGGTATGCGTTCCACTACTGCCTCCGGTGGGAAGGAAGTTGACGCTGTTATGAGGTGTGATGGGGGGGTGTTCATACGGAACGGTGGCCACCGTCCGTGGCGCCAATGTGGTCCAGACCAATGCTTTCGTCAAGGCTTCGGCACCACCGCCACCACCCCGTGGGGCAAACATCGAGGAACTGTTCTCAGCCGCTCCATTCGTGGATAAAGTGCGGAGGCGCCAGCACTGGGCAGTATCGATCTGCGACCGCCGGAGCCCCCGCGGCCGGAGTGAACGGGGAAGCCGACGTGCCGATTGCGATAGCGGTCACCAGTTCCGATCTGGTGCTCCCCCCGCCCGGCGGGCCCGTCCCGGCGGCCGCCGTGCTGCGGCCCCCCGAGGAGCAGCCCCTGGAGACCGCCGTCACCCAGGCCGCCCTCCTGCTCGAACAGTGCGGGCACCTCGTCGTCCTCTACCCCGACTCCCTCCCCGCCGCCTACGTCCGCCGGCTGCACACCGTGCGCTCGGTCCTGGAGAGCGACCGCGTCGCCCTGCTGCCCGTCGCCCTGCCACCGCTCGCCGTCGGCGTCCTGGCCCGGCAGTTACGGCAGTTGTCGGTCTCCGACCTCAGCCCCGGCGTGCTCGCCTCCGCCGCCCGGCTGCTCACCCACTACATCTACGCGGGCGCCCAGCTGTCCTCCGTCGCCCGCTGCGACCGCGTGGACGTGGGCATCGGCGCGCACGTCAGCTCCCTCGTCCCCGGCACCCGCTTCGGCGTCCTCGTCAACCCCGCCCGCAGACTGCTGCGCACCGGGCCCGGCGAGACCCCCGACGGCCCCGGCTTCGCCACCCGGCTGACCGTCGCCCGCTCCCGCCCCCGCTCCGCCACCGGCGAGGACTGGGTCACCGACACCCTCGCCCCGGGCTGGCGCGTCCAGGGCGTCCAGGAGATCCTCCCGCTGCCCGCCGACTCCCGGCGCTGGTGGGGGAACCGGCGGGCCGTCGAGTTCGCGGCCGCCATCCCCGACCCGTCCGTGCTCTACCAGCTCGTCACCTCCGTGCGCCGTGAGGAGTGCCGCTGGTGCGGCCTCGAACTCATCGGTGACCGCTGCGGTTTCTGCTCCGCGCCCGTGCCGCGCGCGGACGCCGCGACGGGCGAGCCCGGCGCGACCGGCGACCGCACCGCCCACTCCCACGCCCTCGGCCCGCCCGCCGCCCGGGGGCCCGGCGCCCGCCACGCCGCCCCGGCGACGAGCGGCCGCTGAGCGGGCGCGACCGTCCGATGCCCGCCCCGATGCCCGTCCCGACGCTCGTCCAGATGCCCGTCCCGCCCCCGACCCCGGTCCGAACGAGGTTCGTCACCCCATGAATTCACGCCAGCGACGCGGCATCGTCCTGCTGCTCCTGTCGGCCCTCTGCGCCGTCGGCGCGTTCGCCGGGGTGTTCTCGGTCATCCACGACGCCGAGTCGAAGACCGGACCCGAGATCACCGCGTACCGGCTGAAGACCGACATCCCCGCCTACCGCGACCTGGACACGGACGAGTTCGAGAAGATCTCCATGCCCAGGCGCTGGCTCCCCGTCACCGCCGTCACCGACCTCTCCGCCGTCCACGGCAAGATCGCCGTCACCCCGCTGCGGAAGGGCTCGCTGCTCCAGAGCGACATGATCGTCGCCCGGCCCGCCCTCGCCCCCGGCAAGCAGGAGATCGCCATCATGATCGACGCGGCCACGGGCGTCGCCGGCAAGATCCAGCCGGGCGCGCGGGTCAACATCTACGCCACCTTCGACGCCAAGGAACAGGGCGCCAAGCCCGTCTCCAAGGTGATCGTCAGCGGCGCCCAGGTCATCGACGTCGGCAAGCTCACGCCCTTCAAACGGGACGGCGACAGCCGGTCCGCCGCCACCACCCGGCAGGCGGGCGAGGCCGTGCCGATCACCTTCGCCCTGGACACCAAGGACGCCCAGCGCGTCGCCTACGCCGAGTCGTTCGCCTCGCACGTCCGGCTCGCCCTCGTCGCCCCCGGCAGCCAGGAACCCGTCGGCGGCGGCGACCGCACGTACACCCTCGACGGTGACAAGTAGCCGGACCCGAGGATTCGAGGACCCGAGTGTGGATGGAGGAGGCAGGCTCCCGGTGACGATCAGAATCCTCCCGGCCGTCGGCGACCCCGGCACCGCCCGTGCCGTCGCCGGAGTGCTCGCCGGACTTCCCGGCGTGGCGGTCCTGCCCGGCGTCGGCGACTCCGCCCGCCTGCTGGAGGCGCTCGCCGCGCTGGGCGCGGGCGGTATCGCCCACCTGCCCGAGGTCGTCCTCGTGCACGAACGCCTCGGGCCCGCGCCCGCCCTCGAAATCGTCCGCGAGATCGCCCTGCGCTTCCCCGCCACCGGCGTGATCCTCATGTCGGCGGACGCCGGGCCCGCCCTCTACGCCGCCGCCATGGACGTCGGCGCGCGCGGCCTCGCCATACTGCCGCCGACCTACGAGGAACTGGGCGCCCGCGTCCAGGCCGCCGCGCACTGGGCCGGCGGGGTCCGCCGTCATCTCGGCGCGGCGGCCGAGGGAACCGCTGACGGAAGCGCCGCCTCCGACCGGGCGGGCGGCACGCTCGTCGCCGTCGTCGGCGCCAAGGGCGGCGTCGGCACGACCGTCACCGCCGTCCAGCTCGCCCTGGCCGCCTCCGCCGCCGGCCGGGCCGTCGCCCTCGCCGACCTGGACCTCCAGTCCGGCGACGTCGCCTCCTACCTCGACGTCCAGTTCCGCCGGTCCATCGCCGACCTCGCCGGTATCAGCGACATCACCCCGCGCGTCCTGGCGGACGCCGTCTTCCCCCACCCCACCGGCCTCGGCCTGCTCCTCGCCCCGGCCGAGGGCGAACGCGGCGAGGACGTCGGCGAACCCGCCGCCCGGCAGATCACCGCCGCCCTGCGCGGCCGGTACGACCTCGTCGTCGCCGACTGCGGCACCCAGATCACCGCGGCGGGCGCGGCCGTCATCGAGGCGGCCGACCTGGCGTTACTGGTCACCACACCGGACGTGGTGTCCGTCAGGGCGGCCAAGCGCATGGTCCGGCTCTGGGAACGGCTTCAGATCCGTACGGCCGAGGAGACGACCACCGTGGTCAACCGCCACACCCGCAACGCGGAGATCCAGCCGCCCCTCATCGCCCGCTCCACCGGCACCCGCGCCGCCCGTACGACCATCCCGGCCGGCTACAAGGAGCTCCAGGGCGCCGTGGACTCCGGCCGGATGCAGGACCTCGACGCCCGCTCCGGCGTCCGCCAGGCCCTGTGGACCCTGGCCGGCGAACTGGGCCTGGCCACGTCCCCGGCCCGGACGGGCGCCGCCGAACGCCCGGCAGCGCTGGGCGGCCTGCGGAGGCGCCGTGCCATAGAGGGCGGCGCTGCCACGACCCCCACCGGCGGGGGCACGGGCCCGGGCCCGGGCACGGGCCCGGAGCAGCTCTCCCCGGTCCCCCCGGCCGGCGGCCGCTTCCGGCGCCGCGACCGTTCCGGCGACCGCTTCGGAGACCGTTTCGGCGACCGGGGTCAGGTCGCGGTCGAGTTCGTGGGGATCCTGCCGCTGATCCTCGTCGCGCTGGCCGTCGTCTGGCAGTGCGTCCTGGTCGGCTACAGCTACTCCCTGGCCGGGCACGCCGCCGACAAGGGCGCCCGCGCGGGCGTCGTCGGCCGCGACTGCGCGGCGGCGGCCCGCGCGGACATGCCGAAGTCCTGGCACACGGAACCGTCCTGCGGACCGGGCCCGGCGGCCGGGGTCTACAGCGCGAGCGTCCGCGTGAAGGTCCCGCTCCTCTTCCCGGGCGCCGCCGACTGGCCATGGACGGTGGAAAGCACGGCGGGCGTGGCGAGGGAGGACTGATGAATCCAGCCCCTCCGGCGTTCGATGAGCGGGGGTCCGGGGGCGGAGCCCCTGGAAGAAACGGGAAGGGGCGGGTCCGGGGAGAAAACCACTCCCCGGACGAAGGATCGGCCTCCATCGAGTTCCTCGGCTTCCTCCCCCTCCTCCTCAGCCTCGCCCTGGCCGCCGCCTACCTGGGCATAGCCGCCTACGCCACCCAGCAAGCCGGCACCGCCGCCCGCGCGGCCGCCCGCACCGCCACCGTCGACACCCCGAAGACCGCCCCGGCGGCAGCCGCCCGCGCGGCCGTGAGCCCCTGGGTCGCGGCCAGGGCGGACGTCGACGCCACCTCCTGCGCCCCCGGCGAGGACCGGGCGACGGCCACCGTGACCGTCGACGTCCCGCCCCTCCTCCCCGGCACCGGCTTCACCGTCACCCGCAGCGCCACCATGGCCTGTCCCCTGGCGAGGACCGCCCCATGAGCCTCCGCGCCCGCATCACCGCCACCCCCGAGGCCCGCCCCGACGGCCGGGAGCCCGGCCATCTCGTCCCCGTCTACCGGGCCAAGCTGCTGGAGGAGATCGACCTCGCCGAGATGTCCGCGCTCGCCGCCGACGAGCGCCGCTCGCGCCTGGAGCGCGTGCTCGGCCACATCATCAGCCGCGAGGGCCCCGTCCTGTCGACCGCCGAACGCGACAGCCTGATCCGCAGGGTCGTCGACGAGGCCCTCGGCCTGGGCGTGCTGGAGCCGCTCCTGGAGGACCCGTCCATCACCGAGATCATGGTCAACGGCCCCGACCAGGTCTTCGTCGAGCGCGCCGGCCGCGTCGAGCCCGTCCCCGTACGGTTCGCCTCCCACGAGCAGCTGATGCAGACGATCGAGCGGATCGTGTCCACCGTCAACCGCCGCGTGGACGAGTCGAATCCGATGGTCGACGCCCGGCTCCCCACCGGGGAGCGCGTCAACGTCATCATCCCGCCGCTCGCGCTGAACGGCGCCACCCTCACCATCCGCCGCTTCCCCCGCGCGTACACCCTCCAGGAGCTGATCGCGATGGGCACGCTGGACGAGCCCATGCTGATGCTGCTCGCCGCGCTCGTCCGGGCGAAGTTCAACGTGGTCGTCTCCGGGCCGACCGGCGCCGGCAAGACGACGCTCCTCAACGCCCTCTCCGGCCTCATCCCGGACGGCGAACGCATCATCACCGTCGAGGACGCCGCCGAACTGCAACTGCAACAGCGGCACGTCATCCGCCTGGAGTCCCGCCCCCCGAACGTCGAGGGGAAGGGCCGGATCACCATCCGCGACCTCGTCCGCAACTCCCTGCGCATGCGCCCCGACCGCATCATCGTCGGCGAGGTGCGCGGCGGGGAGACCCTCGACATGCTCCAGGCCATGTCCACCGGCCACGACGGCTCCCTCGCGACCGTCCACGCCAACAGCGCCGAGGACGCGCTGATGCGGCTGCGCACGCTGGCGTCGATGTCCGAGGTCAAGATCCCCTACGAGGCGCTGCGCGACCAGATCGACAGCGCCGTGGACTGTCTGGTGCAGCTCGTCCGCCACGCGGACGGCACGCGCCGCATCGCGGAGATCGCCCTGCTGACCGCGTCCACGGACGGGTACGGGACCGACGGGCGTGGCGACCACCGCCTCGTCACCGTCGCCCGCTTCGACGCCGAGCCCATCGGCGCCGACCGCGTCGTACGCGGCGCGTTCACGCACTTCCCGCTCCCCGAACGCGCCGCCGAGCGGCTACGGCTCGCGAACGAGCCCGTCCCACCGGCCTTCGGCGTCGCCGCGTTCCCCCAGGAACTCACCGTCCGGGGAGCAGGAATGGGGACCGGAACAGGAACCGGAGCGGGAACAGGAACCGGACAGAGCCGGCAAGGCATCAGAGGGAATAGGTAGTCGAGGAAGCGGACATGGACCACCTGGACGAGCTCGCGCTGCTGACCGTCGGCGCCACCGCGCTGTGCGGGACGCTGGCCGTCGCGGGCGTACGGACGTACGTCACCGGCAGGGACCGCCACCAGGCGCTCGTCGACCGGCTCTCCGACGCCCCCGCCCCACCCCCCGCCGGCCCCGCCCGGCCCTTCCGGCGCCTGGACCGGTGGCTGAGGGCCACCCGCCCCGGCCGACGGCTGGAGTGGGAGATCGCGGCGACCGGACTGGACATCACCGTGGGCGAGTTCACCGCCGCGGCGATCGGCGCGGCGGCCGCGCTGTGGATCGCCGCCGCGCTGCTCCTCGCGCCGTTCTTCGGGCCGTTGGCGGCCGCCGTCGCCGTCTGGTCCTCCCACGCGTTCCTGGTGTGGCAGCGGCGCAAACGCACCGAGAAGTTCATCAACCAGCTTCCCGAGCTCTCCCGGATCCTCGCCAACGCCACCCAGGCCGGGCTCGCCCTCCGCACGGCCCTCGGCATGGCGGCCGAGGAGATGGAGGCCCCGGCGGGCGAGGAGCTCGCCAAGGTCGCCGACGGGCTCGCCGTCGGCCACTCCGTCGACGACGCCCTGGGCGAGCTCGCCCGGCGGCTGCCCTCCCGCGAACTGGTGGTGCTCGTGACCACGCTCGTCCTCTCCCATCGCGCGGGCGGCACGGTCGTCAGCTCCCTGCGCAATCTCACCACCACCCTCGAAGAGCGCAAGGAGACCCGGCGCGAGGTGCGGACGCAGCTCTCGCAAGTGACGGTCACGGCCTACGTCGTACCGCTGATGGGCATCGGGACGCTGCTGCTGATGGACCGCATCGCACCGGGATCGCTGGACAGGATGACGGGAAGCTGGCTGGGGCAGGCCGCGGTCGTGGCGGCCTTCTGCCTCTACGGGGTGGGGTTCTTCCTCATCCGCCGGATGTCGAGGATCGACGTATGAGCCGGGCCCGGGACGTGGGGACTCGGGACGTGGGGAGATGAACGGCGTGGGAATCCTGCTGGCGCTGCTGGCCGGCGTGTCCGTCGTGGGCGCCTGCTACGGCATCGCGCTCGTCCGCAGCGAGGCCAGGCTGCCGCCGGACCTCGTCCTGGCCCTCGAAGTCGGCTCCACGCGCACCACGGCCGTCGGCTCGGCCGTCGACCGGCTCGGCATGCGCCACGCGCCGCTGGTGCTCCGCCTGATGGGGGAGAAGCGCGTCGCGGCCGTACGGCGCCGCATCGACCGCGCCGGCAACCCGGCCGGCCTGACCGTCGACCGCTACGCGGCCCGCCGGGCCGTCTACGGCGCGCTCGGCTTCGTCGGGGCGCTGGTGATGCTGGCCAAGGGCCAGCCCTTGCTCGCCGTGCTGATGGTCGCCTTCGGCCTGTTCTGGATCGAGGTCGGCATCAGGGCCGCCGTGCGGGAGCGCCGGGCCGCCATCGAACGGACCCTGCCGGACTTCCTCGACGTCCTCGCCGTCGTCGTGAGCGCCGGGCTGAGCTTCCGGCAGGCGCTCGACCGGGTGGCCGAGCACTACGAGGGCCCGTGGGCGGACGAGCTGCGGATCGTGCTGCGTCAGCTGGACATGGGCGTCGCCCGCCGCCAGGCCTTCGACGAGCTGCGCAAGCGCAATGACTCCGAGCAGGTCGCCCAGTTCGTCACCGCCCTCCAGCAGGGCGAGGAACTGGGCACGCCCATCGCCGACACCCTGATCGGCATCGCCAAGGACATGCGCCGCACGGACGCCCAGCTGGCCCGGCGGCGAGCGGCCAGGGCGGTGCCCAAGGCGACGATGGTCATCACGACGTTCATGGTCCCGGGCACGGTGATCCTGCTGATCGCGGGGTTCTTCCTGGGCTCGGGCACGGATTTCGGCTCCATCACGGGGGAGTGAGGGCCAACTGGTGATCACCACCTGTGAGAGGAGAACCACCGCCATGACGCACGCCTCGCAGCACATACACATATCCCCGCACCACGCCGCCCCCTGCTCCGAGCCCGCCGGGGACCACCCGGTCCATCCGTTGGGGGAGTTGAGGGAAGAGCGTGAAGGGCCTTCGCGCCTGCAATCGGATGTGGGACAGTCGTCGGCGTCGACGTCCGAGGGCATCGCCGCCGAACGGGGGTGAGACAGATGGTGTCCCAACTTCCCGGTGAGGGAAGGGAACGGGACCGTACGGTCCGTACGGAGATCTCCCTAGGAGGAGAACATGAGGCTCAAGGTAATCCAGCGACTGTCGGCAGACGACTGGAACTGGACCCGGGACCGGGACCGGGGGCAGACCTCGGTCGAGTACCTGGGCATCATCGCCGTGGTCGTCGCCATCATCCTCGTCCTGACGACGACGGACTTCGGCACGATGATCGCGACGGCGATCACCAACCAGATCAGCCGCATCACCGGCTGAACCGGCCGGCCGAGCGGCGGTTCCACGGCGGCGACGCGGGGCAGGCGTTCCCGCTGTACATCACGGCCGTGGCGGCCCTGCTCTTCCTCGCGCTCGCCTTCTTCGCCGTCGGCCGGGCGGGCGCCGTCAAGAACGCCGCCCAGACCGCCGCCGACGCGGCCGCCCTGGCCGCCGCCCAGGACTACCGCGACCAGCTCCGTACGGGCTTCCTGCTGGCGGTCGGCACGGGCGGCGCGGGGGGCACCGGTGGCTGGGTCGACTGGCTGGCGGGCCGGGGCGGCCGGGACGGCCGGGCCTGCGAGGCGGCGGAGTCCTACGCACGGCTGAACGGCGCCCAGCCGACGATCACTTGCGACCCTGGCGGTGAGCCGGGTTCGTTCACGGTGACGGTCACGTCGGAGCGGACGGTGGGGGAGTCCGTCGTCCCCGGTACGGGCGACAAGCGCGCGACGGCGACGGCGAAGGCGACGGTGACCCCGCGCTGCGACGCCCGTCCGGCACCCCCCACACCGACACCCGCCCCTACGCCCACATCCGCACCCACGACATCCCCATCCCCGAGCCCCTCCCCGTCCCCTCCTCCGGTCATCGACCTCACCTGCGACGGCGGGAAGGTGCTGGTGATCGACCCCAGGCGTCCCGAGGCGACGGTGAAGGCGACGGACCTGTTCGCCGTACGCCTCGCAGAGTGATCCCACCGTCCGTCCGACCAGTGAAGGAACGGCACCATGAGCTCTCGTATCGCAGGTGCGGCCCTTGTGGTCGTCATATCCCTAGCCCTGGCGGGCTGCGGAGGTGAGGGGAACGATGACGGAAAGAAGACGATCGACCTGAACGCGGCGAGAGGCTCCGGCGCCGACACCGGGCCGAAGTCGTCGGAGGAGCCCGCGTCGTCGTCGGGCGGCGCGAAGCTGGGCGAGATCAAGGGCCCGGACGGCGTGGTCGTCACCCTCACGTCGGCCGTCCGCGACAAGGGCGGCTTCGTCACCGTCAACGGCACGGTCGCCAACCGGGGCAGCAAGCCGTACACGCCGCTGACCTGGCGTTCGAAGGAGACGGAGATGAAGTCGCAGTCCTCGGTCTCGGGCGCCTCGCTGATCGACTCGGCGGGGAAGAAGCGGTATCTGGTCCTGCGCGACACGGACGGCGAGTGCCTGTGCACCACGGGCCTCGTCAACATCCGTCCCGGTGAGAGCCGTCCCGTCTTCGCCCAGTTCCCGGCGCCGCCCGCGTCCGTCACGGACGTGGACTTCCAGCTGCCGGCGATGCCGTCCGTGCGGATCAGGATCTCGGGGTGAGCGGGGTGAGCGGCGTGACTCCGGCAGCGATTCCCTTGGGGACATTCCTGGCGGTGACGCTGGCTTTCGCTGTCACGATGCCGGGCCCGGCGGCGGTGAACGCGTACGCGGACGCGGGCCCCGGCCGCCAGGCGAACACCACCCCGCCGGTGAGACTCGACCCCACGGCCCCGGGCCTCAAGCTCCGGCCGGGCAGGAAGCTCGCCCCGGGGCGCGTCCTCGACATCAAGTCGGTCGTGGAGACGGACGACGGCGGCGAGCGCCGCGAGGACACCAACGTCGACGTCACCTTCGCCCTCCAGGCGGAGGTCATCTTCGACAAGGACAGCGCCGACCTGGGCGACGCGGCCCGCGCCCGCATCCGCGCGATCGCGGACGAGGTGAAGAAGCAGAAGGCCACCGCCCTGCGCGTCTTCGGCTTCACGGACAACCTCGGCGACGCCGACCACGGCGTCTCCCTCAGCAAGGAGCGCGCCAACATGGTCCAGCGCGAGCTGGCCAAGGACCTGGGCTCGGCCACGATCCAGTACGAGATCCGCGGCTACGGCGAGCAGTACCCGATCGCCGACAACGCCACGGAGGACGGCCGGCGCAAGAACCGCCGAGTGGAGGTGAGCTTCCCCAGGAAGTAGGGGTCCCGGCTCTCCCGGGTCAGTCCGAGTCGAGCCCTTCCTCGCGCAGCCGTGCGAGCTCCTCCGTGCCGAGCACGATTCCGAACGTCTCATCCAGCACCCGCCCCAGCTCGTCGGGTTCCACCTTCCGCTCGGTCGACGAACCGTCGGGCCGGAACGTGGTCCACGTCGTGGCGTCGAGCCGGTGGTGCCGTGTGGTGCTGAACTTCTGGGCGAACAGGCGCTTCACGAACGGCGAGCGCGCGTGCGTGCCGACGTAGTGGCTGGCCACCACGTAGTCGATCGGGTACGCCGGTCGCAGCGTGAACGTGTGCCGGTCCTCCCAGCCGTCCGCCCGGTACTGGTGGAGCCACCAGTCGTCGATGCCGAACGTGCCGTCCCGCCGCTCCATCCGGAACCGCCATCCGTCGAGGTCGGCTTCCACCCCGTCGGCGATCTCGACCGGTCCCAGCGGCCCGGCGCCGAATCCCACATCGCACAGCCACAGCCGGTCGTCGTCCGCGGCCGTGACCGCCAGCAGGGCGTGTGTGGCCGGCAGCACCTTCCGCGCACCCATCGTCACCCGGCCTATCAGCCCGGTGAACGTGAACCCGAGCCGCTCGAGCGCGGCGGCGAACAGCACGACGTGCTCGAAGCAGTAGCCTCCGCGCCGGCCGCGCACCAGCTTGTCCTGCACGGACTCGAGATCCAGCAGCACGGGCACGCCCAGCACGGCGTTGACGTTCTCGAACGGGATCGACGTGACGTGCGCCCGCTGCAGCCCCCGCAGCACCTTCAGCGTCGGCGCCCGCTCCCCCTCGTACCCGATACGGGCCAGGTAGGCATCGAGGTCCAGCTGATCACCGTGCCACCCGCGTCCGGAGTCGGCCTGCGTCATGGTCCATCCCTTTGGGTCCAACCCTTTCGGGTTCAACATTCCGTACGGCTCGACGGTAGGCGGTGGAGTGCGGTCCGCGCCTCTGTATATCGACGGGACCGGCTCGCCTTTTGGGCCTAGGACCAGGGGCGTATTCCAAGGCCCGCCACCGCGCACCGGTTCACGCGCCCTCGCTCCGAGTGCGTCGCGCGTAGGCACGGGCCGCGCGGGCACGGTCGCCGCAACGCACCGAGCACCAGTGGCGACGGGCGTGGGTGCGCAGGAGGTAGCGCCGGCAGGGCGGCGAGCCGCAGGCGGCGAGCCGTCCGGCGTCGGGGCCGGTGAGCAGGTCGGCGGCGTCGGCGGCGAGGACCGCGAGGGCGTGGTCGACGACCTGCTCGGTGGGATGCGCCTGGACACGGTGCAGGCCCCGCGTGGGATCCCAGCGCAGCAGCGCGGCCGCGGGGGCGGCGGTCAGCGCGTCGTTGACGGCGCGCAGGGTCCCGTCCGGCGGGGGCAGGGCGTCGATCCTGGAGGTGAGCAGGGCCCGTAGCTGATCCCGGAGGGCGCGTATCCGGATCGCGCACACCTCGCGCAGCTCGGTGCCGGCCGGCACGAGGTCGCGTTCGGCCAGCCATCGCGCCGCCGCCTCGGGCGAGCCGAGGAGGTCCGGGAACAGGCCGCCCGGCAGGGCGAGCGCGGTGTTGGCGAAGTCGAGTGCGGGGTACTGCTCCGCGCCGGGTGCGGGCGGCGGGGCGGGCTCGTCGGGCGCTGCGTCCTTCATGGTTCTCATGTTAAGCCTTGCGCGTTTCCGTGAGGCTCGCCTACCGTCACCTCACGGAAAACATTCCTTCAACCCGTGAGGAAATGACATGACGTCGGAAACCGGCAGGCCCACCGAGCAGACCTCCGTCAGCGTCTTCGGCGGCCCGACCGCCCTGATCGAGTACGGCGGCCTGCGGTTCCTCACCGACCCCACCTTCGACGCCCCGGGCGAGTACCCCATAGGCGACGGCCGCGCCCTCACCAAGACCGCCCCCACCGCCGTCACCCCGGCCCGACTCGCCCCGATCGACGTGGTCCTGCTCTCCCACGACGAGCACCCGGACAACCTCGACCATTCGGGCCGTGCGCTGCTGGCCGACGTCCCCCTGACCCTCACCACCCGTGGCGGCGCGGGCCGCCTCGGCGGCACCGCCCGGGGCCTGGCTCCCTGGGAGACCGTCGACCTGCCCCGCCCCGACGGCGGCACCCTGACCGTCACCGCCACTCCGGCCCAGCACGGTCCCGAGGGCTGCGAGCCCGTCACGGGCGAGGTGATCGGCTTCGTCCTGACCGCCCCCGACCTGCCCACCGTCTACGTCAGCGGTGACAACGCCTCGCTGGACGTGGTCCGGCGGATCGCCGACCGCTTCGCCCCCGTCGACACCGCCGTCCTCTTCGCCGGCGCCGCCCGCACCGCGCTGCTCGACGGTGCTCTGCTCACCCTCGACAGCGCCCAGGCCGCCGAGGCCGCCGCCATCCTGGCCGCCGGACGCGTGGTGCCCGTCCACTTCGACAGCTGGGGCCACTTCACGGAGGGGCGCACGCATCTGGCCGACGCCTTCACGGCCGCGGGGCTGCGGGACCGGCTGGAGCTGGGAGCGGCCTGAACGGCGCCCTTGCCACGCGGGGGCCGGCGGCACGCCACCGACCCCGGCGAAAGCCCGGGTGACCTCGGGGGCGTAGCCCCGGCCTCGGCGGGAGGCCACGATGCCGTATCCGATTTCGAGGGTTCCCTCACTGGGCGGCCAGAACGGTCCGATCGAGCCCACCGCCAGGCCGCTGTCGCCTTCGGCGGGGAAGTCGTCCGCCCAGTCGACCGACCTGGTGGTGTCGAGGACGGCGGCGACCTCGGACAAGCACCAGGGCCGGAGAACGAGACCGGACGGTACCGACTGCCTCCTGGCCCGGGCAAAGGGTTTCCGGTCGCGCTAGAGGAGGTGATCGGCCTTGCCCGCCTTGATGTCGCGGATGAGGGCGCGCAGCGCCTCGCGGCTGTCGGTGAGGTAGCGGTCTTCGGCACCGGCGACGGCGATGTAGGCGTGGCCAGCGCTGTCGGTTCCTATTCGGAAGCAGTTGTTGCCCTCGCCGCAGTAGGGGGCTTCCCAAGTGATGTGGTTCATGGATGCATTCCTCACAAGTCGCGTGCGATGGTTCTAATGAAGTCCTGGGACCGTGCAGGGTCCAGCGAAGCTCCATCCATCCAGTCGAGGTGCGCACGGCACTTCGCGAGTTGTGATTCCGCGAACAGGAATTCCGGGCCGTGGGCTTGGTCGAGCTGGACGGTGTCCAGCTGGGGCACCGGCCCTTCGGCGTACAAGGTGGCGTGTCCGGCACCTGGGAGCGCTCCTGCTTCGACGGGCAGTACGCGCAGGACGGTGCCATCGCGCTCGGATGCGCTGAGCAGGTAGTTCAACTGGTCTTTGGTCACCTTCCTGCCGCCGAACTGCATGCGCAGCGCTGCTTCGTGGATGTAGCCCACGTACTCAAGGGGCCTGTCGCGCTCGAAGATCTGCTGCCGCTCCATCCGATGAGCCACACGCAGCTCGACCTCCAGCCTTGGCAGACGCGGAAGCACCGCCTCGAAGATCGCTCGCGCGTACTCCTCGGTCTGGAGGAGGCCGGGCAGGTGCATGACCTGTGAAGTGCGTACCCGTGCGGCGTGCCACTCCAACTCGGCGATGTCCAGCAAACCTGCTGGCAGAGATCCTCGGAACCGCTCCCACCAGCCACGCTCGCGGTCTGCGGCCATGGCCTCAAGGGCGGCCATGTAGGCATGGTCATCGCATGCGTAGTTGCAGACCAACGTCCTCAGGCGATCGGGCGTGATGACACGCACACCGGCCTCGATGTTGGAGATCTTCGTGCGGTCGATGCCCAGCAATCCGGCTGCGTAGTCGGTGGAGAGGCCTGCCGCCAGACGCATTCTGCGCAGCTCGGCGCCCAGCCGCTTCTGCCGTTCAGTGGGTGTCTTCCTGGGTGGCATGGTCCATTCCTACAGCGCGCCGCTGTGGGGCCGTGCACGGACGTCAACACCTCACCCGATAGGGGTAATAGCCACCTCCGGCGTGGCACGCGTGTCACGCACTCGTTAGCTTCGGTAGTGCACCGCAGAAGCCCGGCGCAGCCGGAAGCGCATCACGTGGGCATGCCCGAACTCTCCGTCCCTGGGAGGGACGTGCCCGCGTCAGGGAGACAAGCCACCGGCGTACGCCGCAGCGCGCGTGCGAACTCCGCAAGCTCAGACCACCCACACGGGAGTCGTCGCCATGCCATCCGCAAGCATTTGCCCATCCGTCACCCCGAGCGCAACCGACCCCTCCGACCACCTCTCACTCACCCCCACCACCCGCTCCCCGGAATCGCTCGCCTACAGCTACGCCATCCCGGGCGAACCGCACGCGGTCGCGGTGGCCCGCACGAGCGTGCACAACGCGCTGACCGCGCACGGGCTGGCGGACCTGCTGCCACCGGCCCTCCAGGCAACCGGCGAACTCGTCGCGTGTGCGGCGCTGTTCGAGCCCGGACAGGTCCTGTGCCTGTCCGTCGGCTGGCAGCAGGAAGGGGTGAGGATCGTCGTGTGGGATCCGCACACGCGGCACGTGGATCCGGACGGGTCCGCGAAGTGCGCGGCGCGCCGCAGCAAGATGCTCTATCTCCTCGCGTGCGTGGTGCACGAGTGCAAGGGGAGCTGGGGGGTGATCCGCCCGGCCCCGGCGCGGGAGGGCACCCGGGTATGGGTGAACCTCCCACGCCAAGGGGCAGCCGACTACGCGGCGGCGCTCTGCTGACAGAAGGTGCCGCAGGTTCAGGGTCGGTTCACCGCGACGCGGTGGTTCGGCCCTGGGCGGCAACCTGTCAGAAGTGGTGCGACGCGTTGCGCTCCGAGGCGTCGCACTGGGCGGCGCGGCGCATGAGGGCGTCGGCCTGGGCGAGGGTGCGGCGGGCGGCCTCGCGCTGGCCCGCGCGCTTCTGGCGGGCGGCCTTCTGCTTCAGGACGTCGGCGTCGCGGTGGAGCTTCGCCACGTCGCAGGTGATGGCGGCCGCCTGGGCGGTGGGGGCGGTGACGAGGGCGGCACCGGTGCCGGCCATGACGGCGGTCAGGACAAGTGCGGATATGCGACGACGCATAGGTTTCCTTACCGAGAGATACGGATCAATCCAGCCACACGTTTGGCCGGAACTG
Source organism: Streptomyces sp. L500 (assembly GCF_054551825.1). NCBI lineage: Bacteria > Bacillati > Actinomycetota > Actinomycetes > Kitasatosporales > Streptomycetaceae > Streptomyces > Streptomyces sp. L500. The sequence goes on from NZ_JBTOLC010000017.1 coordinate 52,454, forward strand.
ATCGTTCACCGTATACGAGTTGGAGCGGTCGCGCGTATGCGGGATGGCAGGGCAGGATGGGGCCGCCCGAGCGGGGAGCGGTGAGGGAGGCGGGACATGAGGGGCGGGCTCGTCGTGGTGGCGACGGCGTTCGGAGTGCTCGTCGGGGCTGCGGGTAAGGCGGAGGCGGCCGGGGCGGCGGATGAGCCGGCGGCGTACCGGATGGCTTCGGGGGCGACTGCCGTGCAGGGAGCTGAAAACAGCGCTGATCGCGGTCCTGAGCTGAAGGCGGGCGCGAGTACGTATACCGACAGCATCAAGCCGAAGGAAACGAAGTACTACACGGTCGAATTGGACGCTCAGTCGAGCGCGTACGTGTCGGCGGTGGCGGTACCGAAGGCCGGGAGCGCGATGGGGTTGCGGGACGGGATCGACGTGTCGTTACAGGCGCCGGACGGGACGCAGTGCGGGACGGTGCGGCACCGGTCGTTCCTGTCGGTCGGCGGCGCGTACCCCGTCGCGGACTACGCGGAACGCGTGGTGAAGCCGGGCGCGGCGTGCGGGGCGCCGGGTTCGTACCGGTTCGTCGTGGAGCGGGGGGACGCGCTGGGCGGGGACGCCTCGGCCGTACCGATCGAGCTGAAGTACGTGGCGGAGCCGCCGCAACGCACGGAATCCGCCGATACGTTGTCGGCGCCGGGGGCGTGGAGCTCGCAGGCGCCGCCGAAGCCGCCGCAGGGCGCGGCGGAGGGCATCGCGGGCGGCACGGGTTTCAACGACGCCGCCGAACTGCGCCCGGGGACGTGGCGCGACGAGCTCAGGCCCGGGGACACGCGGTTCTACCGCGTATCGGTCGACGCCGGGGAACAACTCTTCGCGGACGCGGAGTTCGGCGGGGCGGACAAGGGGGTTCCGATGGTGATCGGCGGCGTACGGCTGGGGCTGAACAACGCCGCGCGCGGCTTCGTCATGAACAAGACCACCGGCTACCAGGGCAAACCGGCCACCGTCTCGCTGGCCACGCCCCCGGCGGCGTACGGCGGTGGTGCCGGTGGCGGTGGTGAGGTCGTGCGGGGCATGCGTTTCGCGGGCTGGTACTACCTCCAGGTGAGTCTGAGCCCGAAGGTGCGGCAGGGCTCACGTGGGGCGGGTGTGCCGGTCACATTGCGGGTGGACGTCGCGGGCGCGCGCAAGGCCGACCAGGGCGTCGGACGGTCGCAGGGGAGCGGCGGCCACCCGGGCGGCGAGGGCGGCGTGGGAGGGGAACTGGTGGCCTCGGCCGGCACCGGCCCGCGCAAGGAGTGGCTGCGGACGATCGGCTATGTGGGGATCGGCACGGGGACGACGTTGCTGCTGGGGCTGGGGGCGTGGGCGCTGCTGGCACGTCGGCGTGACGGGTGACGGGTGGGACGGGCGACGGCCGGGGGGCCAGGGGGCGGTGCGGATAACAGCCTGGCCAGGGACGCCGAGGGTCATTTCCTGCCGATCACCATCGACTCGGGCCCGGACAGATGCCGCACATGGCTCTCGCGGAATCCGGCGTCGGCCAGCCAGCCCCGGCAGTCGGCGCCGGTGTACTCGAAGCCGCCGGGGGTCTCCAGGAGCATGGTGAGGCTCATGAGCAGACCGTCGACGTTCTCCCGGCGGTCGTCGTCGAGGAGCGTCTCGTAGATGACGACGAGTCCGCCGTCCGGCAGCGCCTCGTGGGCCTTGCGCAGCAGCGTCCGGCACGTGGGGAGGTCCCAGTTGCTGAGGATGTGGCCGAAGATGAGCACGTCCGCTTGTGGCAGCGGTTCGGTGAAGAAATCCCCGGCGCGGAAGGCGAGCCGGTCTGTGAGGCCGGACTCCGCGAGCCGCTGTTGGAAGGCGGGCGCGACGGCGGACAGGTCGAAGCCGGTGCCCCGGAGGTGTGGGTGGCGGCGGAGCAGCCTGGTGAGCAGGAAGCCCTCGGCGCAGCCGATGTCCGCGACCGTGCGGTAGGGGGACCAGTCGATCGCGTCGACCAGGGCGAGGACGGACCCCATGGACAGCCCCGTCATGGCCTGCTGGAAGGCGGCGAGGCGATCGGGGTCGGCGTAGAGGGTGGCGTAGATGTCCTCGTCGCCGGACTCGATCTCGTTCTGCGGCTCGCCCGTGCGCAGCGCCGCTTCGAGCCGGCCCCAGAGCCCGTACATCCTGGCATCGGTCATCTCCAGGAATCCGCCGAGATAGGTGGGTTCGCCGCGGACAAGGTAGCGGGCGGTGGCGGGGGTGTTGGCGTATGCACCGCCGGTGCGCTCCAGGAGGCCGAGGGCGACGAGGGTGTCGAGGAAGTCATGCGCGGAACGGGGGTGAAGGGTGAGGCGGGCGCGTAGTTCGTCGCCGGTGAGCGGGCGCTCGGCCAGCTCCGAGAAGAGGCCGAGGGAACTGGCGGTGAGCAGGACTTTCGCGGTCATGAAGCCGGAGGCGATTCGCAGGAGGGCGTCAGGGCCGGGGGATGTAGCGCTCATGGTGACTGGCTCCTCGTGAGGCGCGCACACAGAAGGGACGTGCCGGATAAATCCGTACTACCCGTTCCGTGCCCGGCGCAGACGGGGGGCGGGGAGGGGCCGTGGCGGGCCCGGGGGTCAGCCGGACGGCAGGATCTCGACGCGCACGCCGGGCGCCAGGCCCCACTCCGCCATCGCGCCCGCCGCGCTTTCCAGGACGTGACGGGCCCTGATCCGGGGAAGCCCGAGGCGCCCGGGTCGCATGGTGCGAACGGTGAGCACGGTGAAGTGCCGGTCCAGATACGCGACATCGATGGGGAAGCGCATGCGCCAGGTGTGGACGCCGGAGGCGGGGGTCAGGAGGAGGGCGCCCGTGAGGGAATCGCGGCCGAGGAGGCCGCGTGTCCGGGCCCGGTAGGAGGCGGCGATCTCCAGCGGTGTGATCATCCCGCTGGAAACGACGTGGAGTTGAGTGAAACCGTCCTGGTGGCGGGCCATGCGCCAAGGTTATCCACAGGCCCCGGCGAGAATCGGCGAACGTACGTAACCTCGGGGCATGGACGTTGTGTTGATCGCCGTTGCCGCTGTGTATGGCGCCCTCGCCGGGGTGTTGACACGGCGCGCGCGGTTCCGGCTGGCCGTGGAGCCGGAGGAGGGGTGGAGATCCACGGCCCCGTGCGGGCACGCCGTCGGCGGCTGGGTGGGCGCGGCGCGCTGCGGCGTGTGCGGAGAGAGGTACGGGCCGGGCGCGCCGGCGCCGCCGTGGTGGCCGGCGGTCATGACGGCCGTGGTGTGCGGGGGGCTCGCGGCAGCGGTCGGGATACGGCCCGAGCTGGCCGTGTGGCTGCTCGCGGTGCCCGTGGGGGTGGTGCTGGCGGGCGTCGACCGGCAGGTGCACCGCCTGCCGGACGTCCTGACCCTGCCCCTGGCGGCGGGGACGGCGCTCCTGCTCGGAGCGGCCTCGCTGATACCGGGCGCGGCAGGCTCCTGGCCCCACGCCCTCCTGGGCGGGCTGGCGCTGGGCGGCGGCTATCTCGTGCTGTTCCTCCTCCACCCGAGCGGCATGGGCTTCGGCGACGTGAAACTCGCCGCGGGCCTGGGCTGCGCCCTCGGCTGGTACGGCTGGTGGCCCCTGCTCCAGGGCGCCCTGGCAGGCATGCTCCTCGCCTCCTGCTACGGCAACGCCCTACGCGTCACCCGCCGCGTCCCCCGAGGCGCGTCCATACCCCTGGGCCCATTCCTGATCGCAGGCGCCTGGGCCGGCGTCCTGGCAGGCGCCCTACGAGCCAAGGGCTGAAGCGAGGGACAGCGGCAGAAGGGCGACTCAGGAGGCGGACGGCTCGATCTCCCCCGCGAAGACGATGACCTGGTCGATGAGGCTTCGCCGCAGATGGACGACGTCCGTTCCCGCCAGGCGGGGGCCTCCATTGGGCGTGGTGAAGACCCACTGGTACCGGGCCCACTCGTCGGGCATGTCCACCGCCGAGCAGCGCACCATCGTGCCGGTCCCCGCCGGGTGGCGCCGGATGTCCAGCACGAACCGCTCGACCGCAGCGATTCCTTCGCTGCGACCCAACGGCCCCCAGAAGACCACGTCCGAGGTCAGGGCCTGGGAGAGCAGGGCAGTCACATAGCTGTCGTCCGAGGCGTTGAACGCGGAGATGAACGTGTCGATCGCGGAGCGTGCCGTCTCTTCCTGCATGCCCCAGTATTGCAGCGGTTCTCAGCGGTGGTCGGCGTCGGGGGTGGCGCCCAGTGTGGTCAGGATGTCGTCGAGGGTGTGCTCGAAGAGGGGTTCGGGGTCGGTGAGGGCGAAGTCGAGGTGGCCGAAGGCTTCCACGGCGACTGCTCCGTACAGACGGGCCCAGCAGGCGACGAAGACGTAGATGACGTCGAGGGGCACGGGTTCGCCGGAGAGGTGTTCGCGGACCTCCTCGAGTTGGGCCGCCCAGGCGGGGTCCAGGGCGGTGGGCGGCGGCTGGACGCCGCCGTTCCGCCACAGCTGGACCATCAGGTCGAGGAGGACGCCGCCGAAGCGCCAGCTGGAGTCGTGGGCGGTGGTGCCGGGCGTGGTGTCGGCGTCGGCGTCCGGCTTGGCGAACAGCAGGCCGAACTCGCGGGGGTGGTCCAGCGCCCAGCGGCGCAGTTCGCGGCACACCTCGCGCAGCCGTCGTCCGGGCTCGTCGGCCGGGTGGCGGTCGCGGGCCGTGGCGAGGGCGGTGGCCAGCTCGTCGTAGAGGGACGAGGCCAGGGCCTGGATCAGGTCGCGGTGGCCCGCGTAGTAGCGGTACAGGCCGGGCGCGGTCATGCCCATCTCGCGGGCGATGGCCCGCAGCGTGACGGCCCCCGGCTCTTCCTCGACCAGCAGTCGCCGCCCCGTCCTCAGGATCTCCGCCAGCGCCTCCTCGCGAACGCGGTGCTTGCGGCCGGTACGGGCTCCCGTGGTGCTGGACATGGGGCTCGGCCCGCCTTCCCTCGACGCTTCCCTTGACAAAGTTAACGCCTATCACTTTACCTTTCCCTCGAAAGTTAACACCGTTAGCAAATGCTTGTCGGGGGAGTCCCATGAAGTACGGCATCGTCCTCACCTACACCGTCACCGAGCGGTGGCTGGCGCTGTCGCGCGAGCAGCGCAACGCGATGCGCGAGGCGCATCTGGAGCCCGCCTTCGCCGCCTACGCCGACCGCGTCCGGGCCCGGTTCTTCGACGCCGAGGCGTTCAGCGGCCGTTTCTCGGATTTCGTCGTGCTGGAGACGGAGGACCTGGGCGCGTACTACTTCCTGATCGAGGCCCTGCGCGACACACCGGTCATCGCCGAGGGCTACCTCACCTTCGGCGAGATCTTCCTGGGCGTCGAGGACGGCTTCCAGGCGTACGAGCGGAGCGAGCAGGGCGGGCGGGCCCAGGGTGACGAGGCCCGGTCCCGGTGAGCGTGCGGAAGGGGTACGGGCGTCGCTGGCCCTTGCGGCTGCTGCGCGCCACGGCCGTGCTCGTGCTGCTGGACACGCTCGCGCAGGCAGCCCTGGCCGGTCTCTTCGTCACCGGGAATCTCGACCTCCTGGCCTGGCACGCGGCCAACGCCGACGTGCTGAGCGCCTTGACCGTCCTGGAGACGGTGGCGGCGTTGCTGGTGTGGCGGCGCCTGCGCGGTCCGGGCTGGCCCGTGGTGGCGAGCGCGGTGCTGGTGGCGTTGGTGAGCGTGCAGCGGGGGCTCGGCGAGGCCCGCGTGCTCGCGGGCCACATACCGCTGGGGATGGCCGTCTTCGGCTGCGCGACGGCCTTGGCCTGCTGGGCGTTCACCCACCGGCCCAGCACCCGCACCCGCACCCGCGCCAGTACCCGCACCCACGCCAGCACCCGCGCCGCGCAGCAGACGGGCCGGCCGTTGGAGGTGGCCGGATGAGGCGCCTGGGCAGGCTGAGCAGCCGGCGCGGGTTCCTCGGCCTGACGGCCGGGGTCGGCGCGGCGATGACCGTTGGTGCGGCGGGCTGGGCCCGCCTGGCCGGGGCGTCGACGGGCCGGGTGCTGGCGAGCGAGGGGCCGCCGCCCAAGCCGTTCGGCGTCCCGTTGCCGGTTCCGCCGGTCGCCCGGCCGGTACGCGGCGAGGGCGGAGCCGACGTCTACGAGGTCGAGCAGCGCGAGGGTCGCATGGAGATCCTGCCGGGCCGGAAGACCACGGTGTGGGGGTACGACGGGATCTTCCCCGGCCCGACCTTCGTCGCCCGCTCGGGGCGCAGGACCGTACTCCGGGTGCGCAACAGCCTCGCCGTCCCGACCGTGACGCATCTGCACGGCGGCGTCACCCCTCCGGAGTCCGACGGCTACCCCACCGACCTGCTCCTGCCCGCCCGTTGCTCACCCGGCGGTCCGAGCCAAGCCCACGACAGCATGGGGGACGAGCATGACGGGCGGGTATCCATCGGCTACCGCACCTACGAGTACCCGCTGCCGCAGCGGGCCGCGACGCTCTGGTACCACGACCACCGCATGGACTTCAGCGCCCCGCAGGTCTGGCGCGGCCTGGCCGGCTTCTTCCTCATCGGCGACGAGGAAGAAGCGAGGCTGCCGCTGCCTGGCGGTGACCGCGACGTCCCGCTGATGCTGTGCGACCGCTCCTTCGAGGAGGACGGTTCCTTTCGCTATCCCGCCCCCGCCCCCGCCCCCGCAGGCGCCCCCGGGCACGGTCACGACGCCTTTCCCGACGGGGTGCTCGGCGACGTCCAGCTCGTCAACGGCGCGCCCTGGCCCGTCCTTGAGGTGTCCGCCACCCGCTACCGCTTCCGTTTCCTCAACGCCTCCAACGCCCGCCGCTACCGGCTCCGCCTCGAAGCCGACGAAGGCAGGCCCGGCCGGTTCGTCCAGATCGGCAGCGACGGTGGGCTGCTGGCCGCGCCCCAGTCACTCGCCGCGGTCGACATGGCGCCGGGCGAACGCTGCGACGTCGTCGTCGACTTCGCCGGCTTTCCCGTCGGCAGCCGGATCACCCTGCGCAACTCCGCCGCCGAGGGCGGCATGCGTGACGTCATGCGGTTCCACGTCGTGCGCCGGGGACGGCGCGGGGAGCGGGACGACAGCCGCGTCCCGGCCCGGCTCGCCGCCTCCTTCGAGAGGCTCTCGCCGAGCGCGGCGATGCCGGTGCGGGTCTTCGACTTCCGCCGGACCCCCACCGGCGAGGGCGGCGAGGACCGGCAGATGTGGACCATCAACGGCCGGCCGTTCCGCACCGGCGCCGTGCTGGCATCCCCGCGCCTGGGCAGTGTGGAGCGGTGGCGTTTCAGCAGCGATTTCCACCACCCCGTGCATGTCCACCTCGCCCAGTTCCAGGTCGTTGCCCGGGGCGGCAGGCCGCCCGCCGCCGCGGACGCGGGCTGGAAGGACACCGTGGACGTCCGTCCGTACGAGGTGGTGGAGGTTCTCGCACGGTTCGCCGGCTACAGGGGTCGCTACATGCTGCATTGTCACAACCTCGAACACGAGGACATGGCCATGATGGGCGACTTCCAGGTCGTCTAGCGGGCGCACCAGTATTGGACCGACTGATCCAAAAGCTGTTACGGTCACTTCATGGCCCGACCGAGGAAGTTCGACGAGGAGCGGGCGGTCGACGCCGCGCTGGAGGCGTTCTGGACCGCCGGATACGAGGCGACCTCGACCCAGGATCTGTGCGAGGCCACCGGTCTGGGCCGCAGCAGCATCTACAACACCTTCCACAGCAAGCGTGACCTCTTCCTCCGCACCCTCGCGCTGTACATGCGTCGCAAAAGCGATCAACTGGCAGCGCTGCTGGAGGAGGACGTCCCCGCCCGCGAGAAGGTCCGCGCCCTGCTGGACAACGTCCTCGCGGAGGAGGCCGGGGCGGACGGCGGCGGCCGAGGCTGTCTCTACGTCAATACCGCCGTCGAACTGGCCTCGCGCGACCCGGAGGTGGCGCACGAGCTGGAGCGTGACTACGCCCGCCGCCACGACACGCTCACCGCGGCCCTGAAGGCCGGGCAGCGGGCCGGCGAGATCGACCCGGCGAAAGACGCGAGCGCGCTCGCGCACTTCGTGACCGCGACCGTCGGCGGCATCCGGGTCGCGGCCCGCGCCGGTGCGGGCGAGGCGGCGCTGCGCGCCATCGCCCGTACCGCCCTCGACGCGATCTGACACCCGATCGCCTTCTTCACCCCCGTCCGCGCGCGCCCGCGCATGCCCGAATTTTGAACTGACCGATACAAAACAAGAATCAGGGAGCTGCCATGCCCCGAGCCGTATACGTACTGGCACTAGGCATCTTCGCCATGGTGACCAGCGAATTCGTCGTCGCCGGACTGATGCCGCAAATGGCCGACGGGCTGGACGCGACCATCCCGCAGATCGGCTATCTGATCACCGCGTTCGCGGCCGCCATGTCCCTCGGCGGGCCCCTCCTGACCGTCGCCGTGCTGAGGCTGCGCCCCAAGCGGGCCCTGGCCGTGCTCTTCGTGGTCTTCCTGCTCGGCAACGCGCTGGCCGCCACGGCCTCCGGCTACGGGGTCATGGTGGCGGCGCGTGTGATCACGGGTGTCGCCTCGCAGGCGTTCTTCGGCACGGCCATCTCGCTCTGCGCCCAGCTGACCCGTCCCGAGGTGCGGGGCCGGGCGGTGGCCGTGCTGATGAACGGCCTGATGCTGGGCACGCTGCTGGGGCTGCCGATGTCCACGGTGATCGGGGAGCGGCTCGGCTGGCGCGCCGCCTTCTGGGTCATCACGGGCCTCGCCCTCCTCGCGGCGCTGTGCACGCTCGCCGGGGTGCCGGACGTGCCACACGCCGAGGACGGCGGGAGTCTCCGCGAGGAGATGGGAGTCTTCCGGAATCGCGGGCTCTGGCGTGCCCTCTCCACCAGCACCTGCGTCATCGGCGCGACGTTCTGCGCGTTCTCCTATTTCAACCCGATCCTCACCGAGGTGACGGGATTCGGCGCCGGCACCGTCCCGCTGCTGCTTATCGGCTACGGGGCCGCGACCGTGATCGGCAACAACATCGTCGGGCGGCTCGCCGATCGCCACACCGTGACCGTCCTGCTCTTTGGTCTAGTCCTTAACCTGGTCTTTCTCACGGGATTCGCACTGCTGGCCCATCTCAAGGCGCCGACGGTGGTGTTCATGATGGGCATCGGCCTGGTCGGCGTGACCATGAATCCGGCGATGGTGACGCGTGTGCAGCGGGTCGGCAATGCCCGGCCGCTGGTCAACACCGTCCACTCGTCCTTCATCACCTTCGGGATCATCATCGGGTCGTTCGTCGGCGGACTGGCGATAGCCGATTTCGGTCTTCGCGCGCCGCTGTGGCTCGGGGCCGGTATGGCCGTGATCGGCGCCCTCACCCTCGCTCCCGACCTTCCCTTCAGGGCGGCGAGGGCCCATCGGGAGCCCGCCGGAGGTTCGTCCGAAGCCCGTCGAGAGGCTCGCGTGATGTCCCCGTGACTTCGCCGTGATGTCAATGACGTCCGGAATGCGGAATCACGTCAAGCCGATGATGACTTTGCAAGACATTTTCAGAGGAGCGGTGGGCCGGATTCCGGATAGCGACCGGATGGCCGGTTCTGCGCCTTCAGCCCAGCAATGAAGGGTTCGAGGGGGCTCGACCCGGCTCCGCAAAACGGCCCGCACAAGATCAACTTCTTGGCCGCAAGTCAGCACGCCACGCATTGTCACCCCCGCCGATGCAGCAAGGAGGGCCTCGGACCGGTTATGGTGGAAACCCCCCCTCGGGCCGGTCCGTATCCCCCCCACGGACCGGCCCGTTTTCTTTCCCCCTCGTCACTCTCCGTGTCGAGTTGTGCCACGCCAATGCGATGATCATGGCCTGGCCAACCATCGCCGGGTATCCCGAAGAGGACGCGGACCGGGATTCCGGCCGCTGACGAACTAGGAATCTCCCCGGCGGGCCCAGATGTTCACGCCCTCCGTGCTGACCGCCAGGGCATCGATTTCGGCCAGTTCCGCCTTGTCCAGCGGGGCGGCGCCCAGCGCGGCGATATTGGCCTCCAGCTGCGCCACGCTGGACGCGCCGATGAGCGCCGAGGTCATCCGCTCGTCCCGCAGCACCCAGTTCAGCGCCAGCTGGGCCAGGGACTGCCCCCGCCGCGCCGCGATCTCGTTCAGGCCGCTCAGCCGGCGCACCACGTCCTCCGTGAGCAGCCCCGGGTCGAGCGACTTGCCCTGGGAGGCGCGGGAGCCCTCCGGGACGCCGAGCAGGTACTTGTCCGTGAGCAGGCCCTGGGCGAGGGGCGCGAAGGCGATACAGCCCATGCCCTCGTCCTCCAGGGTGTCGAGCAGCGCGTCGTCCTCCGTCCAGCGGTTGATCATCGAGTAGGACGGCTGGTGGATCAGCGCGGGCACGCCCATCTCGCGCAGCAGCCGGGCGGCCTCACGGGTCTGCTGGGAGTTGTACGAGGAGATGCCCGCGTACAGCGCCTTGCCCTGCCGGACGGCCGACGCCAGGGCGCCCATCGTCTCCTCGAGCGGGGTGTGCGGGTCGAAACGGTGCGAATAGAAGATGTCGACGTAATCGACACCCATCCGGCGCAACGACGCGTCGAGCGACGACAGCAGATACTTCCGCGAGCCCCATTCGCCGTACGGGCCGGGGTGCATCAGATAGCCGGCCTTGGTGGAGATGATGATTTCGTCCCGGTAGGGCCGGAAATCCTGGGCGAAGAGCTTCCCGAAGTTGAGCTCGGCCGAACCGGGCGGCGGCCCGTAGTTGTTGGCCAGGTCGAAGTGGGTGACGCCCAGGTCGAAGGCCCGGCGCAGAATGGCCCGCTGCGAGTCGAGGGTGCGGTCGTCACCGAAGTTGTGCCACAGTCCCAAGGAGATGGCAGGCAGCTTCAGCCCGCTGCGGCCCGTACGCCGGTACTCCATGGAGTCGTAGCGCGTTTCGGCCGCGCGGTAGAGCGAGGGATCGGTCATGTGCATCTGACTATCACGGTCCTGTGACAGGCCGAGTTGGGTCCTCGCGACACGCTGGCAGTAGTGTGGCGCCCTCGGGGCGACCGCCGTGGCATGGAGGGGCAGGAAGAGTGAAGTTGCGCGACCTGGTGTACAGGCTTTACGCACGCCGGGTGGAGGGCCGCCTCGACCACGCCCAGGTGCCCAAGCACATCGGTGTCATCCTCGACGGCAATCGCCGCTGGGCGCGCGCGGACGGCCGGACCACCGAGCAGGGCCACCAGGCGGGCGCGGACAAGATCTCCGAGCTGCTCGGCTGGTGCGCGGAGACCGACGTCGAGGTCGTCACGCTGTGGATGCTCTCCACGGACAACCTGGACCGCCCGGCCGAGGAGCTCAGCCCGCTGCTCGGCATCATCGAGAACACGGTGCGCGGCCTGGCCGCGGACGGCCGCTGGCGCGTCCACCACGTGGGCACCCTCGATCTCCTCCCGGCCCGGACCCAGTCGGTCCTCAAGGAAGCCGAGCAGGACACGATCGACCGCGAGGGCATACTGGTCAATGTCGCGGTCGGCTACGGCGGCCGGCAGGAGATCGCGGACGCGGTCCGCTCCCTGGTCCTGGAAGCCGCGGAGAACGGCGTCTCCCACGAGGAGCTGGCCGAGACCGTCGACATCGACGCCATCACCAAGCACCTCTACACGCGCGGCCAGCCCGACCCGGACCTCATCATCCGCACCAGCGGCGAGCAGCGGCTGTCCGGCTTCATGCTCTGGCAGAGCGCCCACTCCGAGTACTACTTCTGCGAGGTCTTCTGGCCGGCCTTCCGCAAGGTCGACTTCCTCCGCGCGCTCCGCGACTACGCCGCGCGCCACCGCCGCTACGGCGGCTGAACCAGACGGCCGAACAGGCGGCCGGGCAGGGGCCCGGCTACGTCCCCGCATACGGGTGCTGACGGAACGCCCGTTCCCACGTCTGACGAACTGACGTACGGGTAACGACGGATCAATCGTTCACCTGCGCGACGCATATGCCGTTGCATGCTCACGCGGTACAGCGGGAATATCCCCAGCAGGCCGACGGTCGGAACCGCGACCGTCGCTCTGCCAGTGGGCGGCACGGGGCCGCCCGCCCGGGAGGCCCTTTGCACCAGGACGACGACCGTGCGGACCGAGCGGGCCGGAGCGCCCGCACGGCAAGGACGGTGGGCCGGATGACGACCGGCGACCCTGGAGGGCCAGGCCCCGGCCCATCTCCCGCGCCACCGTTTCTCACAACGGCGGTGCGCCCTTACCTGAAGCACGAGGGGGTTCGTCCACCCGTGGTGAACAGCAAGAAGCGCCGTGATGGCGACCGGCGCACCTATGTCCTCGACACCAGCGTCCTGCTGGCCGACCCAGGAGCCGTGTCCCGCTTCGAGGAGCACGAGGTCGTGCTGCCCGTCGTGGTGGTCACGGAGTTGGAGGCCAAGAGGCACCACCCCGAGCTCGGCTACTTCGCCCGCAAGGCGCTGCGCCTGCTCGACGAGTACCGCGTGCGGTACGGCCGGCTCGACTCGCCGATCCCGACCGGCGAGCTCGGCGGCACGATCAGGGTGGAGCTCAACCACTCGGATCCGGGCATACTGCCCGCCGGCTTCCGCCTCGGTGACAACGACTCGCGCATCCTCGCGGTCGCCCGCAACCTCCAGGCCGAGGGGTACGACGTCACCGTCGTCTCCAAGGACCTGCCGCTGCGCATCAAGGCGTCCGCGGTCGGACTGCTGGCCGAGGAGTACCGCGCCGAGCTCGCCATCACCGACTCCGGCTGGACGGGGATGGCGGAGCTCACCGTCACCGCCGAGCAGGTGGACGAACTCTTCACCGCCGAGCGCGTGTACGTCCCCGAGGCCGCCGAACTGCCCGTGCACACCGGGCTGGTGCTCCAGTCCGCGCGCGGCAAGGCGCTCGGCAGGGTCACGGCGGACGGCGAGGTGCGGCTGGTGCGCGGCGACCGGGAGGCGTTCGGCATCCACGGCCGCAGCGCCGAGCAGCGGGTGGCCCTGGACATGCTGCTGGACCCGGACATCGGGATCGTCTCCATGGGCGGCCGCGCGGGCACGGGCAAGTCGGCCCTGGCGCTGTGCGCGGGCCTGGAGGCGGTGCTGGAGCGCCGTCAGCACCGCAAGGTGATGGTGTTCCGGCCGCTGTACGCGGTGGGCGGGCAGGAGTTGGGGTATCTGCCCGGCAGCGAGGCCGAGAAGATGAGCCCCTGGGCCCAGGCGGTCTTCGACACCCTCTCGGCCGTGACGACCTCCGAGGTGATCGAGGAGGTCGTGGGGCGGGGCATGCTGGAGGTCCTCCCGCTCACCCACATCCGTGGCCGCTCGCTGCACGACGCCTTCGTCATCGTCGACGAGGCCCAGTCGCTGGAGCGGAACGTGCTGCTCACGGTCCTGTCGCGGATCGGGGCCAACTCCCGGGTGGTGCTCACCCATGACGTGGCCCAGCGCGACAACCTCCGCGTCGGGCGCTACGACGGCGTGGTCGCCGTGGTCGAGAAGCTCAAGGGGCATCCCCTCTTCTCGCACGTGACCCTGACGCGGTCGGAGCGTTCGCCCATCGCGGCGCTGGTGACCGAATTGCTGGAGGACGGTCGGATCTGACCGGCTCCGTCCCGGCGGGCGCGCGGCGAAGCCGAGGAGCTTAGCCGCGCGCCGTCGTGCGCCGCCGCTGTTTCCGTAAAGCCGTAGGGATAAACGGGGTGTGAGCTTTCCCACGTGACCAAGAATTGCCTCGGAGCGTGGCGTTCAGGCAGAGTCTGCTTCCTGTCAGGCCCCGCATACGGCACTTGAGCCCCTCCGGGGGCGATGCGGAACGGACAACAGAACAGCGTCGCCGTATGCCGCCCGAGCGTTCGCGGACCTCCGCAAGGAGGGCCCACCGGGTCAGTGCCTCCAGTGACCGGCCGGTCCTCATCAGGACCGGTACTGACGGAGGCCCGCGCCAGGGGCACGTCGCGTCCGCGAGGTCACCTATGCGGGCGATGCTGGAAGGAAAACGTGTGAGCCGGATTTCTGTCCGGGGATTCGCCGTGGCATCCGCCACCGCGGTCACCACCGTGGGCGCCGTCGTCGGTGTCGCAGCGGGCAACGATCAGGGCACGACGGATCACGTCGAGGCCACCGCAGCGGACACGACGCTTCTCGCCGCCATCCCCTCGGGACAGAACGTCCAGGCGCAGACCGCTTCCCTCACGCAGCAGGCGGAGACGCAGGCCCAGGTCGCCGACGACGCCGCGAAGAAGGACGTCGAGGAGGCCGCGCGCAAGCAGGCCGCCGAGGACGCCACGGCGAAGAAGGAAGCGGCCGAGGCCAAGGAGAAGGAAGAGGCCGAGAAGAAGGCCAAGGAGCGCGAGGAGAAGGAGCAGGTCTCCAGCCGCTCCGCCACCCGCGATGCCTCGTCCTTCGCGGCCAAGAGCTCCTACTCCGTCGCCGAGGTCCAGGCGATGGCCCGGCAGATGGTCCCGGGCGATCAGTTCCAGTGCTTCAGCAACATCGTGAACAACGAGAGCACCTGGGACTACACCGCCACCAACGCCTCCTCGGGTGCCTACGGTCTCGTCCAGGCGCTGCCCGGCACCAAGATGGAGTCCGCGGGCGCCGACTGGCGCACCAACCCGGCCACCCAGATCAAGTGGGGCCTCAGCTACATGAACGAGCGCTACGGCAGCCCTTGTGGCGCCTGGTCGTTCTGGCAGGCCAACCAGTGGTACTAGGCCCCGCCGCCGCCTCTTGACCAGCGGAAGCCCCCGACCTGCGAAGGTCGGGGGCTTCGTTGTCCCACCGGCCAGGTAACGTCGACGGGTATGGCCACGGGGGAGTGGGGGTAGAGGAAGAAAAATGTCCAGATTGCCACAATGGCTGGGCGGGCTGGGCTCCGGTCTGGTACGGCTCGGCGAACGGCTCGAGGCCCGCAAGGCGACCGCCGAGGCGCAGCCCGCGGCCGGCCAGGCGTCCGGCCCGGTGTCCGGGGCCGTGCACGGTGCCGTAGCCACGCCGATGCCCGCGTCCGCCGCGTCCGCCGCCACGCCCGTCTCCCCGTCCGCCGCCGCCTCGCCCTCCGCGCCGGGGGCCGCCCCGGCGGGACCGGTATCCGGTCCCGTGCCCGATCCGGCGACGGGATCCGGTGCCGGAGCCGTGCCGCCGTCCGTCCCGGTGGCCCATGCCGCGCCCGCGGCACGTCCCGATCCCGTCGCCGCCGTCCCCTGGGGCGTCCGGGTCGCGGCCGAGGTCGGCTGGCGGCTGCTGGTGCTCGCGGGCACCCTGTGGGTGCTGATGCGGGTGATCAGCGCGGTGCGGCTGGTGGTGCTGGCCTTCGTCGCCGGACTGCTGATCACCGCCCTGCTCCAGCCCACCGTGGCCCTGCTCAAGCGGCGCGGTGTGCCGCGCGGGCTCGCCACGGCCCTGACGTTCCTGTCCGGTTTCGTGGTCATGGGCCTGGTCGGCTGGTTCGTGGTCTGGCAGGTGACGGAGAACCTCGACGACCTGTCCAAGCAGGTCCAGCACGGCATCACCGAGCTCAAGCGCTGGCTGCTCAACAGCCCGTTCCACGTCACCCAGGGCCAGATCAACAACATCGCCGACAAGCTCAGCGAGGCCATCGGCACCAGCACCAAGGACATCACCTCCGCCGGCATAGAGGGCGTGCAGGTCATCATCGAGGTGCTCACGGGCATCCTGCTCGCGATGTTCAGCACGCTCTTCCTGCTCTACGACGGCCCCCGCATCTGGCAGTGGCTCCTCAAGCTGGTGCCCGAGGCCGCCCGCGAGGGCGTCGCGGGCGCGGGCCCGCGCGCCTGGGCGACGCTGACGGCCTATGTGCGCGGCACGGTGATAGTGGCCCTGATCGACGCGATCTTCATCGGCATAGGGCTCTACTTCCTCAAGGTGCCCATGTATGTGCCGCTGGCCGTCTTCATCTTCCTGTTCGCCTTCATCCCGCTGGTCGGCGCCGTCGTCTCCGGCGCCCTGGCGGTCGTCGTGGCGCTCGTCACGCGGGACGTCTTCACGGCGGCGATGGTGCTCGCCGTGGTGCTCGCGGTGCAGCAGATCGAGGGCCACGTCCTCCAGCCCTTCATCCTCGGCCGCGCCGTGCGCGTCCACCCGCTGGCCGTGGTCCTCGCCGTCGCCGCGGGCTCGATGACCGCGGGCATCGGCGGCGCGGTCGTCGCGGTGCCGCTGGTGGCGGTGACCAATACGGTCGTCGGATACCTACGGGCGTACGCGAAGGAGGAGACCCCACCGGAGGTCTCCTCCTGACGCGCGTCGCCGCGCATGACGGAACGGGCCCCCGACCGGTCGGTCGGGGGCCCGTTCCGTGTGGAGCGAAGGCTCAGCCGTTCAGCACGGCCTCGGCGTCCAGCGTGGCGCCGACGGCCTGGAGGACCGAGGCGATCTTGAACGCTTCCTGGATCACCTCACGGCTCACGCCGGCCTTGCGCAGCACCTGCTCGTGGGAGTCGAGGCACATGCCGCAGCCGTTGATGGCGGAGACGGCCAGGGACCACAGCTCGAAGTCGACCTTCTCCACGCCCGGGTTGCCGATGACGTTCATCCGCAGGCCCGCGCGCAGGTTGCCGTACTCCGGGTCCGACAGCAGGTGCCGGGTGCGGTAGTAGACGTTGTTCATCGCCATGATCGCGGCAGCGGCCTTGGCGGCGGTGTACGCCTCCGGGGAGAGGTTCTCCTTGGCCTGGGGCTCCAGCTCGCGCAGGACGATCGGCGAACGGGTCGCGATCGCGCAGGAGAGGACGGTGCCCCACAGCTGCTGCTGCGGCAGGTCGGAGTTGCCGATGACCGAGCCGAGGTTCAGCTTCAGGTCCTTGGCGTAGTCCGGTATGGCGGACTTCAGCTCATCGAGGGCCATGGGAGATCAGCTCACTCGCCCGAGAGGAGCTTGACGGCGTCGAGGGTGTCCTCGCCCTTGTTCCAGTTGCAGGGGCACAGCTCGTCCGTCTGCAGGGCGTCGAGGACCCGCAGGACCTCCTTGGGGTTACGGCCGACGGAACCGGCGGTCACCATGACGAACTGGATCTCGTTGTTCGGGTCCACGATGAAGACGGCGCGCTGGGCGTAGCCGTCCTCGCCCTCGACGCCGCAGGCCTGCATCAGCTCGTGCTTGGCGTCGGCCAGCATCGGGAAGGGCAGGTCGCGCAGGTCCTTGTGGTCCTTGCGCCAGGCGTGGTGCACGAACTCGGAGTCGCCGGAGACGCCGAGGATCTGGGCGTCACGGTCGGCGAACTCGTCGTTCAGCTGGCCGAACGCGGCGATCTCGGTCGGGCAGACGAAGGTGAAGTCCTTCGGCCAGAAGAAGACGACCTTCCACTTGCCCTCGTAGGTCTTGTGGTCGATCTGCGCGAAGGCCTTGTCCGCGTCGAGGTCCACACAGGCGGTCAGGTCGAACTCGGGGAACTTGTCACCGACAGTGAGCACGCGCTCTCCTTGCAACGAGGAAACCTCCCGTTCGTGGGGTTTCCTGCGGGTTGGACAGGAACCACAGTGCCACAGGAGGCATTGATAGCGGAAATAGCTAGACTGGGTGATGTTGATCGGAGGTGGTTATCAGTGATGTCGTCGTCCATAACCCAGGGGCGGCCGGAACGAGGGCCCGGAGGGTCTCCGGCGCGCCCCCGCCAGCCCAGCCTGGCGCAGCTGCGCGCCTTCGTGGCCGTCGCCGAGCATCTCCACTTCCGCGACGCCGCCACGGCCATCGGCATGAGCCAGCCCGCGCTCTCCAGCGCCGTCTCGGCCCTGGAGGAGACGCTCGACATTCAGCTTCTCGAGCGTACGACGAGAAAGGTGCTCCTCAGCCCGGCGGGTGAGCGGCTGGCCGCCCGCGCCCGCACGGTCCTCGACGCGGTGGGCGCGCTGATGGAGGAAGCCGATGCCGCGCGGGCGCCGTTCACGGGGGTGCTGCGGCTCGGGGTGATTCCCACGGTCGCGCCTTATCTGCTGCCGATCGTTCTGCGGCTCGTGCACGACTCGTACCCGGACCTGGACCTCCAGGTCCACGAGGAGCAGACGTCCTCGCTGCTGGACGGGCTCACCCAGGGGCGGCTCGACCTGCTGCTGCTCGCCGTGCCGCTCGGGGTGCCCGGCGTGAGCGAGATCCCGCTCTTCGACGAGGACTTCGTCCTCGTCACGCCGTGTGATCACTGGCTGGCCGGGCGGCACGACATCCCGCGCGAGGCGCTGCGCGAGCTCGACCTGCTGCTGCTCGACGAGGGGCACTGCCTGCGGGACCAGGCGCTCGACGTGTGCCACGAGGCCGGGCGCACGGACGGGATCCAGACGACCACCAGTGCGGCCGGGCTCTCCACGCTCGTGCAGCTGGTGGGGGGCGGGCTGGGTGTCACGCTGCTGCCGCGGACCGCGTTGCGGGTGGAGACGGGGCGGAGCGACCGGCTCGCGACGGGGTACTTCGCGGAGCCGGCGCCTTCGCGGCGGATCGCGTTGGCGATGCGGGTGGGGGCGGCGCGGCAGGGGGAGTTCGAGGCGTTCGCCGCGGCGTTGCGGAAGGAGTTGGCGAGGTTGCCCGTGCGGGTGGTTGGGGGCTGAGGTTTACGGGGCGGATGCGGGCCAGTGGCCCGCATCCCACTCACTCCGTTCTCAAGCCGTTCGGGCGGGTCATGTGGTGGACGGCTGGGAGGGAGAGGGTCGTCACCAGGGCGATCATGCCTACGCCCACCCCCACCACCGGCAGGAAGTCGAGCCAGTCGCGGACCGTGCCGTTGACCACCTGGAGCATCACCCAGCCCAGGCCCAGGCCGCCCGCCACCGCGAGGGCCGTGCCCAGGACCACGGGGATCGCGGTCTGCCACAGCACCGAGCCGATGACCGACGTACGCCGTGCGCCCAGGGCCGCGAGCGTGGACATCAGGCGTCTGCGCTCGCGCAGTTGCTCCAGCGTCGTCGCCGTGAGACCCGCGCCGATCAGCGCCAGCAAGAGGCCGGTGCCGACGAGCAGAGCCTGCTGGAGCATGGCGTAGTTGGATTCCTTCCGCACGCCGCCCATGCGGTATACGCGCATCAACGGGTCGATGGCGGCGGCCGTGTTGCGGACGCGTTCGACGGCTTCGAGGTTCCCCGGTTCGAGCTGGATCGCCACCATGGTCGTGGGGTCGGGCAGGGCCGCGAAGTCGATGGTGGACGGGGTGGCCAGCACGCCGTGGTGGTACATGCCCGTCGGGTCCTTGAGCCCCTGGACGACCCGGGCGGACGCGGGGATCGTCCACTCGTACGTCCGGGGCTCGCGCCCGTTGCGTCTGTCGCTCCCGTAGGGCCTGTCCTCCATGAACAGCCGGGTCCCGGGCGGGAATTCCGCCGAGCGGCCGAGTCCGGGTTCGGGTGCGTCCGCGACGAACACGTCGCCGTCCCGGCAGGAGTCCAGCTTGGCCAGCCGGCGCAGCGTGTCGCAGTCGCCGACGGTCACACCGGTGGCGCTGCTCGCCGCGTCGTTGCTCTTGTGCGCGAACTGGTCCACGGTGACGAGCGCTTCCCGGACGCCCGGGGTGGCGCGGAAGCTGTTGGTGTAGCTCCGGACCTCGGCGGGTGTGCTTCCCCGGTAGACGCCCGACATCCGGGAGTGCGTCGGCAGGCCCTCCTCGAACTCGCCCTGGACGCCCGCGAAGAGCATATGGATGGCGATGGCTCCGGCCATGGCCACGGTGATGCCGCCGACCGCGCGGGCGGCCGGGCCGGGGTTCGACTCGATACGCCGGGTGGCCAGTTGCCAGGAGACCGGGCCGCCCCGGAAGCGGGCCACACCGGCCTCCAGCAGCCAGGGCAGCAAGGCCGCGATGCCGATCAGGACGAGGATGCCGCCGCCGGCCACCTGGTAGGTGCTGGAGTCGCCCGCGTACGGGTCCATCGTCACGCCGCCGAAGAGCGGGAGCAGCAGGGCCAGGCCCGCCGCCGGGATCAGCAGGCGCCACCAGAGGCGGCGGCGCCGGGCCGCGGTGTGGCGCATGACGCCCAGCGGTTCGATGGTGACGCGGCGCAGGGTGATCAGGGTGACGAGGACGGCGACGGCCGGTACCGCGACGGCGATCAGCGCTGCCAGGGCGGGGGACGGGACCAGGTCGGCGGGGGAGACGGCGACGTCCCGGATCGTGATGCCGGAGGCGAAGTCGCGGAGGACGAGGAAGGCCCCCGCGCCGACGACCAGGCCCAGCAGGGCGCCGCACAGCGCCTCGCCGGAGGCGATCCGGCGGGTGGCGCGGATGTCGGTGCCGACGAGCCGCAGCGCGGCCAGTCGCCGGTCGCGGCGTTCGCCGCCGGCGCGGACGGCCGTGGCGATGAAGATGCCGATCGGCAGCAGCAGCACCACGCACGTCATGTTCATCAGCACCACGAGCACCGGGCTGAGCGGCTCGCCGCCCTCCTCGTGGCCGAACCGGTCGATGCGCACGGTGGCGTCGTGGATGCCGGGCCCGTGGGGCGCGTCCAGGCGGAGCCGGTCGCTGCCCGCGTAGTAGAAGAGTTCGTCGGGGCCCAGGACGCCCGAGTCGCCGATGACGCCCGCGACACGGTAGGGGAACCGCTCGCGCAGCAGCTTGCCGTCGGCGGAGCGCAGCAGGTCACCGAGTGCCGGGGAGACGACCATCTCGCCGGGGGCGGGCAGGGCCGACACGCCCGGCGGGAGCGGCGCGCGGGGGCCCTCGGGCTGGAGGAGGGCGCCTTCCAGGGGCTTGTCGTGGAAGTCGGTGGTGACCGCCTGGTAGAGCAGGGTGCGGTCGCTCGCCTTGATGCTCCGGCTGTTGCCCTCGTCGTTCACGGAGCGCGCGTTCTCGCGGTGTTCCCGGGCGGCGGACAGGTGGGGCACCGACGCGGCGATCGCCAGCAGGGCCACGCCGAGGCCGACTCCGATGGCGACGAGCGCGGTGCGCAGCAGGCTCTCGCGGCCTCCGGTGACGGCGAACCGGGCGCCCATGGCCAGGTCGCGGGCCCAGGCGGCCGGGCCCGTGGGGCCGGTGGGGCGGGGGCGGCCAGTTTTTGGGGAGTCGGGGCCCGGGGAGTCGGGGCTTGGGGAGCCGGAGCCCGGGGAGCCGGGGCCCGCCGTGGGCTCAGGCGGCGCCATGGACACCCGCCATGTCGCGTGCCCGGCCGTCGCGGACGACGACCTCGCGGTCGGAGTAGGCGGCGACGCGCGCCTCGTGGGTGACGAGGACGACGGCGGCGCGGGTCTCGCGGGCGGCCTTGGTCAGCAGCTCCAGGACGCGCTCGCCGTTGAGGGAGTCGAGGGCGCCGGTGGGCTCGTCGGCGAAGATCACGCGTGGGGTGGTGACCAGGGAGCGGGCGACGGCGACGCGCTGCTGCTGGCCGCCGGATATCTGGCCGGGCCGGTGGTGGCGGACGTCGGCGACCTCCAGGTGCTCCAGCCAGCGCAGCGCGGCGGCCTCGGCGTCCTTGCGCTTGGTGCCGGTCAGGCGCAGCGGGAGGGCGGCGTTCTCCAGGCAGGTGAGCTCGGGTACGAGCTGGCCGAACTGGAAGACGAAGCCGAACTCGGTGCGGCGCAGGGCGCTGCGCTCGGCGTCCGAGAGGGCGGACAGCTCGCGGCCGTCGTAGCGGACGGTGCCGGCGTCGGGGCGGAGGATGCCGGCGAGGCAGTGGAGGAGCGTGGACTTGCCGGAGCCGGAGGGGCCCATGACGGCGACGACCTCGCCGGGGTGGATGGAGAAGTCCGCGCCGTCGAGCGCGGTCGTCAGCCCGTACGCCTTGCGCAGGCCGGAGGCGGCGAGGAGGGAACCGGCGGGGATCATGCCTGGACCTCCTTCGAGAGCCGGTCGAGCCGGGCGGCCGTCAGTTCCAGCCAGCGCAGGTCGGCCTCCAGGTGGAACAGGGCGTGGTCGCATATCAGCTGGTCGGCGAGGTCGCCGGAGCTCTTGCGGCGGGTCAGGTCGCGCATCAGCCGCAGGTGCTCGGCGCGCTGGGCGTCGAGGACGGCGTCGGCGGGGCGGCCGGTCAGCAGGGCGAGGACGACCTTGGTGTAGAGCGTCGACTGGAGGTACGGCTCGGGCTTCTCGGGCCGGCCGAGCCACTGCTCGACGTCCGTGACGCCGGCGTCGGTGATGGCGTACCGCTTGCGTTCGGGGCCGCCGCCGGCTTCGACGCCGTCGACCTCGACGAGCCCGTTCTTCAGCAGCCGCGACATGGTCGAGTAGACCTGGCCGTAGTGCAGGGGGCGGTCGTGGCCGAAGCGCTCGTCGAAGGCGCGCTTGAGGTCGTAGCCATGGCGGGGGCCGGCCTCCAGGAGGCCGAGAAGGGTGTGCGCGATGGACATGCGGGCGACTCTACACCGCGTGTATACACGGTGTGTATAGAGGTGTGGGGCTGGGCGCCGACGAGGGATACGCGCTGGTCAGACGGTTGCGGACCGGTGGCGGCGCCTTACGCCGCCCGGGCGAGGACCTGCCGCGCGTCCCGGCCGGAGCGGCCGGCGCGGCCGTACGCACTCCGGTGCGTACGGCCGCGTCAGGACCGCTACTCCGCCTTCGGTGGACGCCCGCGTCTGCGGATCGCGGTCA
This sequence comes from Streptomyces sp. L500, assembly GCF_054551825.1. Classification (NCBI taxonomy): domain Bacteria; kingdom Bacillati; phylum Actinomycetota; class Actinomycetes; order Kitasatosporales; family Streptomycetaceae; genus Streptomyces; species Streptomyces sp. L500. Next base: position 74,878 of record NZ_JBTOLC010000017.1, read on the forward strand.
CGTCCTTGGGCAGCCGGCCCGCGTCCGCGAGGGCCTTGCGCAGGAGGAACTCGATCTGGGCGTTGGCGCTGCGCAGCTCCTCGCTCGCCCAGCGGGCCAGCGCGTCGTGGACCGACGGGTCGAGCCGCAGCAGCACCTGTTTGCGCTGCTGCGGCCGCCGCGCGGGCCGGTCCGGCTCCGCTTCCTCCGTCACTGGTAGAGGGTGCCGGTGTTCAGCACGGGCTGGGCGGCCCGGTCACCGCACAGCACCACCATCAGATTGCTCACCATCGCCGCCTTCCGCTCGTCGTCCAGTTCCACGATGTCCTGCTCGGTGATGCGCTCCAGCGCCATCTCGACCATGCCCACCGCGCCCTCGACGATCATCTTGCGGGCCGCGACGACCGCGCCCGCCTGCTGGCGCTGGAGCATCGCCGAGGCGATCTCCGGAGCGTAGGCGAGGTGGGTGAAGCGCGACTCGATGATGCGCACGCCGGCCGCCTCGACGCGCTCGTGGAGCTCCACGGCCAGCTTCTCGGTGATCTCCTCGGCGTTGCCGCGCAGGGAGAGGGCGTCCTCGTCGTGGGCGTCGTAGGGGTACTCGATGGCGATGTGGCGGACGGCCGCCTCGGTCTGGGTGGCGACGAACTCCTGGAAGTCCTCCACCTCGAACATCGCCTGCGCGGTGTCCTCGACCCGCCACACGACGACGGCGGCCAGCTCGATGGGGTTGCCGTAGGCGTCGTTGACCTTCAGTACGGGGGTCTCGTGGTTGCGGACCCGGGTGGAGAGCTTCTCCTGGCTGGTGAAGGGGTTGACCCAGCGCAGGCCCTCGGTGCGGATGGTGCCCCGGTAGCGGCCGAAGAGCTGGACGACCTGGGCCTCGCCCGGTGCGACGGTGCACAGCCCGGACAGCACGACCAGCGAGGCCAGGCCGATCAGGATGCCGCCGGCGACCAGCGCGACCGTCACCCCGGTCGCCACGTGGGAGCTGGTGACGGCGCCGGCGGCGACGGTGCCCACGCCGGCGAGCAGGCCCGCGAGGCCCACCGTCAGGGCCGTGCCGCCGCCTATGTCGGCGGCGGGGTGCTCCTGGACGCGTGGTCGCGAGGTCGCGGTGGTGATGGCTTCGGACATGAGGGTCCCCCCGTTTCGGTCGGTCGTGAGAGCCGCCGTGCGGCCCTATCAAAGTGATAGCACATTAAGCGGGGGATCGAGGCCCTGTACGGTTTTCCGCACGACTCCGTGCCCGGTTCCCGCCAACCGGGGTGCTGTATGTCACGTCCGTTATTGCCGTGATCGATGGGCGTTTGATGACAGTTGCGGTGTTAGCTTCGTGAGCTGGGTTGGGGGCGGACGGACTGGAGCTACGGGAGAGATGGGCCGAGCGGACGCGCGACGGGCGCAGAAGAAGGGCGGTCGCCCTGCACAGGGCGGCGGGAAGCCCAAGAAGAAGGGCATACGCCGGTTCTTCACATGGAAGATGCTGCTGGCCTACTTCGTGGCCGTCATAGCCCTCGGGCTGGGCACGTTCTACGCGCTCTACCTCTACGTGGACGTGCCGAAGGGCAACTCGGCGGCCAAGCTGCAGAGCAACATCTACAAGACCAGCGACGGCAAGACCATCGCCCGCATCGGTGAGGTCAACCGCGAGGAAGTCCCGCTGTCGAAGGTCCCCGTGGTCGTTCAGCACGCGGTGGTCGCCGCGGAGAACAAGAACTTCTACAACGACCCCGGCGTCGACCTGAAGGGCACCGCCCGAGGCATCGTCAACACGGTCATGGGCCGTGGCAAGCAGGGTGGTTCGACGATCACCCAGCAGTACGTCAAGAACTACTACCTGGACCAGCGTCAGACCGTCACCCGCAAGGTGAAGGAGCTGATCATCTCGCTGAAGGTCCAGGACGAGAAGTCCAAGGACGACATCCTCGAGGGCTACCTCAACACCAGCTACTACGGCCGGGGCGCCTACGGCATCCAGGCCGCCGCGCGGGCGTACTACAACAAGGACATCGACAAGGTCACCCTGGAGGAGGGCGCCTACCTGGCCGCCCTGCTGCAGGCGCCGAGCCAGTACGACTGGGCCACCGCCACCGAGGCCGGCAAGGCGAACGCCAAGGCCCGCTGGGGCTACGTCCTCGACAAGATGGTCGAGCAGAAGTGGCTCAAGCCCGACGAGCGTCAGCGCATGACGTTCAAGGAGCCCGGCAAGCCCAAGGCGGCCCTCGGCCTCTCCGGCCAGAACGGCTACCTGGTCGAGGCGGCCAAGCGCGAGATCATCCGCGACCTGGCGGCCCAGGGCCGCAAGGAGAGCGAGTTCGCGGCGGGCGGCTGGACCATCACGCTCAGCATCGACTCCAAGAAGCAGAAGGCCCTGGAGAAGGCCGTCAAGGACCAGCTGATCGACGACTTGGACCCCAAGTCCCGTGAGGTCGACGGCCACGTCCAGGCCGGCGCGGTCTCCGTGGACCCCAAGACCGGCAAGGTCGTGGCGCTCTACGGCGGCCAGGACTTCGTCCAGCACCAGATCAGCAACGCCACCCGCGCCGACTACCAGCCCGCGTCGACGTTCAAGCCGATCATCCTGGCCTCCGCCCTCCAGAACGAGTCCAAGACCCAGGACAAGCGGCCGGTCACGCCGAGCACGATCTACGACGGCACCAACCAGCGGCCGGTCGTCGGCCCCGGCGGTGGCGGCTACGCGCCGGAGAACGAGGACCAGCAGAGCTACGGTCCGATCACCGTCCAGCAGGCGATGAACGACTCGGTCAACTCCGTCTTCGCGCAGATGGTTGTCGACGTCGGCATGGACAAGGTCAAGAAGACCGCCACCGAGCTCGGCATGAAGGGCGACTTCCAGGAGACCCCGGCCATGGCGCTCGGTGCCATGGGCGCGAGCCCGATGGAGATGGCCGGCGTCTACGCCACGCTGGACAACCACGGCAAGAAGGTCACGCCGAGCGTCATCAAGTCGGCCACGCAGGGCGGCCAGGAGTTCTCGCTGCCGCACGCCGTCGGTGACCGTGTCGTCTCCCGCAACACCGCCGACGGCCTGACCTCCGTCATGACCCAGGTGGTCAACGACGGTACGGCCAAGGTCGTCGCCAGCGGCGCCTACCAGGTGGCGGGCAAGACCGGTACGTCCGACGACGACAAGTCGGCCTGGTTCGCGGGCTACACCCCGGGCCTGGTCACCACCGTCGGCCTCTTCGGCGAGGGGCAGGGCGGCAAGCAGGTCACCCTGATGAACACCGGTGGCGGCGGCCGAGTGAACGGTGGTACGTACCCGGCGAAGATCTGGAACGCGTACAACTCCGCCGTCTTCGGTGACGACGACGAGTCGAAGTTCGACCTGGAGACCGAGGACGGCTACGCGCCGCCGCCCCCGCCGCGCACCCCGGCCGGCACGCCCAGCCAGGGCAAGGTCACGCCGACGCCGACCGCCTCGGGCAAGCAGACCCCGTCGAAGGACCCGTCCTCGTCGGGCAAGCAGACGCCGTCGAAGGACCCGACGCCGACGGGCGACAAGCACACGCCGACCACCCCGCCGATCCCGACGAAGACGGGCACCACCCGTCCGACCGACACCACCAAGCCGGACCCCGACGTCCACTCCAACGGGGCCGGACAGCAACAGCTGCCGTGACCCGGACGAACCGGCCGCCCTTCCCCACGGGGGAAGGGCGGCCGGTCCGTTTCCGGGCGGAACGGTCAGGTCCCGTTGACGCGGGTGGCGATGGCGTCGCCGACGTTCTTGTCGATGTTGCGCCAGTACTGGAACGCCCGGTCCAGGACGGGGCGGCTCACGCCCGCCTTCAGATGGCCGACGACGTTCGAGACCAGCCGCTCACGGGCCGCGTCGTCGAGGACCTTGCGGACCATCGTGCCGGCCTGGCCCCAGTCGTCGTCCTCGCGGTGGAGCTTGTACGCCTCGCGCACCATCTCGCCCGAGGCCGCCCAGCCCGCGATCTCGCCGAAACGGTCGGTGTCGGCGGCCGGGCCGCCGTAGGAGTTGGGCGCGTACGGGCGGGCCGTGTTCGCGGGCTCGTAGCGCATGGGGCCGTCCTTGGCGTACGAGTTCACGGCCGAGTGCGGGCGGTTGGGCGGCAGCTGGGCGTAGTTCGGGCCGATCCGGTAGCGGTGGGTGTCCGGGTACGAGAAGAGCCGGCCCAGCAGCATCTTGTCGGGCGAGGGGCCGATGCCGGGCACCAGGTTGGAGGGCTCGAAGGCGGCCTGCTCGATGTGGACGAAGAAATCCTCCGGGTTGCGGTCGAGCGTCATCCGCCCGACCTCGATCAGCGGGTAGTCGCCGTGCGGCCACACCTTGGTGAGGTCGAAGGGGTTGAAGCGGTAGTCCGCCGCGTCACCGAACGGCATGACCTGGACGTACATGGTCCAGGAGGGGGCGTTGCCGCCCTCGATGGCCTCGTACAGGTCCCGGCGGTGCTTGTCGGCGTCCGAGCCCGCCAGCTCGTCGGCCTCCGCCTGGGTGAGGAAGTCGATGCCCTGGTCGGTCTTGATGTGGTACTTGATCCAGAACTTCTCGCCGCCGCCGTTGACCCACATGAACGTGTGCGAGCTGTAGCCGTTCATGTGCCGCCAGGTCTTCGGGATGCCCCGGTCGCCCATCAGCCAGGTGACCATGTGGGCCGACTCCGGCGAGAGGGTCCAGAAGTCCCACTGCATGTCGTTGTTCCGCAGGCCCGTGCGCGGGTGGCGCTTCTGGGAGCGGATGAAGTCCTGGAACTTCTGCGGGTCGCGGACGAAGAAGACCGGGGTGTTGTTGCCGACCAGGTCGTAATTACCGTGTGCCGTATAGAACTTGAGGGCGAAGCCACGGGGGTCCCGCCAGGTGTCCGGGGAGCCCTGCTCGCCCGCCACGGTCGAGAAGCGGGCCAGCATCTCCGTCCGCCGGCCGGGCTGGAAGAGATCGGCCTTGGTGAACTGGCTGACGTCATTGGTCACCTCGAAGGTGCCGTAGGCGCCGCCGCCCTTGGCGTGGACCACCCGCTCGGGGACCCGTTCGCGGTTGAACTGGGCCATCTTCTCGATCAGGTAGTGGTCCTGGAGCAGGATGGGGCCGGTGTCACCGATGGTGAGCGAGTGCTCGTCGCTCTCCACCGGGACGCCGGCGTTGTTCGTGGTGTACGGGGTGTTCTGCGCCGAGTCGGACATGGGGACGCCTCCCGGGACGGGGACCGGTGAGGGCGCGTGAGGAGCCGCCCTCCGTCCGAGCCAGTCAACCGCGCCGACAAAGTGTCGGCAACAGGGGTCCGGACTCTGTCCGGAACCGGCGAGCTCGCGTCACCGTCCGTGTGCCGGCAGCGGCAGCTCGAACCACACCACCTTCCCCGTGCTCAGCCGCGTCGCACCCCACCTCCGGGCCATCTTGTTCACCAGGTACAGCCCCCGGCCGCCCTCGTCCGAGGGCCGGGCCTGACGCAGCCTGGGCAACTGCGGCACGTCGTCGCCCACCTCGCAGCGCAGCACGTCCGTACGCAGCAGCCGCAGCGTTATCGGGCGCTCGGCGTACCGCACGGCATTGGTGATCACCTCGCTGACCAGCAGCTCCACCCCGTCCGTCAGCTCCTCCAGGCCCCAGCGGGCGAGCGCCCGGCGGGCCAGCCGGCGGGCCTGGCGGGGCGTCTGGGGGCGCGGGTCGAGGAACCAGTACGCGACGTCGCTGGGCGCGATGCCCTCGAAGCGGGCGGCGAGCAGGGCGATGTCGTCGTCCCGGTCGCCCGGCCCGAGCATGCCCAGCACCTCGTCGCACAGCGGCTCCAGCGGCGGCGGGTTCGGGCCGGTCAGCCGGGCCGTGTCGATCAGCCGCTCGCGCAACTGCTCTATGCCGGTCCACACGTCGCGTATCCGGGACTCCACCAGGCCGTCCGTGTACAGCAGCAGCGTCGCCCCGGCGGGCGCGTCCAGCTCCACGGCCTCGAAGTCCACCCCGCCCACGCCGATCGGCGCGCCCGGCGGCACCCGCAGCACCTCGGCCCGGCCGCCCCGGTGGAGCAGGACCGGCGGGGGATGGCCCGCGTTGGCGATGACGATGCGGTGGGCGACCGGGTCGTAGACCGCGTACAGGCAGGTGGCCATGCGGTCGCTGCCCAGGCGCTGCGCCTGCTCGTCGAGGTGGTGGAGCACCTCCTGGGGCGGCAGGTCCAGGCCCGCGAGGGTCTGCGCGGTGGTGCGCAGCTGGCCCATGATCGCGGCGGAGGTCATGGAGTGGCCCATGACGTCGCCGACGACCAGGGCCACGCGATTGCCCGGCAGCGGGATCGCGTCGTACCAGTCGCCGCCGACCCGGGCGGTTTCGGCGGCCGGCAGGTAGCGGCTGGCGAGCCGGACACCCGTGGGCTGCGGGAGGGAGTCGGGGAGCATGGTGCGCTGGAGCTCGTCGGCGATGTAGACCTCGCGGCCGTAGAGGACGGCCTTGTCCACGCCGAGGGCGGTGTGCGTCGCCAGTTGCGCGGCGACCAGCAGGTCGTCGCCCTCGAAGGCGGGCCGGTCCTGGCGGCGGACGAACACGGCCGCGCCGATCACCCGGCGGCGGCCGCGCAGCGGCGCCAGGATGGTGCGGTGCCGGTCGGGTACGTGCCGGCCTTCGCCGAGGAGCTCGGGCAGGGCCGCCCGCGCGGCTGAGGAGTCCCCGAAGACGGGCCTGACACCCCGCAGCACCTCCGCGAGCGGCCCGCCTATGCGCACCTCGCAGCGCTCCGCCGCCGAGTCGGCGAGCTCCGGCCCCGGGTCGGGCGCGGGGGCCTCGCCCTCGGCGGCGGTCTCGCCGGCCTGGACGTACTCGGGGAGCCGGTCGGTGCGGCGTAGCCGCAGCACGACGGGGCCCACGGGGCGTTCGTCGCCGACGGGCAGGGGGTCGCGCAGATAGACGAGGATGGCGTCGGCGAAGGTCGGCACGGTCGCCCGGCACAGCCCCAGCACGATCTCGTCCAGATCGATGCCGCGCGCGATCCGCCGCGTCGCGGCCCCGACGAACCGCAGCCGCTCCCCGCCGCCGGACGTCCCGGCCCGCTCCCGCGCGTTGTCGGCGGGCCCGATGCCGCCCCCGCCGCCGCTGCCGCCGTGCGGCGGTATGCCGGGATCGGCCCCGTCACCGCTCGCCTCACGGCGCGCGCCGCCGGAGGCGGCGCCCTGGGCCTCGCCGCCACCGGCCCTGCCGGTTCCCCCGGCGCCGGCGGCCGTCGCCTTCCGGCCCGCGCGACGGCCCGCCCGGCCTCCGGCGCCGGCCGGCTCGTCGGTGCCGGGCGTGGGTCGTTCGCGGCCTTCGGGGCCGGGGCCCTGTCCGTCGTCGTCGGGGCCGGCCGGGGCGTGGGTCTCGTCCGTCGGCTCGTCGGCACCGGCATCGGGTTCGGCGACGGCGTGGGGCTCGCCTGCCGGGGGCGCGGACGGCACGTCGGCGTCGACGCCCGGGCTCCGGCGGGCCGGTTCGTCGTCGCGATCGGCGGTGGCCGCCGGGCCGTGGGCCTCGTGGGGCGCCGGGGCCGGGTGTGCGGCGCCGCGGGCCGCCGGGGTCGCTTCGGCGGCCGGGGCGCCGCCCTGCCGGGGCACGGCGGCGTGCTCGGGCGCGCCCGGCGCGTCGGCGCCGGAGCGCGGCGCGGGCCGTGGTCTTCCGTGGGAGTTGGAGTGCTCCGTCACGCGTGGGGTTCCATCCGTAGGGGCCGTGCGCCCGCCCGGGGGCGGGCGGGCACACGTGGGTCAGACGCGGCGCAGGTCGAGGAAGAGCTGGATCTCGGGTGGTACGTCCGTGCTCGCCGGGGCGTACGCCCGCGAGCTCTCCCCGGCGATGTCGAATCCCGCGTCACGCACGACCTGGCGCAGTTCGTCCCGCAGATATCCGGATACCCGGATCGTGCTGCCGAGGAACGGGATCGCGTAGTCGTCGACGTCGGCCTCGACCATGGAGAGGGCCAGCAGGCCACCGGGTCTGAGCAGGCCGTGCAGCATCCGCAGGGCGTGCGGGATCTCCGGGCGCGGCAGCATCAGCAGGGAGAAGAACGCGGCCGCGCCGTCGAAGACCCCCAGCCGGCCGTCGCGCAGATCGGCGAGGTCGGCCAGGTGGAAGGTCGCGTCCGGCACATTGGCGCGGGCGAGGTCGAGCATGCCGGGGGAGAGGTCGACGCCGACGACCTCATGGCCGGCGTCCACGAGTTGCCGGGCCGTCGGCAGGCCCGTGCCGCAGCCCAGGTCCAGGACCCGGGAGCCGGGCGGCAGCGCCCCGGCCAGCCACTCACCGGCGGCCAGTTGGCCGTCCTTGTGCGGGAACGCCTCGTCGTAACGGTCGCCGATGGCGTCGAACGCCTCGGCCTGGCCGGTGCGGTCCAGCCCTAACAGGGCGAAGCCGTCGTAGTCCCGCTGGTCGTCACCGCTCACGGCTCCGCCCCTCCTGCTGACTGTGGCTGTGCTGTCTGTCCGTTGTGCCGGTGTGCCGGGTCGTGCAGTGCCGTACTGACCGAAGTATCGCGGAGGCCGATCCTACGGTTGCCGCGCGGGGAGTCGGCAAGCGGTTCGGGCCCCGATTCACACGCTGTCGCCCCACCGGCTCGCATCCTGCTCACATTGGGTTCACACCGGGTTCACGCCCGGGGCGCGCGCCGGCGCACGGTCCACCGGCGCGCGGTCCCAGTCCTCGGGGAGCGCCGGCACCGGCCACGCCGGGTCGGGCCGCCACCGCTCCCAGCCGGCGGTGAACGGCGGGCCCCAGGCTTCGACGAGCTCGACGGCGGCGCGCCCCGCGGCCCGCACCCGCTCCGCCTGAGCGTCCGTCATCAGCCCGGCCCGGCGCGCCTGGGCGAACTCGTCCTCGTCCTTCCACTCCCAACTGCGGTCGGGGTAGACGGCGATGTCCAGGAAGTGGTCCTCGGAGTCCACGCCGCCGGCCCAGCGCGCGAGCGGCTCCTCGAGGTTCACGTACCAGTTCCGGAAGCGCCAGTCGAGGTCCCAGAAGAGCCAGACCGACCAGGGCTCGCCGGGCCGGGCGAGCTTGAGCACGCCCGGACCGAACCAGCGGGTCACCGACGTCGTCCGCGGTTTGGTGTAGCGCGTGGCCAGCGGCTCGCGGTGGACGGGCGTCCCGTCGGCGAGCAGCGGTTTGACGCAGTCCGTGCCGGGCGCCATCCACACCGCGAGCAGCTCCGCGGTGTCCTCGACGACGGTGACGGGACGGCAGATGTGGATGCCGCCCCCGGTGCCGGGTCTGGCGTTGCCTCGGTAGCGCCAGAGGATCTGGTCGCCCGGTGCCCAGCGGCCGTTCCCGCCGCCGCCACCCGCGCCCGCCGTTCCCGTCGTGTCCGTGGTCTCCGCTGCCATGCGCAGATCTTAGGTGCCGGGGACACCCATGCGCCGTGACGAATACCGCAGGGACGAGCGGAGGGGTTTCGGCTACGGGCGGGTCATGCGCAGGACGTCGAGCGCCTCGTCGAGCTGCTCCGTCGTCAGCAGCCCGCGGTCCACATAGCCCGATTCGAGCACGACCTCCCGGATCGTCTTCCGCTCCGCAAGGGACTTCTTGGCCACCTTCGCGGCCTCCTCGTAGCCGATGTACCGGTTCAGCGGAGTGACGACGGAGGGCGAGGACTCGGCGTACTCGCGCGCCCGCTCGACGTTGGCGGTGATGCCGTCGATCGTGCGGTCGGCGAGCAGCCGGGAGACGGCGGCGAGCAGCCGGACGGACTCCAGGAGGTTCTTCGCCATCACCGGGAGCATCACGTTGAGCTCGAAGTTCCCGGCGGCGCCCGCCGTGGCGACGGTCGCGTCGTTGCCCATGACCTGCGCGGCGACCATCAGGACGGCCTCGCAGACCACCGGGTTGACCTTGCCCGGCATGATCGAGGAGCCCGGCTGGAGGTCGGGCAGGGCGATCTCCGCGAGCCCGGTGCGCGGGCCCGAGCCCATCCAGCGCAGATCGTTGGCGATCTTGGTCAGGCCCACGGCGACGACGCGCAGCTGCCCGCTGGTCTCCACCAGGCCGTCCCGCGCGCCCTGCGCCTCGAAGTGGTCGCGGGCCTCCGTCAGCGGCAGCCCCGTCGTGCGGGCCACCTCGGCGATGACCGCGCCGGAGAAGCCGGCCGGGGTGTTGATGCCGGTGCCCACGGCCGTGCCGCCCAGGGGCAGTTCGGCGAGCCGGGGCAGCGAGGCGCGCAGCCGCTCGACGCCGTACCGGACCTGGGCGGCGTAGCCGCCGAACTCCTGGCCCAGCGTCACGGGCGTGGCGTCCATCAGATGCGTCCGGCCCGCCTTGACGACCTCCGCGAACTCCTCGGCCTTGCGCTCCAGGGCGGCCGCGAGGTGCTCCAGCGCCGGGATCAGCTCGCCGGTCACGGCGGCCGTCGCGGCGATGTGGATGGAGGACGGGAAGACGTCGTTGGAGGACTGGCTCGCGTTGACGTGGTCGTTGGGGTGGACGGGGCGGCCCAGGCGCTCCGTGGCGAGGGTGGCGATGACCTCGTTGGCGTTCATGTTCGAGGACGTGCCGGAGCCGGTCTGGAAGACGTCGACGGGGAAGTGGTCGTCCCAGCGGCCTTCGGCGACCTCGCCGGCCGCCGCCACGACCGCCGCCGCCACGTCCTCGTCGATCACGCCCAGCTCGGCGTTGACCTTGGCCGCCGCGGCCTTGATCCGGCCCAGCGCCTCGATGTGCGCGCGTTCCAGGCGCTGCCCGCTGATGGGGAAGTTCTCCACGGCGCGCTGGGTCTGGGCCCGCCACTTGGCGTCCGCCGGGACTCTCACCTCGCCCATGGAGTCGTGCTCGATCCGGTACCGCGCGCTGCCGGTCGTCCCGCTGTCGGGCGTCCCACTGTCGGTCATCATCGCTTACCTCCTGCCGGTCACAGCGTTTGTCCTGATCCCCGTGTTCCCAAAAGTCGCTCGCGGCTACTAAATACCGCGAGTAACAACAGAACTCGGGGAGGCTCCATGACCCGGACACGCAGACCCACCCTGCGCTGTTCCCTCGCCGCGCTCGCCGCCTTCGCGGCGGCGCTCGGCGGGCTGTCCGTCACGTCCGCCACCGCGGCCCCGGCGGCCGACCGGTCGCGCGGCGCGGCCGCGTCCACCCCCCTGTCGCCCGAACTGGAGAGGATCCGCGCCGCCGAGGCGGTCAAGCTCTACGGCGACGCCGCCGAGCGCCCCCTCGCACAGCGCAAGTCCTCGCTGCTCTCCCTCGGCGACAGCGAGATCTCCGGCGAGGGCGTCGGCACGTACGAGCCCGGCACGAACGGCCCGGACAACTGGTGCCACCGCTCGCCCGACTCCGCCATCCACCGCACCGGCATCCCCGCGGACGTCACCTACAACGTCGCCTGCTCCGGCGCGGCCACCGGCAACATCCGCATCGGCGGCGGCAGGCAGTACGCGGACGAGCTCGTGCAGAGCGACGCGCTCGCGGTCAAGGCCCGCAACACGCGCGTGAAGCTGGTGCTGCTCGTCGCCGGCGCCAACGACGACCTCCAGTTCGGTCCGGTCATCACCGACTGCGTCACCCGCTACCTGACCCTCCAGGGGCCGTGCGAGCCCAAGTACGCGCCCGGCTGGCAGGCGCGCGTCGACGGCCTGGTGCCCAAGGTCGAGGCGACCGTCCGCGACCTGCGCAAGGTCATGACGGACGCGGGCTACGCGGACGGCGACTACAAGCTCGTCGTCATGGGCTACCCGAGCCCCATCGGCCCCGACATCGAGGACAACCCCGACTACCCCGGCAAGCTCCCCGGCGGCTGCGTCGGCTACACCTCGGACTCCGCGTGGGGACGGAACACGGCGGTGCCCGCGTTCGAGCGGGGCATGAGGAAGGCCGCGCGGGAGACGGGCGCGACCTACCTCGACAACTCGCGGCTCTTCCACGGGCACGAGGTGTGCATGGAGAACACCTGGGCCCGGGGGCTGTACGTCGACGTGACGAACCCCTTCCCGCCGAACGAGAACTCCGTGCGGCAGTCCTTCCACCCCAACGTGCGCGGCCACGCGGCCTTCGCGTCCTGCCTCACCCAGCTCTACCGCTCGGGCCTGCGCGAGGCGAGCTGCGCGGACCCGGCGAGCACGGGGTCGCCGGTGCTGCACGAGGGCGCGTGGGACGACGCGTTCCGGCCGCTGAGGAGCGCGGCCACGGGGACGTGCGTGGACGCCTACGGGGCGGGTTCCGCCAACGGGACCGAGGTCGGCGGCTGGGACTGCTCCGGGGCCCGGAACCAGCAGTGGTGGTTCGACGGGCAGCGCGGCTCGCTGCACACGGCGCTGACGCACGACCGGTGCGTGGACGTGCCGGGCGGCACGTATGCCGCCGGGGCGGCGGTCGTGCTGTGGGATTGCCACGGTGGGGCGAACCAGCGGTTCAGCCTGTCCGGCGGGACGTTCCGGCCCGCGGCCGCGCAGGACCTGTGCCTGAGCCTGGCAGGGGCCAAGGAGCCGGTCCGGCTTCAGAAGTGTGACGGGTCGCCGTCACAGCGCTTCGCGTAGCCCCTGACGGGGGTCCTCAGGGGGCGGCAGCCCCCTGAGGAAACGCCCGCCGCAGGGTGCGACTACCCCCGCACGGGGATCGAGGTGAACGTCGGGGCCGGCGCCGGGTCGACGAAGAAGTCGTTGCCCTTGTCGTCGACGACGATGAACGCCGGGAAGTCCTCGACCTCGATCTTCCAGACTGCCTCCATGCCGAGCTCCTCGTACTCGACGACCTCGACCTTCTTGATGCAGTCCTGCGCCAGCCGCGCCGCCGGGCCGCCGATCGAGCCGAGGTAGAAGCCGCCGTGGGTGCCGCACGCGTCCGTGACCTGCTTGCTGCGGTTGCCCTTGGCGAGCATGACCATGGAGCCGCCCGCCGCCTGGAACTGCTCGACGTAGGAGTCCATGCGGCCGGCCGTGGTCGGGCCGAAGGAGCCCGAGGCGTAGCCCTCGGGGGTCTTGGCGGGGCCGGCGTAGTAGACCGGGTGGTCCTTGAGGTACTGCGGCATCTCCTCGCCCGCGTCCAGCCGCTCCTTGATCTTCGCGTGGGCGATGTCACGCGCGACGACCAGCGGGCCGGTCAGCGACAGACGGGTCTTCACCGGGTACTTGGTGAGCTCGGCGAGGATCTCGTCCATCGGGCGGTTGAGGTCGACCTTGACGACGTCGCCGTCCGCGTCCAGGTGCTCGTCCGTGGTCTCGGGCAGGAAGCGCGCCGGGTCCGTCTCCAGCTGCTCCAGGAAGACGCCCTCGGCGGTGATCTTCGCGACGGCCTGGCGGTCGGCGGAGCAGGAGACCGCGATGGCCACCGGGCAGGACGCGCCGTGGCGCGGGAGGCGGACGACGCGGACGTCGTGGCAGAAGTACTTGCCGCCGAACTGGGCGCCGATGCCGATCTTCTGCGTCAGCTCGAAGACCTTCTCCTCCAGCTCCTTGTCACGGAAGCCGTGGCCCAGCGGGGAGCCCTCCTCCGGCAGCTCGTCGAGGTAGTGCGCGGAGGCGTACTTCGCGGTCTTCAGCGCGTACTCGGCGGACGTGCCGCCGACGACGATCGCCAGGTGGTACGGCGGGCAGGCGGCCGTGCCGAGCGAGCGGATCTTCTCCTCCAGGAACTTCATCATGCTCGCCTCGTTGAGCACGGCCTTCGTCTCCTGGAAGAGGAAGGACTTGTTGGCCGAGCCGCCGCCCTTGGCCATGAAGAGGAACTTGTAGGCGCCGCCGTCGGTCGCGTAGACCTCGATCTGCGCGGGCAGGTTGGAGCCGGTGTTCTTCTCGTCCCACATCGTCACCGGGGCCATCTGCGAATAGCGCAGATTGAGCTTGGTGTAGGCGTCGAAGATGCCGCGCGAGAGGGCCTCCTCGTCACGGCCCTTGGTGAGGACGTTCTGGCCGCGCTTGCCCATGACGATCGCGGTGCCGGTGTCCTGGCACATCGGGAGCACGCCGGCGGCCGCGATGTTCGCGTTCTTCAGCAGGTCCAGGGCGACGAAGCGGTCGTTGGGCGAGGCCTCGGGGTCGTCCAGGATCTTGCGCAGCTGGGCCAGGTGGGCCGGGCGCAGGTAGTGCGAGATGTCGTGCATGGCCTCGGCGGCGAGCTTGCGCAGCGCCTCCGGCTCGACCTTCAGGAACGTACGGCCGTCGGCCTCGAAGGTCGATACGCCCTCGGCGGTGACCAGACGGTACGGCGTGTTGTCCTCGCCCAGGGGCAGGAGGTCGGTGTAGGCGAACTCGGGGCCGGCAGACATCGCGGAGATTCCTCACTCACTCTGCGGAAAACGGTGGCTGGCGTCGTCGACAGCGCAATTCTCAGGGTAGGGGGCGGACGACGTGGTGAGTTTGTGAGGTAAGGCTCAGTTCGTCGCGCCGCCCACTGTCGCGATCTATCGCGTCTGGCTTACGCTGCTGTCCGTGGACGAGTCTTCCCCCGAGAACCGGGTGTCGCTGAGCAAGAGCCCCGAGGCCGCGGCGCCCGTCGCGTTGCGCGCCTCCGACGCCGACCGTGACCGGATCGCCGAGATCCTCCGTGAGGCGCTGGCCGAGGGCCGGCTCACGGCCGAGGAGCACGCGGAGCGGGTCGGCGCGGCGTACGAGGCGAAGACGGTCGGCGAGCTGGAGCCGCTGGTGCGCGATCTGCCCGTCGGCGCGCGGCACGCCGCGGCCCCGGCTCCCGCGCGCCCGTACGACGCCTCCGTGCGCCCCGCCGTGAGCGAGGCGGAGAGCCTGGTCGCCGTCTTCGCCGGCGCGACCCGCAAGGGGCGCTGGCGCCCCCGGCCGCGCACCAATGTCTTCGCGCTGTTCGGCGGGGTGGACATCGATCTGACGGAGGCGGTCTTCGAGCAGCGGGAGATCGTCGTCAACGTCAACTGCGTCTTCGGCAGTGTCGAGATCAAGGTGCCGGAGAACGTGTCCGTGCACGGTGCCGGCGCCGGTGTCTTCGGCACCTTCGACGTGCGGACGTCGGAGTCCCCGGATCCGGACGCCCCGATCGTCGTGGTCAGGGGCACGGCGGTCTTCGGCAGTGTGGAGGCGAAGACCAAGCGCGGAAAGCGGCTGAAGAACCTCCGGAAGTCCCCGGGATGACCTCGGGGTGACCTCCGGTACGGGCGCTCCGCCGAGTCCGGCGGCGTCCGTACGTCATTCCGGTCATGGCAACGGTGTGAATAAGCTCGCGCACAGCGGGTAAAGCTTGGTGCATCGTCTCTCGTACGGCTGCGGGTGCGAATGGCCGTGCGCGTCGAGACGGGCAAAGGTGACTCAATCGGCCAAGCAAAGCCGTCGTCAGGAGTAGACCGTGCTGCTACCGCATCAGCCCCTGCAGGAAGCCGCCGTTCCGGCCCAGCGGATTTCCGCCAGGGAACAGGCCGGCCCCTGGCATTCGGAGGCGGTGTGCCGCCGGGATGAAGCCGGGCTTTTCTTCGCACCATCAAAGGAGCCCACGGCGGCCCGCCTTTCCCGTGAAGAGGCCGCCAAACGCGTATGCGCCCGTTGCCCGGTCATGGTGGAGTGCCGGGAGCACGCGCTGCTCCAGCCGGAGCCCTATGGGGTGTGGGGCGGTCTCACCGCAGCCGAGCGCCGCGTGGTGCTGGCCCGCCGCCGGCGCCGCGAGGCCGAGCTGCAGCGCGCCACGCGTATCGCGGCGGCGGGGTAGCCCGCGCCTTTTTTCACGCCAACGGGCCGGGCCCCGCCGACTGACGGCGGGGCCCGGCCCGTGGTGTGCCCGGTCAGGACGACGGGACGATCAGCTGGGGCGCTCGAAGTCGACCGAGCTGTAGGCGCGCAGCTTCGAGAGCCGGTGCTCGGAGTCGATCAGGCGGATCGTGCCCGACTTGGAGCGCATGACCAGCGACTGCGTCGTCGCCGTCTCGGCGCGGTAGCGGACGCCGCGCAGCAGCTCGCCGTCGGTGATGCCGGTGGCGACGAAGAACACGTTCTCACCGCTGACCAGGTCGTCGGTGTGGAGGACGCGGTCCAGGTCGTGGCCGGCGGCCAGGGCGCGCTCGCGCTCCTCGTCGTCCTTCGGCCACAGCTTGGCCTGGATGGTGCCGCCGAGGCACTTCATCGCGCAGGCCGCGATGATGCCCTCCGGCGTACCACCGACGCCGAGCAGCAGGTCGATGCCGGTGTTCTCGCGCGCGGCCATGATCGCGCCGGCGACGTCACCGTCGGAGATGAACTTGATCCGGGCGCCCGCCTCGCGGATCTCGCTGACCAGGCCCTCGTGCCGGGGGCGGTCCAGGACGACGACGGTGACGTCCTCGACGGCGGAGCGCTTCGCCTTGGCGATCCGGCGGATGTTCACGGCGACCGGGGCGTCGATGTCGACGAAGTCGGCGGCCTCGGGACCGGTCACCAGCTTGTCCATGTAGAAGACCGCGGACGGGTCGAACATGGTGCCGCGCTCGGCGACGGCCATCACGGAGACGGCGTTGGCCATGCCCTTGGCGGTGAGGGTGGTGCCGTCCACGGGGTCCACGGCGACGTCGCACTCGGCGCCGGTCCCGTCGCCCACGCGCTCGCCGTTGTAGAGCATCGGGGCGTTGTCCTTCTCGCCCTCGCCGATGACGACGACACCGTTCATGGAGACGGTGTGGATCAGCGAGCGCATGGCGCGCACGGCCGCGCCGTCCGCGCCGTTCTTGTCACCGCGGCCCACCCAGCGGCCCGAAGCCATGGCACCCGCCTCGGTGACCCGGACGAGCTCCAGCGCGAGGTTGCGGTCCGGGGCTTCCGGGCTGACCTCGAGCTGGGACGGCAGATGGTGATCGGACATCGGATGCGCACCTTTCTGTACGGCGGCGGCCGTAGGGCCCCTCCTTACCCCGATTGGGTCAGGAGGGTGAGGGTGATGATGACTTTATCTGCTGACTGCCAGATTGAGCAGAGGGCCCCACGCATGAGCGGCGTCAAGGGCATGGGGTCGGGGGTGGGCCAGGGGGTGCGGGCAGGTCGCCGTCAAGATCGATCACGGCATGGGGGACGATGGGGGCGTGGCAGGTAGGAACGGCAAGACGCAGACGATTCGGAACATGCTGCTCTCGATGGCGGTCGTGGTTCCCGTAGCGGGATTCAGCTATCTCTTCATTCCCCATGACGAGAAGAAGGACCCCGTCAGGACGGTGAACTACCGCGTGGAGCTGGACACCGCCCGGCGCGCGGCGCCCTACGCGGTGGCCGCCCCCGAGGGTCTCGGCGACGGCTGGCGCGCGACGTCCGTGTCGTACAAGCCGGGCGACAAGGAGGGCTCGGCCTGGCACCTGGGCTTCCTCGACCCGCAGCGGCAGTACGTGGCGGTCGAGCAGAGCGACGCCCCGGCCGGCCCGTTCATCGAGAACGTGAGCCAGCGCGCGGAGAAGACCCACGCCACGGAGAAGATCGGCGACAGCGTCTGGCAGCGCTACGAGGGGCCGAAGTACGACGCGCTCGTGCGCCGGGAGTCCGGTGTGACGACCGTCGTCACGGGGACGGCGGGCGCGGAGCGGCTGAAGGAGATGGCGGCGGCGCTGAAGGCTCCCGCGAAGGGGTAGGCGGACGAACGCGAAAGCCGTGGCCTTCGGGCCACGGCTTTCGCGTTCGTCGTTCGTCGTTCGTCGTTCGTCGTCCGGTGTTCGACGTCAGACCGTGGTGACGGCCTGCTCGAAGGACAGGCGCGGCGAGCGCGGGTGGAAGGCGCCCTCGCCCGGCTTGCCGATGTTGATGATCATCAGCGGGCTGTGGTCGCCGTCCAGGAACTCCTTCTGCACGGCCGCGAAGTCGAAGCCGGTCATCGGGCCGGCGGCCAGGCCGGCGGCGCGGAGGCCGAGGATGAAGTAGGCGGCCTGCAGGGTGGCGTTCATCGCGGCGGCCTGCTCGCGGACCGGGCGCTCGCTGAAGAACACGTCCTTGGCCTGCGGGAAGTGCGGGAACAGCGTGGGCAGCTCCTCGTGGAACTCGTTGTCCGCGGCGAGGATCGCGACCAGCGGGGCGGCGGCCGTCTTGGGCTGGTTGCCCTCGGCCATCAGCGGCACGAGGCGGGCGCGGGCCTCCTCCGAGCGGACCAGCACGACGCGCAGCGGCGACTGGTTGAACGCGGTGGGGGCGAGCTTGATCAGGTCGTAGACGGCCTGGATCTGCTCGTCCGTGACGGGCTCGTCGGTGAAGGTGTTGGCCGTGTGGGCCTCGCGGAAGAGCAGGTCCTGGGCGGCGGCGTCGAGGGCGAGAGTCATGGGGGTGCACCTTCTCGGGGGAGTGCGGCTTGCGTGTGCGCCTTGCGGCTTACCGGTGGGCGGGGTCGCCCGGCCGATGAAGTTGAATCTACAACTAGATGGGTGAAGGTTCAACTAAATCGGGGGTGTGTGAGACCCGGCTCACAGGATCGAGAAGGTGTTGTTCCGGGGAGCCGGTCAGCTCGTGGCGTCCGCCGACTCTTCCGCCTCTTCCTCCGCCAGGGCCGCGTCCAGGCGCGCCCGCGCGCCCTCCAGCCAGCGGCGGCACACCTTCGCCAGCGCCTCGCCCCGCTCCCACAGGGCCAGCGACTCCTCCAGCGTCGTGCCGCCCGCCTCCAGCCGGCGCACCACGTCGATCAGCTCGTCCCGCGCCTGCTCGTAGCCCAGCGCGTCGTCCGTCGTACCCGCGTCCGTTGTCGTCGCCATGGCCCACAGCCTAGGCGGGGGGTGTGACAGCGGGCGCCGGCTCGTCCGTCGCGTCGGGCGCCGGCTCCACGGCCCGTACCGCGAACTCGCCCTCCGCTACCCGGGCGCGGAGCTCCTCCTCCGGGCCGACCTCCGTCGCCGCGCGCACGACCCGGCCGTCCTCGTGCTGCAGCACCGCGTAGCCGCGGCGCAGCGTCGCCGCCGGGGACAGGGCCACCACGCGCGCGTGGGTGTGCGTCAGCTCGGACGCCGCGCGGTCCAGCAGGTGGCCCAGCGTGCGGCGGCCGCGCGCGGCCAGCGCGTCGATCTGCTCCGCGCGCTCGTCCACCATGCGGTGCGGGCGCTCCATGCAGGGGCGCGCCCGCGCGGCCGCCAGGCCCCGCTCCTCGCGGTCCAGCAGCGACTCGACGCAGCGCAGCGCGCGGTCGCGGAGGTGGCGGACGCGGGTGAGCTCCTCGCCCACGTCCGGGACGACCCGCTTCGCCGCGTCCGTGGGCGTCGACGCGCGCAGGTCGGCCACCAGGTCGAGGAGCGGGGTGTCAGGCTCGTGGCCGATCGCCGACACGACGGGGGTGCGGCAGGCGGCCACGGTGCGGACGAGTTGTTCGTCCGAGAAGGGCAGGAGGTCCTCGACGCTGCCGCCGCCGCGGGCCACGACGATCACGTCCACGTCCGGGTGGGCGTCCAGCTCCTGGACGGCCTCGATGACGCCCGGCACGGCGTGGACGCCCTGCACGGGGACGTTGCGCACCTCGAAGCGGACGGCCGGCCAGCGGTGGCGGGCGTTCTCCAGCACGTCGCGCTCGGCGGCGGAGGCGCGGCCGCAGACGAGGCCGATGAGCTGCGGGAGGAAGGGGAGTGCGCGCTTGCGTTCGGCGGCGAAGAGACCCTCGGCGGCGAGGGACTTCTTGAGCTGTTCGAGGCGGGCCAGCAGTTCGCCGACGCCCACCGGGCGGATCTCGGCGGCGCGGAGGGAGAGCTGGCCGCGGGGGGCGTACCACTCGGGTTTGGCGTGGACGACGACGCGGGCGCCCTCGGAGACGACGTCGGCGACGCGGTCGAAGACGGCGCGGTAGCAGGTGACGGAGAGGGAGATGTCGTGGGAGGGGTCGCGGAGGGTGAGGAACACGACGCCGGCGCCGGGGCGGCGGGAGAGCTGGGTGATCTGTCCTTCGACCCAGACGGCGCCGAGCCGGTCGATCCACCCGCCGATGAGGCGGGACACCTCCCCGACGGGGAGGGGGGCGTCGGGGGACGTTTGGGCGGCCATGCGGTTGAGCGTAGCGGGGGTGGGTGACAGGTGGTTGGTGGGTCGGGGGCGGGGTGGGGCGGACGGGCCCTTACGGGGCTGAGCTCTTCGCGGCCCCTGCCACTTCGGTACGGGGTGCCCCGCACTTGGCTCCAGCGGCGAAGAGCTCTTCACGCCCCTACCAGGGCCCGTCCACCCCACCCCGCCCCCTCACGTCACCCCAGCCCCCTGGCTGAGCGATCCGGTTCCGGGCGATCGGGCGGGCGGGTGGGTGGGGTAGAACCCGCGCCGCCAGGCGCGGGCACCCCTACTGGGGGGCACCCGGAAATCAGCCGGCAGGCACCCCGCGGCGCCGCGCCGCCTGGCCGGCCAGGACGAGCAGGCCGGCGCCCAGCCAGACCGCTCCCACCAGCTGGGCGGCCGTCGCCGCCGTGGCGATCACCGCGGTCACGACGGCCAGCCCCAGCAGCGGCACCACCACGTGCCGGGACAGCAGGCGCTCCGCGCCTTGTCGCGCGCACCACCCCACGACGGAAACGTGCAGCAACCCGAACGCGGTGAGCGCCCCCACGTCCACCACCGACACCAGCCGGTCCAGCCCGTCGGGCCGCTGGGCCGCCCACACCGCCGCGAGCAGCGTGACCGCCGCCGCGCCCAGGACGGCGAGCCGGGGGACGCCCGAGGCGCGGTCGACCTTCGCCAGGCGGCCGGGCAGACGGCGGTCGCGGGCCATCGCGAAGAGGAGGCGCCCCGCCGCCGCCTGGCCCGCCAGCGCGGCGAAGGCCGCGCCGAGCGCCTTGCTCGCCGCCACCAGGTGGTGCAGCCACAGGCCCGTCGCCGCGTCGACCGTGGCGTAGAACGCCGCGCCCTGGCCCGCCGGCCGCGCCGCCAGCTCGGCCGGGGACATGGGGGCGAGCAGGGCCGCCAGATAGCCCTGGAGGACGAAGAGGGTCCCGGCCACGGCCAGGCACGTGACGAGCGCCCGCGCCACCTTCGGCGAGCCGCCCGCCGACTCCTCCGCGAAGGCCGCGATCGCGTCGAAGCCCAGGTAGGACAGGACCGCCACCGATACCGCCGACAGGACCGCCCCCGCGTCGAAGTCCCCCTCGCCCGTGAAGGGCGTCAGCCAGCCCCGGCGCGGCCCGTCCTGCGCCAGGGCGAGAACCGCCGTGACCACGAAGACCGCCAGCACCGCCAGCTCCACCGCGAGGACGACGAACCCCACCGCTGCCGCCGCCCGCACCCCCCACAGGTTCAGGGCCGTCGTCACGGCCACCGCCGCCGCCGTCCAGAGCCATGACGGGACGGACGGCACCAGCGCGTGCATCGCGATGCCCGAGAAGAGGTAGGCGACCGCCGGGATCAGCAGGTAGTCCAGCATCGCCATCCAGCCCGCGATGAACCCCGGGCCCTCGCCGAGGCCCACGCGCGCGTAGGTGTAGACCGAGCCCGCCTGCGGGGCGACGCGCACCATGCGGGCGTAGGAGTGGGCCGTGAAGGCCATCGCGACCGTCGCCATGACGTAGACCAGCGCGACCGCCCCGTGCGACTTCGCCGACAGCGTGCCGAAGACGCCCACCGGTGCCATGGGGGCGATGAACAGCAGGCCGTAGACCACGAGGTCGCGGAAGCCGAGGGCGCGATGGAGCGTGCCCTCGTCGGCGAAGGGGGGAGGGGTGGCCATGGGGTCAGTATTCGGGCGCCCCGACCGGGCGGTGGCCGGGCCACGCCGGTGGGGGCGGGCCCTTACGATGGACCGCATGACAGCTTCCCCCGCCCGCAAGGTTCTGCTCGCCGCCCCCCGTGGCTACTGCGCGGGCGTGGACCGTGCCGTGATCGCCGTCGAGAAGGCGCTCGAGCAGTACGGCGCCCCCGTCTACGTGCGGCACGAGATCGTCCACAACAAGTACGTGGTGAAGACCCTGGAGAAGAAGGGCGCGATCTTCGTCGACGAGACGGAGGAGGTGCCCGAGGGCAACATCGTCATCTTCTCCGCCCACGGTGTCGCCCCCGTGGTGCACGAGGAGGCCGAGCGCGGCAAGCTCGCCACCATCGACGCGACGTGCCCCCTGGTGACCAAGGTCCACAAGGAGGCCGTCCGCTTCGCCAAGGAGGACTACGACATCCTCCTGATCGGCCACGAGGGCCACGAGGAGGTCATCGGGACCAGCGGCGAGGCGCCCGACCACATCACGCTGGTCGACGGCCCGGAGGACGTGGCCAAGGTCGAGGTGCGCGACCCGGACAAGGTCGTGTGGCTGTCGCAGACCACGCTCTCGGTCGACGAGACCATGGAGACGGTGGACGCCCTGAAGGGCCGGTTCCCGAACCTGCTGTCGCCGCCCAGCGACGACATCTGCTACGCCACGCAGAACCGCCAGACGGCCGTCAAGCAGATGGGCGCCGAGGCGGACCTGGTGATCGTCGTGGGGTCGAAGAACTCCTCGAACTCCGTGCGGCTCGTCGAGGTGGCGCTCGGCGCCGGCGCGCGGGACGCGCACCTGGTGGATTACGCCGAGGAGATCGACGAGACCTGGCTGGAGGGTGTGAGCACGGTCGGTGTCACCTCCGGTGCCTCCGTGCCGGAGATCCTCGTCGAGGGCGTGCTGGAGTGGCTCGCCCAGCGTGGTTTCGAGGACGTCGAGACGGTGAAGGCCGCCGAGGAGTCCATCACCTTCTCCCTCCCCAAGGAGCTCCGCCGCGACCTGCGGGCCGAGGCCCGGGCCGCCGTCGAGGGGTGAACCACCCCGTCCGCGCCTACGCTGCTGGGCATGGACGTATTCGGCGTGGACATCGGCGGATCGGGCATCAAGGGCGCACCGGTGGACCTGGCGCGCGGTGAGCTCTCGGAAGAGCGCTTCAAGGTGCTCACGCCGCATCCGTCCACGCCGGACGCCGTCGCCGACTGCGTCCGGCAGGTGGTCCGGCACTTCGGGCTGCCGGTCGGGCCGGTCGGCGTGACGTTCCCCGGCGTGGTGGTCGGCGGGACGACCCGGACGGCCGCCAACGTCGACAAGAGCTGGCTCGGCCAGGACGCCGCCGGGCTGCTCGGCGAGCGCGTCGGCGCGCCCGTGACCGTCCTCAACGACGCCGACGCCGCCGGGCTCGCGGAGATGTCCCACGGCGCGGGCCGGGGGCGCACGGGCACGGTGATCGTGCTGACCTTCGGCACGGGCATCGGCAGCGCGGTCTTCACCGGGGGCAGCCTGGTGCCCAACACCGAGCTCGGGCATCTGGAGCTGCACGGGCACGACGCCGAGACGCGGGCGTCCACGCGGGTCAAGGAGGACGAGGGCCTCAACTGGAGCCGCTGGGCCAAGCGGGTCAGCCGCTACCTCGCCCATGTGGAGATGCTCTTCTCGCCCGAGCTGTTCGTGATCGGCGGCGGGGTCAGCCGCAAGGCGGAGAAGTTCCTGCCGCTGCTGGAGGGCGTCAGCGCCGAGGTCGTCCCCGCTCGGCTGGAGAACAGCGCGGGGATCGTGGGGGCCGCGATGGCCGCTGCCGCTGCCGGAGTCGTTCCCGCCGCCGCAGCCTGACGAGAAAGACCCGGCGGACGAGCGCGATCAGCGTGGCCAGCAGGGTGCCCGCGTAGAGCCAGCCGGCGTTCAGCGACAGCAGGGTCACCAGGCTCATCACCCGGCCGCCGAGGCCGCCCGTGCCGTCGCTCAGGGGCAGCGCCCCCACCGCGAAGGCGATGGGCACGCTGACGGGCGCGGTCATCAGCTCCGCCGGGCGCACCCACAGGGCGCAGGCCGCGCTGCCGAGCAGGAAGAACACGCCGTAGATCCGGGGCGAGCCGCCCACCAGCGCGTCCAGGCCGCCGATCGTGAGCATGCCCAGCGCCGTGAGCAGCCCGCTGCCGAGCCCGGTCAGCCGGGCGGCCGGCAGGCGGTCCAGCGCGGAGGGGGAGCGCCCGGTGGCGGGCCCCCGGGCGGTGGCGCCCCGCCGCTGGCCGGGGGGCGCGGCGGGCCGGGGCACGGGGGAGCCGCGGCGGACCTTGCCCTGGGGGATGCGCGTGCTCGGTTGCTCCACGCGACCAAACTAGGCAGGCGGGCCGGGGGAATCCCACGTTGGACACGCCGTTTGCGCCACCTTGGGCATGCGTTCGGATAATCCTCCGTCCGGGGCCGGTCGGCGACGCGGACCCGTAGACTGGATGACCGGGCGCGTCACGGGGCGCGGAACCCTCGCTACTACGGGAACAACGGGAAGTCGCCACGTGTCGCTCACGATCGGAATCGTCGGTCTGCCGAATGTCGGCAAGTCGACCCTGTTCAACGCCCTGACCAAGAACGACGTGCTGGCGGCCAACTACCCGTTCGCCACCATCGAGCCCAACGTGGGCGTCGTCGGCGTCCCGGACGCCCGGCTGACCAAGCTCGCGGAGATCTTCGGCTCGCAGCGGATCCTGCCCGCCACCGTCGACTTCGTCGACATCGCCGGCATCGTGCGCGGCGCCTCGGAGGGCGAGGGCCTGGGCAACAAGTTCCTGGCGAACATCCGTGAGTCGGACGCGATCTGCCAGGTCATCCGCGCCTTCAAGGACGAGAACGTCGTCCACGTCGACGGCAAGGTCTCGCCGAAGGACGACATCGAGACCATCAACACCGAGCTGATCCTCGCCGACCTGCAGACCATCGAGAAGGTCCTGCCGCGTCTGCAGAAGGAAATGCGGATCAAGAAGGACGTGGCCCCGAAGGTCGCGGCGGTCGAGGCGGCCAAGGAGCTCCTGGAGAAGGGCGAGACGCTCTTCTCCGCCGGCATCGTCCAGGGCTCCGAGAAGGCCGAGCTCCTCCACGACCTCCACCTGCTGACCGCGAAGCCGTTCCTCTACGTCTTCAACGTCGACGAGGACGAGCTGACCGACGACGCCTTCAAGGACGCGCAGCGCGCCCTGGTCGCCCCGGCCGAGGCCATCTTCCTCAACGCCAAGCTGGAGGCCGACCTCGCCGAGCTGGACGAGGAGGACGCCATGGAGCTCCTCCAGTCCGTCGGCGCCGAGGAGCCGGGCCTGGCCACGCTGGCCCGCGTCGGCTTCGCCACGCTGGGCCTCCAGACCTACCTGACGGCCGGCCCCAAGGAATCCCGCGCCTGGACCATCAAGAAGGGCGCCACGGCCCCCGAGGCGGCCGGTGTCATCCACACCGACTTCCAGAAGGGCTTCATCAAGGCCGAGGTCATCTCCTTCGAGGACCTCGTCGCCACCGGCTCCGTCGCCGAGGCCCGCGCCGCCGGCAAGGCCCGCATGGAGGGCAAGGAGTACGTGATGGTCGACGGGGACGTGGTGGAGTTCCGCTTCAACGTCTGACGCGCCCGACCGGAAGGGGCCGCACCCGCTCACGGGTCCGGCCCCTTCGGGTTTTCCCCCGGCTGCCACGTAGCTTCTTGACCCTCACACCGTGTCAGGCGGTCAGCTCGGAGACATCATGTTCATCATCGGAGACTTCGCCCGGCTCGGCCGCGTCTCGGTCCGGATGCTGCGTCACTACGACGCGACCGGACTGCTGCGTCCGGCTCATGTCGACCCCGCCAGCGGCTACCGCTACTACACAGCGGCCCAGCTCGCGCGCCTCAACCGGATCATCGCGCTCAAGGACCTCGGATTCACTCTCCAGCAGGTCCGGGACATCGTGGACGAGAAGGTCAGCGCCGAGGAACTGCGCGGCATGCTGCGGCTGCGGCGGGCCGAACTGGAGACCGCGATGGCCGCCGCGGGAGCACGGCTGATCCAGGTCGAGGCGAGGCTCCGAGCGATCGAGAGCGAGGGGCACATGCCCACGAACGACGTTGTCATCAAGAGCGTCCCTTCCGTCCGGGTGGCGGAGCTGACCGCGACCGCCGCGAGTTTCGGGCCCGAGGACATCAGCCCGGTCATCGGACCGCTCTACGACGAGCTGTTCCGGCTCCTGGAGGCGGCCGGTATCGCCCCCACGGGCCCCGGTGTCGCCTACTACGAGGACGCCCCGGAGGGCGGCGGCAGGATCACCGTCCACGCCGCCGTCCAGGTCTCCGCCCCTCTCCAGGACGGCGACTTCCGCGTCCTCGACCTGCCGTCCCTCGACCAGGCGGCGACCATCGTGCACCGCGGTTCGATGGACACCGTCCTCCCCACCGCCCAGGCCCTGGCCCGCTGGATCGACGCCAACGGCTACCAGCCGACCGGATACCCCCGCGAGATCAACCTGGAGTGCCCCGAGAACCGCGACGACTGGGTGACGGAACTGCAGGCACCGGTCACCCGAGCCTGATCAGTCGCGCCCCGGCCTGCCCGACTCGCGCGCGGCGGGCGCATGCAGTCGGGCAGTGCGGTCATGCGACAACCACGAGGGCGGTCCCCTTCGCTACCCCGTCGCGATCTGCCGCCAGATCGTCACCGCGGCCGCCATCTGCATGACCAGGAAGGCGATCTGCCCGGAGAGGCCGTGCACCTGGTAGACCGACGCCAGGAGGTTCAGGCGCTTCGTCCAGTAGGGCCGTTCACGGCTGAACGTGTCGGTGTCCATCCACATGCTCGTCAGGGGCAGCACCATGAGCATCAGGACGATGTTCAGCAGGGCCAGGCCCAGGGCCCTGCGGTCGATGCCGTGGCTGAAGGCGGCGACCACGCCGATGGGGACGAGCCAGGCGACGAACAGGCTCAGCGCCCGCACCGGGCCGCGCTCTCCGGGCAGTACCCGCCACAACGCGCCCAGGACCAGCCCCGCGCCGGCGAAGGAGATCTCCTGGGTCAGGAACCTCCAGACCACGTCCGGCACGCCCGTCGGCAGGTCGAGCGTGAGCGCCCAGTGGTCCGGGTCGTAGGCGTTCTCGTACCAGACCGTGACCATGCTCGGGAGGACGCCGAAGACGGCGGCCCAGCGTGCCGCGTTGAGGGCGTTGCGCCACCAGCGCCGGCGCGGGCCCCAGCAGAGGGCGACGTCGACCACGGACACGGGATCCGGCAGGCAGTCGCGGCTGCATTCGGCCGGCCGCCAGTGGTGCAATTCGCTGAGCTGATTCTCCAGAGTCCGTCTCCTGGTGCTCTCCGCGTGCCCGTGATCGACGAGATGCAGCCGGTGGAGCAGTTCACGGCAGCGGCGGGCGTCGCCCATCAGCCGCTGGTACCCCGCACGGGTGCTCAGCTCCGCCGCGACGCGGCTTTCGCCTTTCGCCGCGTCCGCGGTGTTCGCCGCGAGGCATTTCCTTGCCTTTCGGTCCACTCGACCCAGCACCGACCATCTGCGGCCGGCCTTCACCAGGGCGTAGAGCGCGAGCATGTTCAGGGGCAGCCAGAGTCCGTACAAATTCGCCGCGCTTCCCGCGAACTTCGCCACCCGCAACGCGAGGACGACGGCGAAGATGGCGGCCACCAACAGCAGATCCCATCCCTTCGGCCCGAGGGACTTGGCTCCGGATCCGGCCCAGGAGCTGAGATGGAGCAATGCCACGAGCGCGATCGCCGTCAGCACGGACGTGTGGGTGTACGCCCACAGGGGGCCGAAGGACGGGAATTCCGCCAGCTGCTGGCCCAGGACGCCCGCGTGGTCGTTGCCGAAGAGCGCATCCGCTTCCCCCAGCCAGTCGGCGCGCCGCCATCTGGTTTCGAAGGACAGCGCATGGCAGAGCACCACCAGGGCCGCGATCACGGCGAGTGCCGCTCCGGTCGCCGTGGCCCGGCGAAGGTGGCGTCCGGGTGCGTTCCGGCCGTTCTCGGTCGGCGAGCCGCCCAGCTTTCCGTCCCGTGCGAAACGCCAGCCCCATGCGGCCATCGCGGTGAACCACAGCCACAGCATCGACGCTTCCAGCAGCGCCAATCCGGCGATGGCCAGGGGAGGAGGCGGGGCCGTCGGTATGAGCTTCGACGAGAGGCCGAAAAGCCGGGGAGAGACGATCACCAGCAGGCCGATCGCCGCGGCCGCGGATGCGGTGACGAACACCGCGCGTCTCGTCGTCGCCTTTTTCTCGCTGTCGTCGGAGCGTACCGTCAGGGGAAGCCATGGCTGCGCGAGGAGGACGAGAGCGAGCCCCGACGAGATTCCGATGAGGGCGCGCCAACGGCTTGTGGCGGGGTAGAGCTGCAGCAGCAGGGCCAATGTCAGGGCGAGGGCCGCACTCAGCCCGGCCCATTGCATGGCCGTGTCGGCCAGGGTTCCGGCAGCGGTCCTGTCGTCGTCACCGTTCTTCTTCTTGCGGAAGGGCCATGCCGACAGGGCGATCAAGGCCGAGCCGAAGACCCACCACGAGGTGACGCCCAGATACGCGATCAAGGAATCGTGACGGCTGAGGGGCGTGAGCTGCTTCGGCCGCGCGACCGAGGCCGCGGTGTCCGGGCCCGGTGCGGTCCACACCCGCCGGGCCTCGTTCGCGCTCGACGCCCCGGGGGCGTCGCTGATCTCCAGGCCGCCCGGGTCGATCTCGACCGTCCTCCGCGAGGCCCCGCTCAGGACGTCCGGCGAGTGGAGGGCGACTTTCCAGTCCTTGTCCGGTTCGGCGTCGACCGTCCACGGGCCCACCTCGAACTGACCGGCGCTTCCGATCAGGTTCCATGACTCGTAACGCACCGCGACCACATCCTGCTGCTTGGTCGCCTCGGAGACGTCGTGCCACTCCGGATGCCACTTGCCGAACTTCTTCGTCGCCGCGTTCGCGTGAAGGAGGCAGCGCATGGCGTTCCGGTATTTGGGGCTGTCCGCGCTGAGCGTCAGGTCGTTCGCGAGGGGCCACTGACCTGCCGGGATGTCGACGCTCGTGAGCTGTCGCACCTCGACGAAGTCGATGTGGTGCTGGTCGAAGGTGAGCTTGTAGCGGAGATCGATCTTCTCGGGTTGCCGGATCGCCGGGCAGGCGGTCGCTTCGGCGGCTTGTGCCCACGCCGGTTGCGCCGTCCACCACACGAAGGCCGCGAGGGCGAGTGCCGCCGCCCTCCGAGGGATCACCGCACGATCACCGCACCTCCAGCAGTGATGACCGAGAGCATCGCAAGATCACGGTAAGTGGCCGTATGTCCGCCCGCAACGTGGCGGAGGGTTTGCGCATAGTTGCGGGAATGCCGCGGGTGAGTGCCCTCCGCATGTGCCCCGTGATCTCAACTCGGCCTTTCTGAGCTGGACTTCGCTACTTTCTGTGAATCCTTGGGTTAAGGTTGCGGATCGCAACCTACGGTTGCCAAGCTGTTGCGGACTGTCAACCCCTTGGGAGTGGACGTGGCCTTCGGTGACCAGCCCGCATACCTTCGAGTAGCCGGTGATCTACGGCAGAAAATCGTCGCCGGCGAGCTGCCGCCGCATACCCGGCTCCCCTCCCAGGCGCGCATCCGGGAGCAGTACGGCGTCTCCGACACCGTCGCCCTGGAGGCCCGCAAGGTCCTCATGGCCGAGGGCCTGGTCGAGGGCCGGTCGGGCTCCGGGACGTACGTGCGCGAGCAGCCCGTCTCGCGGCCCGTGGTGCGCACGGGGTACCGGGCGGCGGGGGAGTCCACGCCGTTCCGGCAGGAGCAGGGGGACGACCGGGTCAAGGGCACCTGGGAGTCCCGCAGCGAGCAGGTCGCGGCCGAGCCGCGGATCGCCCGGCGGCTGCGGATCGGCCCCGGCGACCGGGTGATGCGCACGGACTACCTCTTCCGCTCCGCGGGCGAGCCGTGCATGCTCTCGGCCTCCTGGGAGCCGCTGGCCGTCACCGGGCGCACACCGGTGATGCTGCCCGAGGAGGGGCCGCTGGCGGGCCGGGGCGTGGTGGAGCGGATGGCCGCCATCGACATTGTCGTGGACAACGTCACCGAGGAGGTCAGCGCCCGGCCGGGGCTGGCCGGGGAGACGCTGGCCCTCGGCGGGGTGCCCGGGCACTGTGTGGTGGTCGTCTCGCGGACGTACTTCGCGGGCGGCTGTCCCGTCGAGACGGCCGACGTCGTGATGCTCGCCGAGCGGTACCGGGTCGCCTACCACCTGCCGGTGAAGTAGACGTGAACGGTGCGTGAAACGGTTCCCTGCTGACTCCCAAGTAAGTTTTCGAACTCGCAAAACCCCGCCCCCCGGACCGTACCGGCCGGTAGGAACTGCGCCCTGTGTCCCGGTTCGCCCCCATTTGAAATGGGGGCTCCCGGTGTTGCAAACCTCACATAGGCCCAGGTCAGGGCCTTTTGGCAGAACCAACTCGGCCAAATCGCTCGTACGATGGCGCGGTTTGTGTCCTGCCGTGGGGGAGTAGAAAGCAAAGGAGATCCGGGGTTTGAGCACCGAACAGGGTTCCCACTCGAATTACCGCCGGACCCTCGGCACGACGGCGTTGACCGCCGTCGGCCTCGGGTCGATCATCGGCTCCGGCTGGCTGTTCGGTGCCGAGCGTGCCGCCGTGCTCGCCGGGCCGGCCGCCATCTTCGCCTGGGTCATCGGCGCCGTCGTGGCGCTGACCATCGCCCTCACCTACACCGAGCTCGGCTCGATGTTCCCCAAGGCGGGCGGCATGGTGCGGTACGGCCAGTTCTCGCACGGCTCGCTGGCCGGCTACATGGCCGCCTGGGCCAACTGGATCGCGATCGTCTCCGTGATCCCGGGTGAGGCCACCGCCTCGATCCAGTACATGAGCTCGTGGAAGTTCGGCTGGGCCGAGCACCTCTTCGACGGCAAGGAGCTCACCGGCACCGGTCTCGCCGCCGCGAGCGTGCTGGTGGTCTTCTACTTCTTCCTGAACTGGTTCGCGATCACCCTGTTCGCCAAGACGAACAACGCGATCACCGTGTTCAAGGTCGTCGTCCCGGTGCTCACCGCGGGCGCGCTGGTCTTCGCGCACTTCGACACCAGCAACATCGGCTCCGCCCACGGCGGCTTCGCCCCCAACGGCTGGAGCGCCGTCTTCAGCGCCGTCGCCGTCGCGGGCATCGTCTGGGCCTTCAACGGCTTCCAGTCGCCGCTGAACATGGCCGCCGAGGCCCGCAACCCCGGAAAGTCGCTGCCGAAGGCCGTCATCGGCTCGATCCTGATCGCCCTGGTGATCTACATCGCGCTGCAGGTCGCCTTCCTGATGGCCGTCCCGGCCGCGGACCTCTCCGGTGGCTGGAACACGCTGGCCTACAAGTCCCCGCTCGCGGACCTCTCCATCACCTGGGGCCTGAACTGGCTCGCGCTGCTGCTCTACGCAGACGCCTTCATCTCCCCGTCGGGCACCGGCATGATCTACGCGGCCACCACCTCGCGCATGATCAACGGCGTCCAGGAGAACGGCCACCTGCCGAAGGTCTTCGGCAAGGTCGACCCCAAGACCGGTGTCCCGAAGCCGGCCCTGCTGCTCAACCTCGTGATCTCCTTCATCTTCCTGGCCGTCTTCCGCGGCTGGGGCTCGATCGCCGAGATCGTCGGTGTCGCCACCGTCATCTCGTACATCACCGGCCCCGTCGCCGTGATGTCGCTGCGCCGGATCGCCCCGGACATGAAGCGCCCGGTCAAGCTGAAGGCCATGCCGGTCATCGCCCCCATCGCGATGATCTTCGGCTCGCTGGTCATGTACTGGGCCCGCTGGCCGCTGACGGGCAAGGTCATCTTCATCATGGCCATCGGTCTGCCGATCTGGGCCTGGTACGAGCTGCGCAAGCCGTGGGCCGAGCTCAAGCCGCACCTGAAGGCCGGCTCCTGGATGGTGGCCTACCTGCTCGTCATGGCCGTGGTCTCCTGGGCCGGCGGCACCGAGTTCGGCGGCAAGGGCTACCTGCCGCAGGGCGTCGACATCGCCGTCGTTGTCCTGATCGCGCTGGCCTTCTACGTGTGGGGCGTGCGCAGCGCGTGGCGCAACCCCACGCTTGAGCAGGTCGAGAAGGAAATCCTGGCCGCCGAGGTGGCCGAGGCCGCCGAGGAGCCGGAGCTCGCCGAGAGCAAGTAATCCCCACGGGTGGCCGAATGCGTACCTCTTCGTGAAAACCCGTATCCGGTGCGTAAAGGTCGGGCGTAGGCTCGGGCATATGCGTACTGCGGTTTCTCCGGGAACCCCCGGAGGATTCACCGACGGGCGTGCGCCGGTGCGCGCGGGACGGGAGGGCAGGAGCGATGACTGACACCGGGCCGGTCCTGCCCTGGCTGGTGATCCGCCAGGACGAGAACGGCAACCGCTACCGGGTCGGCCGCTACGCCACCAGGACGGAAGCGGAGCGCGTCGCCGACCGGCTCGACACGGAGGGCAGCCGCAGGCTGTACGTCGTCGAGCGGGTCGGCCACACGGTCACCTAGGCCCCCACGGTCACCTGGGCCCACGGCCTCCCGGACGCCGGGTGGTACCGAGAGATCTCGGTACCACCCGGCGTCTACGCTTTACCGCCATGACGACGGTGCGTGTGGTGGTGGCGGGAGCGGTGTTTCACCAGGGGCGGCTGCTGGCCGCGCGGCGCAGCGCCCCGCCCGAGCTGGCCGGCCGCTGGGAGCTGCCCGGCGGCAAGCTGGAGCCCGGCGAGACGGCCCCTGAGGCGCTCGTACGGGAGCTCCGGGAGGAGCTCGGCGTGGAGACCGAGCCGGTCGGGCGCATCGCCGGAGAATGGCCCCTGAAGCCCGGCTACGTCCTCCAGGTGTGGACGGCCCGGCTGCTGGCGGGCGAGCCCCGCCCCCTGGAGGACCACGACGAGCTGCGCTGGCTCACCCCCGAGCGCGTCGACGAGGTCGACTGGCTGGAGCAGGACCGCCCCGCCGTCGCCGAGGCCGCGGCCCGGCTGCGCGCCGGGGCGGACGCGTGAGCGCTACGCCGAATGCGGCAACCGCCACCCCTGGACCCGGCTGAAGAAGATAGCCGGACCCCTATACCGGGTATGTGCTGATTATTGGCCCCAAAGGCGGACATGCCGGAGGCGGCCACGGGTCAGGGCCAGAGGCGTCGAAGACGTCAGAGGTCTGCGGTCAGCGGTCTGGGAAGTGGTCGGCGTGAGCGACAGCACGGGGACCTTGGCACATACGCCCGGCTTCGCCGAGTGGAGCTTCCCCGCCGACGCCGCGGCCGTCCGCACCGCCCGCACGCTCGTGCGCGACACCCTGCGCGAATGGGGCCTGGACTCCGTCACCGACGTCACCGTCCTCCTGGTCAGCGAGCTCGTCACCAACTCCCTGCGGTACGCCAGCGGCCCCATCGGGGTGCGGATGTACTCCCACGCGGGGCCCACCCTTCTGGTGGAAGTCTCCGACCCCCTGCCCGACCCGCCCCGCGAACGCGTCGCCGACGCGGACGACGAGGGCGGCCGCGGACTCCAGCTCGTCGCCCTGGCCTCCCGGCGCTGGGGCACCCGCCCGGGCAACACCGGGAAGACGGTGTGGTTCGAGCTGTCCCTGCCTGGTTAGTAACCCGGTGGGAAGACATAGCGGGTTGAGACCGTGCTGTGATCGTGAAGTCCGTGTTCCGAAGGCCCCCTGTGCTGGATACTCGGCCTTCTGATGCCGGTGCGAGCACGAGAGCCGGAGGGGACGGGCACGTGAGCGAAAAGCCAGCGGGTACGGCGGGCAGGCCAGAGAGCAGGGACGCCACGGTCATGTGGCAGAACAGTCCGCCCGGCTCCCTGTACGACCACATCCGCGTGGCGTCGTTCTCCCTCGGCCCGGACGGCCGGATCGACCAATGGAGCGAGCGGGCCGCCGAGCTCTTCGGAATAACGGCCCGGCAGGCCGTCGGCCGGGACCCCCTGGAGGTCCTGGCCCCCGTCCGGGACGGCCGGCGCGGGCGGGCCCCCGCCGCGCCCTTCCTCACCGAGGGCGGGCTCGACGGCCGGGCCTGGACGGGCCTGGTGCCCTATCAGCGCGGCGAGCGGGACGACCCGCAGGAGGGCCTCGCCGAGATCTATGTGATGCCCAGTGAGAACGGCCGCGGCGACCGTGCCGCGCTCTGCGTCGCCGTCGACGTCCGGGCGCTGCGCGGAATAGAGACGGACATCGCCGCCTCGGAAGCCGTTTTCGGCCAATCTCCGCTCGGCTTCTTCTTCTTCGGCACGGACCTGACCCTGCTGCGCGTCAACGAGAGTTTCGCCCAGACTTTCGGCCGCCCCGCCGCCTGGCACCGCGGCCGCACCCCGCACGACTTCCTGCCCCGCACCGAGGCCGACCGGCTCACCGCCGCCCTGCGCCAGGTCCTCGACACCGGCAAACCGGTGGCGGACATCCAGCTCGTCGGCCCCGTGCCCGGCCACAACGAACGCCGCCGCTGGTCCGTCTCGCTCTACCGGCTGCACAGCGGCAGCGGCCGCCCCATCGGGGTCGCCGCGATCGCCACCGACGTCACCGGGCGGCGCCGCGCGGAGCGCGAGGCCGCCGGCGTCCGCCGCAACCTGGCCCTCCTCAACGAGGCCGGCGCCCGCATCGGCAACTCCCTCGACCTGGAGAAGACCGCCCGCGAACTCCTCGACGTGGCCGTCCCGCAGTTCTGCGACCTCGCCTCCGTCGACCTCTACCAGGGCCTGCTCGCCGGCGACGAGGCCCCGCCGGGGCTCGCCGACGGCAGCGCCGAGCTGCGCCGCGTGGCCTACTCCAGCGCCGTCTCCGGGGCGCCGGTCGCCGGGACCGGCGCCAAGCCCGTCCAGGTCGGAGAGGTCCACCGCTACCCTTTCCACTCGCCGTGCGCCCAGGCCCTGCGCACCGCCCACGTCCAGGTCGTGCCCGGCCGTGAGAGCGAGGACGGCGACGGGCTCGGCGCCGTCGTGCAGTCCACCCTCGCCGTGCCGATGGTCGCCCGGGACGCGGTGCTGGGCATCATCCAGTTCTCCCGTACGAAGGGCAGCGAGCCCTTCGGCGAGCGGGACACGGCCCTCGCCGTCGAGCTCGCCGCCCGCGCGGCCGTCTGCATCGACAACGCCCGCCTCTACCGCCGTGAGCACGAGCGCGCCCTGATCCTCCAGCGCAGCCTGCTGCCCCCCGGCGACCCGGAGGCCGCCGGCGTCGAGATCGCCTGCCGCTATCTGCCCGGCAACGCCGCCACCGAGGTCGGCGGCGACTGGTTCGACGTCATCGAGCTGCCCGGGCACCGCACGGCCCTCGTCGTCGGCGACGTCATGGGCCGCGGCCTGCGGGCCGCCGTCGCCATGGGCGAGCTCCGCACGGCCGTCCGCACCCTGGCCATGCTCGACCTGGAGCCGGCCGAGGTGCTCTCCGCCCTCGACGAGATCGCCCACGGCCTCGGCCGCCCCGGCGGCAAGCAGTCCGCCTCGCGCGGCGTGCGCGGCTCGGTACGCCCCGCCGACCTCTCCGAGGTCTACCTCGCGACGTGCGTCTACGCCGTGTACGACCCGGTCACCCGGCGCTGCACGGTCGCCAACGCCGGCCATCTGCCGCCCGTCCTCGTCGAGGCCGGGGAGCCCGCGATGCTCCTGGAGGTGCCGCCCGGCATGCCGCTGGGCGTGGGCGGCGAGCCCTTCGAGGAGACCGAGATCGAGCTCCCGGACGGGGCGCTGCTCGCCCTCTACACCGACGGCCTCGTCGAGTCCCGAGACCATCCCCTCGACGAGGGCCTCCACGCCTTCCGCGAGGCCCTCGCCGACCCCGAGCGGCCCCTGGAGGACGTCTGCGACCACGTCCTCAGCGCCCTGGACACCCACCACGGCGAGGACGACATCGCCCTGCTGATGGCCCGGCTGCGCGGCCTGAGCCCCGGCTGCGTCGGCGACTGGACCCTGCCGCCCGAGCCCCGCTCGGTCGCCCGGGCCCGTGAGCTGGCCCGCGAGCAGCTGGAGGGCTGGGAGCTCGGGGATCTCGTCGACACCACGGAGCTGCTGGTCAGCGAGCTGGTCACCAACGCCCTGCGGTACGGCGAGGGCGAGATCCGGCTGCGGCTGCTGCTGGACCGGACGCTCGTGTGCGAGGTCTGGGACAGCGGGCACGTGCAGCCTCGGCGGCGGCGGGCGCGGGATACGGACGAGGGGGGGCGGGGGCTGCAGCTGGTGGGCTTGCTGAGCGCCGCCTGGGGCAGCCGTCGCATCCCCCACGGCAAGACCGTGTGGTTCGAGCTGGGGCTCCCCGATGGGGATTCGCCCGCGCCGGACGCGGTGGAGGCGTTGCTGAGCCTGTACTGAGTTTGACTGCGGGTGCGTCGTGGCTGGTCGCGCAGTTCCCCGCGCCCCTTACGGGGCGCGTCAGCGCGGAACGGGGGGCTGGGGCTTGCCCCAGGAAACGGTGAAAGGGCGGGACCGGGGCATCCTCACCCCGCCAGCCGGCCCCTGGTCGCCCCGCCGCCGAACGTGGCGGGCAGCAACCCCGCCAGGATGATTCCCCCGAGCAGCGCCCCGCCCAGCACCCGTGCCGGCTCCGGGGTCGACTCGGCGTCGTACGACGTGCCGTACGTGACGACGTCGTCCTCCGCCAGCGCCCGCGCCTGCTGCGCGAGGGCCATCGCGCGCGTCGCCTTCGCGACGGCGGTCGGCACGTCGTCGCCGCACAGGGCGATGTGCCGCTCCGCCTCCGTCAGCCGGGTGCGCGCCCGGCAGCCGATCGCGCCCCGGTGGGTGCTGATGTAGTCGCGTGCCGCCGACACCTCCGCGCGGGCGGCCAGCACCGTGCGCGCGGCCCGCGCCTCGATGGTCATGGCCTCGTCGAGGAGGCGCAGCACCTCGCGGGGGTCGTAGGGGCCGTGGGCCATCGCGCGGCGGGCGGCCTTCAGGGCCGGGGCCGCGTCGGGCCGGTGGGCGGCCTCGGCGAGGACGGCGTGGAGCCGGGTCGTGGCGGCGGTGAGGGCGTGGGTGTGGCGGAGGACGGCGGCGGTGAGGGTGGCGGCCTGGGAGAGGGCGGCCTCGGCGGCGCGCACGGAGACCGCGGCGTGGTCGGGGTCGGCGACCAGGAGGGCCGTGCGGGCCTCGGCGAGCGCGGTGTCGGCGAAGGAGAGCCGGTCGCGGGCCTCCGCGACGTGCTCCGCGACGGGGGCCAGCGCGCTGCGCGCGCGGCAGCGGGCGAGGGCGGCGAGCGCGGCCTCGGCGGCGGCGAGGCGCGGGGCGAGGGCGCGGGCGGTGGCCTCGGCGCGGTCGAGGATGCCGGCGGCGTTGGCCTTGAGGTCCCGGAGCCGGTCGAAGGCCTCGGACTCGGCGTCGAGGCGCCGGTTGGCGCTGGTGCAGCGGGAGCAGATCTCGTCCAGGGCGTGCCGGCGGATCCGTTCCTCCTCGTAGGGGGCGTCGTCCAGGTGCTGACGGAGCCGGAAGGCGTCGGCCAGCTCGCCGCGGGCGTAGGCGACGGCCTCGGCGAACGGCCGGGTGGCGGCCGGGCCCAGCTGGGCCGTGGCGAAGCGGAGTTCCTCGGCGCTGGTGCGGACGGCGTCGTCGGTGTCGACGAGGTTCGCCGACGCCTCGGCGTCCAGGTCGGGCAGCGGGGTGAGGGGCTGCGCCAGCCGGGCCAGGCCCGGTTCGGTGCTCGTGGCGACGGCCGGGCGCTCGCGGCCGCGCCCGCCGTCGCGGGCCTCGCCGGGGCGGCGGCGGGCGGCGGTGCGGGCCCGCCGGGAGCGCAGGGCCAGGCCGGTGAGGAGGACGAAGGCGCCGCCCGCGATGGGCACCCAGACCGCGCGGTGGCCGGGGAGGAGGCCGTCGCCGCCCGGGTCGGTGGTGCCGGGCAGGATGAGGGGGGCGTGCACCGGCTCGCCCCGGAGCACGGCCCGGTAGCCGTCGGCGGCGCCGATGGCGGCCCCGGCCCAGTCGTGCTCCCGGAGGGCGGGGGCGATGGCGGCGGTGGCGACCAGCTCCAGCTGGTCCTTGCGGAAGCCGGACTGCTTGTCGGCCGAGACGGCGTACTGGCCGCCGTGGGTGGCGATGGCCAGGAGGATGTCGTGGGGGCCGAAGCCGTTGCGGTCGGCCGTGGCGTCGGCCCAGGTGTGGGCGGCGCGGCCGGAGAAGTCGTGGACGTAGGTGACGTAGAGCTGGATGTGGTGGTCGGTGTGCAGCCGGTCCAGGGCGGCCTCGACCTGGGTGCGCCGTTTGCCCAGCGCGCCGACCGTGTCGGTGATCCGGCCGGCGGCGTCCAGGTCGAGCGGGGTGTCGGCGCGCGAGGCGGGCACGGTCGGCAGCAGGAGGGCGCACAGTGCGACGAGGGCGCAGATCATGGCCCAGCCCGGCGCCCTCGGCCCGTAACCCCACGAAAGCCGCGTCACGTTTTGGAGCGTATGACCGGATTGGCCGACCCGCTACCGGGGGCGTGCGAGGTTATACGGAGGGTGTTCACGCCCATGTGCGGGCGCCTCCGCCGTTACGCACGCCGCCGATCGCGCGCCGGGTCTCGTGCGCCCGGTCGGACGTACCCCGGCTACGCCGGATGGCGGACGGGGAGGCGATGGCCCGCTACGCCTTCCGGCGCCGGATCTTGCTCCCCAGCCACACCAGCGGATCGTACGAGCGGTCGACGACCCGCTCCTTCAGCGGGATCAGGGCATTGTCCGTGATCTTGATGTGCTCGGGGCAGACCTCGGTGCAGCACTTGGTGATGTTGCAGTACCCCAGCCCGTGCTCCTCGCGCGCCCCCCGCCTGCGGTCCACCCCGGCCTCGGCGGCCGCGTCCAGCGGGTGCATGTCCAGCTCGGCGACGCGCATCAGGAAGCGCGGCCCGGCGAACGCCTGCTTGTTCTCCTCGTGGTCCCTCACCACATGGCAGGTGTTCTGGCACAGGAAGCACTCGATGCACTTGCGGAACTCCTGGACGCGGTTCACGTCCTCCTGCTTCATCCGGTACTGCCCGGGCCCCAGTTCGGCGGGCGGGACGAAGGAGGGCACCTCACGCGCCTTGGCGTAGTTGTACGACACGTCCGTGACCAGGTCCCGCAGCACCGGGAAGGCCCGCAGCGGGGTGATCGTGACCGTCTCCGCCGGGTCGAAGACCGACATCCGGGTCATGCACAGCAGCCGGGGCCGGCCGTTGATCTCCGCGCTGCACGAACCGCACTTGCCCGCCTTGCAGTTCCAGCGCACCGCGAGGTCCGGCGCCGCAGTCGCCTGGAGGCGGTGGACGACGTCGAGGACGACCTCGCCCTCGTTGACGGTCACCTCGAAGTCGGCGAGGCCGCCACCGTCCGCATCGCCCCGCCACACCTTGAAGCGGGCCTGATAACTCATGACGTGAGCTCCTCGTCGGTCAGGTACTTCGCCAGTTCTTCCTTCTCGAAGAGCGCCAGCAGATCCTCCCGGATCGGCTGCGCCTCCTGCCGCTCCAGCCGCACCAGCCCCAGCGCGGAGTCCGCCGCGGCCGGCTCGGCCGACTCGTCGGCCAGCCGGCAGACCAGATTGATCCGCCGCCACCGCCGGTCCATCCCCGGGTGATCGTCCCGGGTGTGGCCGCCCCGGCTCTCCTCGCGCTCCAGCGCCGCCCGCGCCACGCACTCGCTGACCAGCAGCATGTTCCGCAGGTCCAGCGCCAGGTGCCAGCCCGGGTTGAACTGCCGGTGGCCCTCCACCCCGGCCCGCCGGGCCCGCGCCCGCAGCCCGGACAGCCGGTGGAGCGCCTCCTCCATCTCCCCGGACCGGCGGATGATGCCGACCAGGTCGCTCATCCCCTGCTGGAGCTCCTGGTGGAGGGTGTACGGGTTCTCGGCCGCCCCGTCCGGCGCCTCCGCCCCGAACGGCCGCAGCGCCTCCGCCTCCGCCAGCTCGACGTCGGCGTCCGCGACCACGGGCGCCGCCTCCGTGGCGAAGGCGGCCGCGTACCGCGCCGCGTACAGCCCAGCGCGCCGCCCGAACACCAGCAGGTCGGACAGCGAGTTGCCGCCGAGCCGGTTGGAGCCGTGCATCCCGCCCGCGACCTCGCCCGCCGCGAAGAGGCCCGGCACGCCCACGGCGGCGGCGGTGTCCGGCTCCACCTCCACCCCGCCCATGACGTAGTGGCAGGTCGGGCCGACCTCCATGGGCTCGGCCGTGATGTCCACGTCCGCCAGCTCCTTGAACTGGTGGTGCATGGACGGCAGCTTCCGTTTGATCGCCTCGGCCGGCATCCGCGTCGACACGTCCAGGAACACCCCGCCGTGCGGGGAGCCCCGGCCCGCCTTGACCTCCGCGTTGATGGCGCGCGCCACCTCGTCGCGGGGGAGCAGCTCCGGCGGACGGCGGTTGTTGTCCGGGTCGGTGTACCAGCGGTCGCCCTCGGCCTCGGACTCGGCGTACTTCTCCTTGAACACGTCCGGCACGTAGTCGAACATGAACCGTTTGCCGTCGCTGTTGCGCAGCACCCCGCCGTCGCCGCGCACCGACTCGGTGACGAGGATGCCCTTCACCGACGGCGGCCAGACCATGCCCGTCGGGTGGAACTGCACGAACTCCATGTTGACCAGCCGGGCCCCCGCCAGCAGCGCCAGCGCGTGCCCGTCGCCCGTGTACTCCCAGGAGTTCGAGGTCACCTTGAACGACTTGCCGATGCCGCCGGTCGCCAGCACCACCGCCGGCGCCTCGATGACGAAGAAGCGGCCGGACTCGCGCTCGTAGCCGAAGACGCCGGAGACCCTGCCGCCCTCCTTGAGGACCCGGGTGACCGTGCACTCCTGGAAGACCTTCAGCCGCGCCTCGTAGTCCCCGTACTCCCGCCGGTCCTCCTGCTGGAGCGAGACGATCTTCTGCTGGAGGGTGCGGATCAGCTCCAGGCCCGTACGGTCGCCGACGTGTGCCAGCCGCGGGTACTCGTGGCCGCCGAAGTTCCGCTGGGAGATCCGGCCGTCCGGGGTGCGGTCGAAGACGGCCCCCCAGGTCTCCAGCTCCCACACCCGGTCGGGGGCCTCCTGGGCGTGGAGCTCGGCCATCCGCCAGTTGTTGAGGAACTTGCCGCCGCGCATGGTGTCGCGGAAGTGCACCTGCCAGTTGTCGTTGTGGTTGACGTTGGCCATGGAGGCGGCGATGCCGCCCTCCGCCATCACCGTGTGCGCCTTGCCGAACAGCGATTTGCAGATCACCGCGCAGCGCAGCCCCTGCTCGCGCGCCTCGATCGCCGCCCGCAGCCCGGCGCCCCCGGCGCCCACCACGACCACGTCCCAGGACTGCCGGTCCACCCGAGTCATGTGAGAGAAGATCCCTTTGTTCGTTTGTCAGAAGAAGCGCGCGTCTGTCGGACGGATGTCAGAAGAGGCGCGGGTCGCTGAAGGCGCCGCTCGCGAGCAGATAGACGTAGAAGTCCGCCACCGCCACGCTCACCAGCGACGCCCAGGCCAGCTGCATGTGGCGGGCGTTGAGCGCGCTCACCCAGCCCCACATGCGGTAGCGCACGGGGTGCTTGGAGAAGTTGCGCAGCCGGCCGCCGACGATGTGCCGGCAGGAGTGGCAGGACAGCGTGTACGCCCAGATCAGCGCGATGTTGGCGAGCAGGACGAGCGTGCCGAGCCCCATGTGGCCCCAGGCGCCGTCCGCGTCGCGGAAGCCCAGGACCGCGTCGTAGGTGAGGATCCCCGCGACGAGCACCGCGAAGTAGAAGAAGTAGCGGTGGACGTTCTGGAGGATCAGCGGGAAGCGCGTCTCACCGCTGTACTTCTTGTGCGGCTCGGGCACCGCGCAGGCCGGGGGAGAGGCCCAGAACCCCCGGTAGTACGCCTTGCGGTAGTAGTAGCAGGTCAGCCGGAAGCCCAGCGGGAAGATCAGCACCAGCAGGGCGGGCGACAGCCCCCACCACGAGCCGACGAGCCCCCAGTCGGCGCCGCCCTTCATCTCCACGCAGTTGTCGGCGAGACAGGGGGAGTAGAAGGGCGAGACGTAGGGGGCCGCGTAGTAGTCGGTGCCGGCGAAGGCCCGCCAGGTGGAGTACACGACGAAGGCGAGCAGCCCGGCGGCCGTGACGGCGGGTGACAGCCACCAGCGGTCGGCGCGCAGATGGGGGGCCGGGATCGCGGCGCGCGTGGAGTGGTGGACGCCGCGCGCGGGCGCGTGGCCCGTGGCGGCGGTTTCGGGGTCGGTACCAGTGGCCAAGGAGGACTCCGGTCAGGAGTGGACGGTGGACTCGCCGCTGCGCGACGGCCCCTAGGGCGCGCGCCGGTCCCGGCAGCCGAGCCCCTCCTCGTCCGCGTCCGTCCACAGCGACGTGTCGTACGGGGCGTCGGGGATCGTCACCATCTGCTGGACCGGCTGCTGCTGCCGCCCGGACCGCGTGGCGCGCTCCCGGAGCAGGGCCAGGTCGTCGCGGAGATGGTCCGAGTCGGTGCGCAGCCTGCGCACTTCCAGCCCGCCCTTGCCCAGCTGCCTCTCCAGCCGGTCCACCGAGCGGCCGAGCTCGTCGAGGCTGCGTTGAATGGCGTTCAAGTCATCGTTGACGGACATGATGTGGCCTTCCGCTTCGGTGATGGCGGGTGGCGCCCGGTCATGCGACAGAGAGTGTCGCGCGTCACACCCCTTGAGGGGAAGATAGCCGCCGCGATCGCGCCAATGGCGGAACGCGTTCACCCGACCCCCTTTGGCCGCCTCTTCGTTCGGCCGGGTGGGTGGCCTCGGCCGGGGCGGCGACGTGTCGGCACGGCTTCGAACGGGCCGTCGCTTTCAGTGGGCGGCAGCAGACGCCCTGGCGCGGCGCCACCGCGCCGGCCGCGAACGATCCCGGACCGGTCCGGCGGAGGGAGCACCCATGGCACGCGTGGCACCCCTGTCGTCCCCGCCGTCGCCCCCGCCCGGGCCCGGTGCCGACGCTGCCGCCGACCGCTCCCGGGCCGGCCGTACGCGGCGCGCCCGCCGGCCGCGCCGGGGAGCCGTCCTCCTCGCGGCCGCCGTGTTGCTGCCCCTGCCGCTGCTCGCCGGCTGCTCCGGCGGCGGGGAGGAGGACGACGCGGAGGGCCCGCCCGCCCCCCGGGACATCGCGACCGCCGCCCGTGCCAAGGTCGCCGACCGGGGGACCCTGACCTGGGCCGTCGACGGGCTGCCCAGCACCTACAACGCCTTCCAGTCCGACGCGGACGCGGCGACCCAGCGGGTCGCCGGCGCGGTGCTGCCCACCCTGTTCACCCTCGACGAGCGGGGCCGCCCGCAGCGGGACCCGGACTACCTGGTCTCCGCCGCCGTCACCCAGCGCCGCCCCCGGCAGGTCGTCGTCTACAAGCTCAACCCGAAGGCCGTCTGGGGCGATGGCGGCCCGATCACCGCCGCCGACTTCGAGGCCCAGTGGAAGGCCCTGCGCGGCAAGGACAGCGCCTTCTGGGCGGCCCACAACGCCGGCTACGACCGCATCGACCGCGTCGAGCGCGGCGCGGACGACCGCGAGGTCAAGGTCACCTTCGCCAAGAGCCTCGCCGACTGGCCCGCGCTCTTCACCCCCCTCTACCCGAAGTCCGTCATGGGCAACGGCACCGCCTTCAACGACTCCCTCCGCAAGGAGGCCCCCCAGGCCGCCGGCCCCTTCCAGGTCGCCGCCCGGGACGACAAGCAGGGCACGCTCACCCTCGCCCGCAACCCCCGCTGGTGGGGCGACCGGGCCCGGCTGGAGAAGCTGGTGCTCCGGGCCGTCCCGCGCGACCAGCGCGTGGAGGCCCTCGCGAGCGGCAAGGCCGACCTCGCCGAGCTCACCCCGGCCGCCGCCGAACGCATCATGAAGGTCACCGCGGCCCCGAAGGACAAGTCCGACAAGGACGGCCGCTCCCCGGGCCTCACCGGGAGCCGCTCCCCCGTGACCCCGCCGGCGGGCCACCCCTCCGTCGTCGGCAGCCCCTCCGCGCCGGGCGGCCGGGCCCGCCCCGACGGCTCCCGGCTGGACGGGGCGAACAAGCCCGCCGCCGCCGACGTGACCGCCCTGCGCGGCCTGGTCGTCCGCAAGTCCCTGGAGCCCGCCTACACCCAGCTCGCCCTCAACGCCGCCTCCGGCCCGCTCGCGGACGAGCGCGTCCGCCGTGCCATCGCCCGGGCCGTCGACCGCAAGGCCCTCGCCGAGTACGTCCTCAACCCCCTGGGCCTGCCCGCCCAGCCGCTCGGCAGCCACCTCCTGGTGGCCGGGCAGCCGGGCTACGAGGACAACAGCGACGCCGTCGGCTCCGTCGACCCCCACGCCGCCATGGCCCTGCTCACCGACGCGGGCTGGAAGGAGGGCCACGGCGCCGCCCCCGGGAAGAAGGCCGCCGACACCGGCGGCGTGCCCGGCCTCGGCAAGGGCGACGACGGGGACGAGGACGACGACGGCGGCGGTGACGACCAGAGCAACGCGGGCGCCGTCGCGGACGGCAAGGCAGGCCACGGCACCGCGTACGACAACGGGGGCAAGGCGGGGGCCGCCCCCGCCCGCTTCAAGGACGGCAAGAAGCTCGTCCTCCGCTTCGTTCTGCCCAAGGGCAGCGGCGCCGAGCCGCTCCGGGCCGTGGGCGAGCGGATCGCCCGCCAGCTGGACGCCATCGGCGTCCGCACCGAGCTCGTCGCCGTCGACGACGGCGGCTTCTTCAAGGACCACATCGCCTCCGGCGACTTCGACCTGGCCCTCTACGGCTGGCCCACCGGCCCCTACCCGGCCACCGACGCCCGCCCCGTCTTCGCCAAGCCCCAGCCGGCGGCCGACGGCTCCCTGGTCGTCGAGCAGAACTACACCCGCGTCGGCACCGACCAGATCGACCGGCTCTTCGACCAGGCGTCGACCGAACTCGACGACGAGGCCGCCCGGGACCTGATCGGCCGGGCGGACGCCCGGATCTGGGCGGTGGCGGCGTCCCTGCCGCTCTACCAGCGGCCGGAGCTGGTGGGGGCCCGGAAGACGGTCGTCAACGCCGGCGCCTTCGGGCTGGCC
The DNA here is from genome assembly GCF_054551825.1 of Streptomyces sp. L500. Taxonomy (NCBI): domain Bacteria; kingdom Bacillati; phylum Actinomycetota; class Actinomycetes; order Kitasatosporales; family Streptomycetaceae; genus Streptomyces; species Streptomyces sp. L500. The sequence continues at coordinate 119,295 of NZ_JBTOLC010000017.1, forward strand.
AGCCCGAGGTACCAGGACATCGGCTTCGAGCGCTGACGCGCGGTGTCCGCAAGCGCCGGAGGGGCTGATTCCACCCTGTCCCGCGCGGGGACCCGGGAGTAAAACCGCAGGTCAGCGGGGGTGCACCCGGTCCCGGAGCGCCAAGCGCGCGGCGTCCCCGTACCATGGAAGGCAGCCGTGGCCCGTTCCGCCCGGCGAGGCACGCGTACCGGACCGTACGCGCCGCCATCCACGATTCCGGGAGAAGCGCCGCAAGTATGCCCACGCGCCACGACATTCGTAACGTCGCCATCGTCGCCCACGTCGACCACGGCAAGACGACCATCGTCGACGCCATGCTCAAGCAGGCCGGCGCCTTCGCCGCGCACCAGCTCGACTCCGTCGACGACCGGGTCATGGACTCGAACGACCTGGAGCGTGAGAAGGGCATCACGATCCTCGCCAAGAACACGGCGGTGAAGTACCACCCCAAGGACGGCGGCGCCCCGATCACGATCAACATCATCGACACCCCCGGCCACGCCGACTTCGGTGGCGAGGTCGAGCGTGGTCTGTCGATGGTCGACGCGGTCGTCCTGCTCGTCGACGCCTCCGAGGGCCCGCTGCCGCAGACCCGCTTCGTGCTCCGCAAGGCGCTCCAGCAGCGCAAGCCGGTCATCCTGTGCATCAACAAGACGGACCGCCCGGACTCCCGCATCGACGAGGTCGTCAACGAGACGTACGACCTCTTCCTCGACCTGGACGCCGACGAGGACCAGATCGAGTTCCCGATCGTCTACGCCTGCGGCCGTGACGGCATCGCCTCGCTGACCAAGCCGGAGGACGGCACCGTCCCCGCCGACAGCGAGAACCTGGAGCCGTTCTTCTCCACCATCCTGGCGCACGTCCCGGCCCCGACGTTCGAGGAGGACGCGCCGCTCCAGGCCCACGTCACCAACCTCGACGCCGACAACTTCCTCGGCCGCATCGCGCTGCTCCGCGTCGAGCAGGGCGAGCTGCGCAAGGGCCAGACCGTGGCCTGGATCAAGCGCGACGGCACGGTCTCCAACGTCCGCATCACCGAGCTGATGATGACCGAGGCCCTCACCCGCAAGCCCGCCGAGGTGGCCGGCCCCGGTGACATCTGCGCCGTCGCCGGTATCCCCGACATCATGATCGGTGAGACCCTGGCCGACCCGGAGAACCCGGTCGCGCTGCCCCTGATCACGGTCGACGAGCCCGCGATCTCCATGACCATCGGCACCAACACCTCGCCGCTGGTCGGCCGTGGCGGCACCGGCAAGGGCGCGGACGCCAAGTCCGCCGTCAAGGACCGCAAGGTCACCGCCCGCCAGGTCAAGGACCGTCTGGACCGCGAGCTGATCGGTAACGTCTCGCTGCGCGTCCTGGACACCGAGCGCCCCGACGCCTGGGAGGTGCAGGGCCGCGGTGAGCTGGCGCTGGCCATCCTGGTCGAGCAGATGCGCCGCGAGGGCTTCGAGATGACCATCGGCAAGCCGCAGGTCGTCACCAAGGAGATCGACGGCAAGACCCACGAGCCGGTCGAGCGCCTCACGGTCGACGTCCCCGAGGAGCACATGGGCGCCGTCACCCAGCTCATGGGCACCCGCAAGGGCCGTATGGACAACATGTCCAACCACGGCTCCGGCTGGGTCCGCATGGAGTTCGTCGTCCCGTCCCGCGGCCTCATCGGCTTCCGCACGGAGTTCCTGACGAACACCCGTGGTACCGGTATCGCCCACTCCATCCACGAGGGCCACGAGCCGTGGTTCGGCGAGCTGAAGACCCGCAACAACGGCTCGCTCGTCGCCGACCGCGCCGGTGCCGTCACCGCCTTCGCGATGACGAACCTCCAGGAGCGCGGCGTCCTCTTCACCGACCCGGGCACCGAGGTGTACGAGGGCATGATCGTCGGCGAGAACTCGCGCGCCGACGACATGGACGTCAACATCACCAAGGAGAAGAAGCTCACCAACATGCGCTCCTCCTCCGCCGACTCCTTCGAGGCGATCGTCCCGCCGCGCAAGCTGTCGCTGGAGCAGTCCCTGGAGTTCTGCCGCGACGACGAGTGCGTCGAGGTCACCCCGGAGGCGGTCCGCATCCGCAAGGTCGTCCTGGACCAGAAGGAGCGCGGCCGCACGGCTTCCCGCGCCAAGCGCTGACGCCCCACGCGTCCGCTTTTCGAAGGCCCGGCCCCCGCGTTCGCGGGGGCCGGGCCTTCGGCCTATCCGGACACCGGCGGCTCCGGCGGCTCCTCCTCCAGCAGCCCCGAGCGCGCCACGAGATAGGCGAGCTGCGCCCGGCTGCGGCTGCCCAGGGTCTCGGCGGTCTTCTTGATGTGGGTGGCCACCGTGCGGGTGCTCAGGCCCAGCCGGCCGGCGATGGCGTCGTCGGTGTACCCGCTGACCATCAGGCTCAGGACCGTGCGGCGGGTCTCGTTGGTGAGCAGCTGCGGGCGCTGGTGGCTGGGCGTGTAGACGATGGGCTCGGCGCGGGCCCAGGCGTTCTCGAAGGCGGTGACCAGGAAGCGGATGATCCCCGGGTGCTCGACGGCGAGGGCCGCGCCGTTGACCTCGTAGCGGTGGTCGGGGATGAAGGCGATCGTCCGGTCGCAGACGATCACCCGGTCGAAGACCTCGTTGAGGGTGCGCAGTTCGGCGCCCGCCGCCGACATTCGCTCGATGTAGGCCAGGGTCGGGCCGTGGCTGCGCACGGTGTGCTGGTAGAGCGTCCGCTGGCGCACGCCGCGCCCGCTGAGGTCCAGGTCGCGGGGGAGCGCCTCGGCCAGCAGCTCCGGCGCCCGGCCGCCGCCCGGCTGGGCCGTGAGCATCTCCTCGCGGCAGGCGCCCACGGCCCGTTCCAGGGCCGTGCTGATCGCCTCCTTGCCCTGGAGCAGCCGGACGGACTGGTCCCCGCGCGACCGGGCGGCGCGGTGGACGGCCTCCGCGCCGGCGACCGAGTCCCGGATGGCGGCGAGGGCCTGCTGGTGCTCCAGGAGGGCGCGTTCGACGGGGCGGGCCAGCGCGGCCGCCGCGACGTCCGGGGCCACGGGCAGGAACCGGCCGGCGGCACCGGGCGCGGGCCGGAGCAGTCCCAGGGCGGTGAGGCACTCGGGCATCTCACCCGTGACCCCGCCCTCCTCCAGGGCCCTGCCGTAGACGTCCAGGCCCGCCTGGCACACCTCGACGAGGTCGACTACACCGGGATTGCTCCCCTTTGTGCACATCCGTTCCCCCTTCAGGTTCCTCAATTGCATGATCATGATGCCAGTGACGGCTGTCTTCCGATTCGGTTCCTCGGGCAGGATCGATTTATCGAAGCGAGGGCGATCACGCCCCGCCGGTGAATAGGGGGACGGGAGCCATGCGGCTCACGAATTCTTTGCGGAAATTTATTGGCGCGTTCACGGTCGCTCTTCTCGCGGCTCTCGGCGCGATGGCTCCGACGGGCGGGGCCACGGATTCGGTGGTGACGGCGGAGGCCGCACCGGCCCCGGCCACCCCGGGCGACTCGGCCTGGGGCTGACGGACGGTACCCCGTATCCGTAAACCGCACACGAAATCGGAGACAAAGAAGTGACGACGGCTGTGCGCGCCGTGGATTCCGGCGCGATATTCGATGTGTACCGACGGAAGATTGACAGGCTGAAGAGCGACGGCCTCTACCGGGAATTCATTCCCGTCGGCCACCTCGCGGACGACCCCGGCCAGACGCTCCACCACGGGCGCCGGGTGCAGGTCTGGTGCAGCAACGACTACCTCGGCATGAGCCAGCACCCGGACCTCATCAAGATCCAGTCCGAGTCGACCGGCCTCCACGGCACCGGCAACGGCGGCTCGCGCAACATCGCCGGCACCAGCTCCACCCACGTCGAGCTGGAGGCCAGGCTGGCCGACTGGCACCGCAAGGAGCGCGCCCTCGTCTTCTCCAGCGGCTACGTGGCCAACTTCGAGACGCTGAGCACCCTGATCGCGGCCGTCCCGGACATGGTCGTCTTCTCGGACGCCCTCAACCACCGCTCCCTGATCGAGGGCATCGTCCGCAGCGGCTGCGAGAAGGTCGTCTTCCCCCACAACGACGTCGACGCGCTGGAGACGGCCCTCGCCTCCTACGGCCCCGACCGCCCGAAGCTGATCGTCTTCGAGTCCGTCTACTCCATGGACGGGGACGTCTCGCCCCTGACGGCCATCCTCGACCTGGCCGAGCGCCACAACGCGCTGACGTTCCTCGACGAGACCCACGCCATCGGCATCATGGGCGCCACGGGCGCCGGGCTCTCCGAGCTGCTCGGCGACCACCGGGCCACCTTCGTCCAGGGCGTGTTCGGCAAGGCCATCGGCACGGTCGGCGGCTATGTCGTGGGCCCCGACGTCGCGATGGACTACGTACGCTCCACCGCCCCCGGCTTCATCTTCACCACCGCGCTGCCCAAGGCCGGCATGGACGCCACCCTCCGGGGCCTGGAACTCGTCCAGACCGGCAACGACCTGCGCCGCGACGTGATGGCCAACGCCGAGTACCTCAAGGCCCGGCTGCGGGCCGAGAACATCGACTTCATCGACGCCGAGAGCCACCTGGTGCCCGTCATGGTGCCCGGCAGCGACCGCGTCCGGCGGATCTCCCAGCGCCTCTTCAGCGAGTTCGGGATCTACGTCCAGCCCATCAACTTCCCCTCGGTGCCCCGGGGCGGCGAGCGCTTCCGCGTCACCGCCCCGCCCTACCGCACCCATGAGCAGATCGACCGTTTCGTCGGCGCGCTGAAGCAGTGCCTGGCAGAGGACTGAGAGAGACATCGTGAAGATCCGTGAGATCACCCCGTTCATCGGCGCCGAGTTCACCGGCGTCACCTACGAGGACCTGACCCGCCCCGAGGTCTTCCAGGAGCTCGTGGACCGGCTCCAGCGCCACGAACTCGTAGTAGTACGCGAGCTGGAGCTCACCTCCGAGCAGCAGATCTCCCTGGCCGCCCGCCTCGGCCGGCCGGTGCCGTTCGTCATCCAGAAGTACCGGCACCCGGAGTACCCCGAGATCATGATCTCGTCCAACGAGGTCAAGAACGACAAGCCGCTGGGCGTCGCCCGCGTCGGCAACTTCTGGCACCAGGACTCCACGTTCGTCGCCGACCCGGCGCCGTACACGATGCTCCACGGCGTCAACGTCCCGGGCACCAGCGGCCACACCCTCTACGCCAGCGCGCTGGACGTCTACGACCGGCTGCCCCAGGAGTGGAAGGACAAGCTCGCCGGGCGCACCGGCGTCCACACCGTCGGCAAGCGGCTGCGCATCCGCCCCGAGCACGTCGGCCTGTCCGTCGCCGAGTTCCGCGCGCTCATCGACATCGAGCACCCCAAGGTGGAGCACCCGCTGGTGCAGACCGACCCGGTGACCGGGCGGCCGTACCTCTACGGTTCCCGCGAGTACATGGACTCGGTCGCGGGCTTCGACCCCAACGAGAACGAGGCGTTCTTCTCGCTCGTCGACGAGCTGCTCGCCGACGAGGACCACGTCTACACCCACCGCTGGACGCCCAAGGACCTCGTGATCTGGAAGACGAAGACGACCTTCCACCAGGCCACCGCCGTCGAGCCGGGCGTCTCCCGGACCGTCCACCGGGTCAGCATCGACGCGGGTGAGTGAGCCGTGGGCGGCATAGTCGACTTCGACGTCCGCTTCCCCGCCTCGTACCTGGGAGTGAAGGAGATGTCCGCTTCCTCGGGCGTGCCCGAGGACGGCATCCGCCGGATCACCCACGGCGAGGGCTTCCCCGTCCTCGGCGAGCGGGAGCAGGCGTGGGAACTCGCGGCCGAGGCGGCGCGGGCCGTACTGGCCCGCACCGCCGTCCGCCCCGCCGACATCGGACAGGTCATCTACGCGGGCTCCGGCGACTGGGACAAGCCGTTCTGGTCGCCGGCGGCCCGGGTGGCCGACGCGCTCGGCATCGAGGGGGCGCACGCCTTCGAGGTCGCGAACTTCTGCAACGCGGGCATGACCGCGCTGCGGATCGCGACCGACGCCATCCGGCTGGGCCGGACCGGGTACACCCTGGTGCTCATCGGGGACCGGCTCAGCCGCATGGTCGACCACACCGACCCCGGCTCGAAGGCGCTGTTCAACTTCGGTGACGCGGCGGCCGCCGTGCTCCTCTCCGACGGCGACCTGTCCTTCTCCCTGCTCCACTCGGCGATGCGCACCGACCCCTCCTGGGCCGACTACTACTACGGCGAGCACCGGGACAACCGGGTCGTCATCCGGCGGGCCCCACACCGCGCCGGTCTCGCCGACGCCTACGTCGAGAACTTCGGCGCGCTCGTCGACGAGACCCTCGAAGCCCTGGGCAGGGAACTGACCGACGTCGCCTACTTCCTGATCAACCACGGCGACAAGGACATGCACGAGCGGCTGCTGGAGAGCATCGGCCTGCCCCGGGAGAAGAGCGTCTTCAACTACCACCGGCTGGGCCACATGGGCGGAGCCGACACCCTCATCGCCCTCCAGGGCCTGCTCACGGACAAGAAACTGGCGCGCGGCGACCTGGTGCTGCTGGCCAGCAGCGCCATGGGCTTCAGCTGGGGGATCACGGCCTTGGAGTTTCACGCATGAAGATTCTGGTCATCCACCAGGTCCCGTACCGCAAGATTTCCTACCACCTCGGCCTCGACCACGAGCGGCACGAGGTCACCTACATCGGGCACCCCGCGCGCATGGCGGACCTCCCCGCCGACCTGCGCTGCCGGCGGATCGAACTCGCCGAGGGCGAGGACCTGGTGGCGGGCGTCACCGCCCGCGTCTCCCGCGCCGACGGCTACGAAGGGATGCTGTCCCTCTCCGAGTTCGGCATGCTGGAGTCCTGGCACATCCGCCGCCACCTGGGCCTTGCCGGACCCTCCCTGGAACACCTCGAACGGGTCCGCGACAAGGTCAGCATGAAGCGGGCCCTGGCCGATTCCGGCATCCGCTATCCCCGCTTCGAGGCTGCCCCCGCCCCCTGCGACGCCCTGCCCTGGACGGGCCGGACCGTCATCAAGCCCCGGCAGGGCGCCTCCAGCGAGGGCGTCACCGTCCACGACACCGCCCGCGACGCGCTGACGGCCTACTGGAAGCTGGAGCACCGGCAGGACGTCCAGCTGGAGGAGTACATCGACGGCGCCATCCTCCACGCCGACGGCCTGGTGAGCGGCGGCACGCTCGTCGACCTCGCGGTCAGCCGGTACGTCAACAAGCCCGTCGACTACCTGGGCGGCGCCCCCCTGGCCTCCCACCAGATCCCCGACCGCGACGGCCGCTACCGGGACTTCGCCGAGCGCGTGGTCGAGGCGCTGGAGATCGAGGCCGGCACCCTCCACCTGGAGCTCTTCGAGACCGAGGAGGGCGAGCTCGTCTTCCTGGAGGTCGCCAACCGCATGGGCGGCGCCGGAGTCGTGGACGCCCACCTGCGCCACACGGGAGTGCACCTGCCCTCCCACGAGATCGCCATCCGGCTGGGCCTGCCCCGGCCGGCCCCCGCCGAGCCCAGCGGCCGCCACCACGGCTGGCTGGCCGTCCCCGGCCACCACCTCGACCCCGCCCCGGGCCACACCATCCACGTGCCGCCGGAGCTGCGGGACCACCCCGCCGTGGACGCGCTGTACGTCCTCGACCGCGAGCGGCCGCTGCCCGACCACGTCACCTACCACGAGTGGCTGGTGCCCGTCTTCATCGAGGCGTCGCACGACGACCCGGAGGAGCTCGGCGCGTTCCTGCGGGAGTGCGCCCGGACGATCACGGTCGAGCCCGCCAAGGCGGATGGCCTCGCCGAGGCCGGTGGGCTCGTCAAGGCCGGTGGGCTCGTCAAGGCCGGTGGGTGAGATGAGAACCGTCTGGCAGGACCCGAGGGCGCGCCGGATGCTCGGCGCGATCCTGATGTCCAGCCTCGGCTTCGGCCTGAACGTCCTCGCGCTCGGCCAGCTCCTCTTCGAACTCACCGGCAACGCCAGCGCGTTCGTGACCGTGCTGGCCTCGCAGGGGATCGGCGCGATCTGCGTCCTGCCCTTCTGTGGGCCGGTCGTGGACGCGCTGCGCTCCACGCGGGTCTATGTGACGGCGGCCCTCTGCAAGGCCGCCTGCGTGCTGGCCATCGCGGGCTTCGCCGCCGCGCCCGTCGGCGATCCGGTGCCGTTCATCATGGCGGCGGCCGTGCTGCTGGCCGTCTTCGACAACGTCGAGCGGGCCGCGCTGTTCAAGTTCACGGCGCACCACATCGACCGGGGCCTGGTGGTGCGGTTCAACGCCGTCACCGGCATGGCCTTCCAGGTCGGCGTGGTGATCGGGATGGCGCTCCTCGGCGTCGTCCTCGCCTTCGGCACGCCCGCCAGGGCGCTGCTGGTGAGCGTGGCCGCCTCCGCCCTGTGCGCCGGGGTGGCCCGGGGCGTCCGGCCGGAGAAGACGGAGAACACCCGGCCGCTGTCCCCGGCGCTGCTGCGCGCCGCGCTGACGGGCATGCTGGGGGACTGGCGGCGGATGTTCGGCCGCTACCGGGGCGAGGCCGTCGTCTTCGCCATGGTGGTGACCTGCGCCGCCGACTTCCTCTTCGCGAACAGCATGAGCACCCTGGTCGTCCCGCTGGTCGACCGCTTCTACGAGGGCCGGAGCTGGTACGTCTCCGCGCTGGAGGCCACCTTCGGCGTGGGCATGGTCACCGCCTCCTTCTTCACCTCCCGCACGGCGAAGCAGAAGCTGCTGCCGTTCTGGCTGGCGGTACAGGCGGCGATCGCGCTGCTGCTGTCCGCCGGCGGGAACCCGGTCGTGCACTTCGCGGCGTTCCTGCTGGGCGGCTTCGCCAACCTCAACAGCCTCGTCTGGCTGCTGGCCTCGCTCCAGCAGCACGCGGGCGAGGGGGACAAGGCCAAGATGGCCTCGCTGCGGCTGCTGGCCATCGGCCTGGGCTCGGTACTGCTGATGCCGGCCGTGGGCCGGGCGGCGAAGGTCTCGCTCGGCACCGGCTACGCCGGGGTGGCCGCGATCATGCTGGCCTTCGCCCTGTGCGGCGTCTGGGTGGCCGCGCGCTTCCGGCCCCGGGTGGCCGTGGGCTGAGCCTCCCGCTCCTTTCCGTACTCCGTACTTCGTGTTCGTGACCACCGCTATCGCCAGGGAACACTGATGCTGACCAGATCCACCCTCGCCAGACTGGCCGTGTGCGCGGCCACCGCATGCGCCCTCGTGAGCACCACCGCGCCCGCCGGCGCCACCGGCCAGGGCGGCGGGGAGCTGCGCGTCTTCGCCGAGGAACCGGGCCATCTGATGCCCGGCAACGTCGACCAGAGCGAGAGCCTCATCGTCGACTCGGTGCTCTACAGCGGGCTGGTGCGCTACGACCCCAAGACCCTCCAGCCGGTGAACGTCCAGGCGGAATCCATCACGCCGTCCGCCGACCAGAAGGTCTGGACCGTCAGGCTGAAGAAGGGCCTGACCTTCCACAACGGCGAGCCGGTCGACGCCGACGCCTACATCAGGGCCTGGAACTACACCGCCTACGGCCCCAACCAGCAGGCCAACAACGACTTCTTCCGCAGCGTCCAGGGCTACCCCGACGTCCAGCAGGGCAGGGCGAAGACCCTCTCCGGTCTGAAGAAGACCGACCGCCGGACGTTCACCGTCACCCTCTCCGAGCCCTACAGCGGCTTCCGGACGATGCTCGGCTACATCGGCTTCCACCCGCTCGCCAAGGCGTGCCTCGCCGACGTCAAGGCCTGCGACGAGAAGCCGATCGGCAACGGCCCCTACCGGATGGAGTCCTGGGAGCACGGCAAGGTCATCCGGACCGTCCGCTTCGACGGCTACAAGGGCGCCCCCAAGGGCAAGTCCCGGCGCATCACGTTCAAGCTGATGAACAACGTCTCGGACGGCTACGACGCCCTGGAGCGCGGCGAGCTCGACGTGGTCCGCAAGCTGCTGCCCGGCGACAAGCTGCGTGACGCCCGCCAGAAGCACCGGGACACCCTCATCGAGGTGCCCATGGCATCCCTCCAGCGGATCGCCTTCCCCACCTACGACGCGCGCTTCAAGGACAAGCGGGTGCGTCAGGCGCTGTCCATGGCCGTCGACCGCAAGGCGCTCGTCGACGACCTCTACGCCGGCGCCCACGTCCCGGCCGCGGGCTTCGTCTCCCCGGTCTTCCCCGGCGCCCGGAACTCCTGCGGCTACTGCGCGTACGACCCGGAGCGGGCCCGGAAGCTGCTGGCGGAGGCGGGCGGCTGGCAGGGCGGCAAGCTGGAGCTGTGGACCAACTCCGGCGCCGACCACCAGGTGTGGATGGCCGCGCTCGGTGAGCAGCTCAAGAAGAACCTGGGCATCGACTACGTGGTCAAGGCCGATCTGCCGTATTCGCAGTACGTCGACAAGATCCACACCAATAGCATGACCGGGATGTTCCGCAGCGGCTGGAACTCCGACTACCCGAGCATGGAGAACTTCCTCAATCCGCTCTACGGCAAGAACGGTTCGACGGCCGTCACCGGCTGGACCGACCCCCGCTTCGACGAACTCGTCGCCCAGGGGAACCGGGCCGCGAGCCAGGACGAGGCCATCGCCGCCTACCAGAAGGCCGAGGACCTGGTGGCCGAGGACATGCCCGCCATGCCCGTCTGGTACGTCAGGGGCTCGACGCTCCACTCGCCGCGGGTCAGCGGCGTCGTCGTCAACCCCGTGGGCGGGGAGCCGATCCTCGCCGGCATCACCCCGGCCGCCAACCCCCGGAAGAAGTGAGGACCCCCGCATGCCCACCACGTTCCACGCCGTACACCAGGTCGCCCAGCCCAAGGGGATGCCGACGGCCGACGACTTCGCCTTCGTCACGGCCACCCTGCCCGACCCCGTGGCGGGCCAGGCCCTGGTCGAGAACCTCTACCTGTCCGTCGACCCCTATATGCGCGAGTGCATGAACGGGGTCTGGGAGCTGAACGCCCCCCTGGAGGGCCGCTCCGTCGGACGCGTCCTCGCCTCCGATGACCCCCGCCTCGCCGTCGGGGACCTCGTCTTCCACCGGCAGGGCTGGCGCACCCACGCGCTGGTCACGGCCGACGAGGCTCGGGTGATCCGGCAGGCCGAGGGCGTCCCCCTCAGCGCCTATCTCAGCGTCCTGGGCGGCACCGGGCTCAGCGCCTATGTGGCGCTCACCCGGATCGCCCGGCTCCAGGAGGGCGAGTCCCTGTTCGTCTCCGCCGCCGCGGGCGGCGTCGGCACCGCCGCCGGGCAGCTCGCCCGCATCCTGGGCGCCGGACGCGTCATCGGCAGCGCCGGGTCGCCGGCCAAGGTGCGCCACCTCGTCGAGGACCTCGGCTTCGACGCCGCCTTCGACTACCACGACGGGCCCGTCACCGCGCTCCTGCGCGAGGCGGCGCCCGACGGGGTGGACGCCTGCCTGGAGAACGTCGGCGGCGACCACCTGGAGGCGGCCATCGACGTCGTCCGCCCCCACGGGCGCATCGTGTGGTGCGGCGCCGTCTCCACGTACAACGACCCGGAGAACCCCCCGGCCGCGCCCCGCAACCTCTACGAGGTGGTCGGCAAGAGCCTCCGCCTGGAGGGCTTCCTGGTCCGCGAGTACCCCCACCTCCAGGAGGAGATGGAGGAGGCGCTGATACCCCACATCCGCTCCGGGCGGCTGGTGCCGGACGAGACCGTGGCCGACGGCTTCGACCACGTCGTCGACGCGTTCCTCGGCATGCTGCGCGGGGAGAACACCGGAAAGATGATCGTCCGGGTCGCCGGGGCCTAGGACCCGGAGGAGGAGGCCGAGATGTTACGGAACCCCGTCGTCGCCGTCGTCGACGCGCAGGGCACCGCGGGCCACCTCGGCCCGCTCCTCCGGGAGCGCGGCTACGCGGTGCTGCACGTCCGCGAGGAGCTTTCCGGAGGCGGGGAGCTCCTCGCGGACGTCGCCGCGCACCGCCCGGTCGCCGTCCTGGCCGGCGCCCCGGGCGGGGCGGGGCTCGCGGACCTCCTCGCCGAGGGCCTCGGCCTGCCCGGCAACGGCACCGGGCCGGGCGCGGCCCGCGCGGTGGGTCCCCTGCCGGTGGAAACCTCCGCGGAGGACACGTTTCACGTCAATACGGTGAGCCTGGACGGCCTCCATCACATCTGCGACGTCTGGCGGGCGCCGGGCCCTCCGGGCGCCGACGTCTGGGACCCGGCGGGCGACGTGGAACTGCTCCCCCGGCGGGGGGCCGAGGCGGACCGGCTCGTGTCCGCCGCCCTCGCCGCGCTCGACGCCCTCCGATTACGCATGGGCCCGGCGCACTCCGTCTTCCGCCGCACCCCGGACGGGCCGCGCCTGCTGGCCGTCCGGCCGGGGATCGCCGGACGGCTCCCGCTGCTGGCCCGGCAGGCCCTCGGGGCGGGGCAACTGGAGTGGACCGTGGACGCGTACGTCGGGCCGGAATGGTTCCGGATGCGCGCGGGGCGCGACTACGGCACGTACCGCTGACGGACGGCCGGCACCGGGAGATTGTCCGGAAGTCGGTCCCTCAGGTCCGGATGTTGTGTTAACAGTCCGTTTCAGACGTGTCTGTCTGTGGTTGCTTTGTCCGGATTTACCGATGTCGGCGAAGATCGATGTGACCAAAGCGAGACCCTGTAAGTGTGGTTTAAAGGGCGGTCGTACTCAATAGTTGGGTTCACTGAGCTCGGGTCAATGGGTCACGCGCTGTGGGGAGCGCCGACTCACGAGCACACTCGAGGTGCCGGTTCCGACTTCGCTGTCAGGGGTGTCAGCGAGGGACCGGCGCCTCACTTGTAGCGAAAAGTGGACTCTTGAGGAGGCAAACCCATGCGCGGTGCCAGGAGCGCCAAGTGGGTCACGTGCGCGATAGTCGTGGCGCTGGCCGCGACGGCCTGTGGCGGTGACAAGAGCGACAGCGGTGGCGGTCTGACGGACGGAAAGGTCGATCCCAACGGGACGATCACCGTTCACACGGGCGAACCGCAGAACGCCCTGCAGCCGGCGAACGCCAAGGAGCAGCAGGGCCACCGGGTGCTGAACACCCTGTTCTCGACGCTGGTGACGTACGAATCGGGCACCGCCAAGATCGTGAACGTCAACGCCGAGTCGGTGACGTCCTCGGACGCCCAGCACTGGACGGTCAAGCTCAAGCCGGGCTGGAAGTTCCACAACGGCGAGACCGTGACCGCGCAGTCCTACGTGGACTCCTGGAACTGGTCGGCCAACACCAAGAACAACCAGATCAACTCGAACTGGTTCAGCGACATCGAGGGCTTCGACGACCTCCACCCGGCGGAGAAGGGCGCGGAGCCCAAGTCGGACAAGATGTCGGGCCTGAAGGTCGTCAACGACAACGAGTTCACGATCACGCTCAAGAACAAGGTCCCGTACTTCAACTACAAGCTGGGGTACATCGTCTGGGCGCCGCTGCCCCAGGCCTTCTTCAAGGACCCCAAGGGCTTCGGTGAGAAGCCGGTCGGCAACGGCCCCTACAAGTTCGAGTCCTGGGCGCACAACGACAAGATCGTTGTGAAGAAGTGGGACGGCTACACGGGCCCGAACAAGGCCAAGAACGGCGGCATCACCTTCAAGAACTACACCACCGCCGACGCCGCCTACAACGACCTCCGCTCGGACAACCTCGACTGGATCGAGCAGATCCCCGACACCTCGCTCACCACGTACAAGCAGGACCTCGGGGACCGCGCCGCCACGGTGGAGTACTCCGCCATCCAGGACGTCGCCGTCGCGTACTACTCGGACCAGTGGAAGAACATCGACAACAAGGTCGTCCAGGGCCTGTCGATGGCGGTCGACCGCGAGACCATCACCAAGAACACCCTCCACGGCACCCGCGTCCCGGCCAACAGCTTCGTCGCCAAGGGCGTGCTGGGCTACCAGGCCAACTCCTGCGGCGAGGCCTGCACCTTCAACCCGGAGAAGGCCAAGCAGCTCATCAAGGAGGGCGGCGGCGTCCCGGGCAACAAGATCTTCATCCAGTACAACGCCGACCTGAACCACAAGCCGTGGGTCGACGCGGTCTGCAACAGCATCCGCACCAACACCGGTGTGGACTGCGTCGGCGACTCCAAGCCGAACTTCAAGGCCGACCTCGACACCCGCGAGAAGAAGCAGGTCAAGTCGCTGTACCGGTCGGGCTGGAACCTCGACTACCCCGTCAACGCCAACTTCCTGCGTGACCTCTACGGCTCCAAGGCCGATGGCAACCAGGGTGGTTACGAGAACAAGGAGTTCGACGAGCTCGCCGCCAAGGCGGACAACGTCAGCTCCCTGGACGAGTCGGTGAAGCTCTACCAGGACGCCGAGAAGGCCCTCACCAAGAAGCTTCCCGTCATCCCGCTGTGGTACTACGCCGTCAACTCCGGCCAGTCCACCAAGGTGTACGACAAGATCAAGTACGGCCAGGACGGTGAGCCCCTCTTCTGGGCCATCCAGGTCAAGCAGAAGTAACACCAAGGGCCGTCACACCAGGGGTCGTCACCCCTAGGTACTCGTACATCCGCAAGGCCGGTGCCGCCGACCCGTCGGCGGCACCGGCGCTCCCGCACATCCCGGCACCGCTGTCCCCCCACACCCCAGGGAAGTCAGGCTGCCCGGCGCGTCGCGGGCTGCGACCGACTTGGAGGCATGATGGGGCGTTACGTCGCGCGGCGACTGCTCCAGATGATCCCGGTTTTCATCGGGACCACGCTACTGATTTTCCTGATGGTGCACTGGCTCCCCGGCGACCCGATCAAGGCGCTGTGGGGCGACAAGGTGCCCGACCCGGCGCAGGTCGAGGCGCTGCGCCACAAGTACGGCTTCGACCTGCCGCTGTGGCACCAGTACTGGAACTACATGGTCGATCTCGTCCAGGGCAAGTTCGGCGAGACCTTCGGCGGCCGGCAGGTCTCCGACGTGATGGGCGAGGCGTTCCCCGTCACCATCCGGCTGGCGCTCGTCGCGTTCGTCATCGAGGTCGTCCTCGGCATCACCCTCGGCGTCTTCGCGGGCCTCAAGGCCGGCCGGGCGCTGGACACCGCCGTCCTGATCTTCACCCTGCTGGTGATCTCGGTCCCGGTCTTCGTCCTCGGCTACATCTTCCAGACCGTCTTCGGTGTCGAACTGGGCTGGGTGACGCCCAACGTCAGGGATTCCGAGGACATCACCCAGCTGATCCTGCCGGGCGCCGTGCTCGGTTCGCTGTCGCTGGCGTACGTGGCGCGGCTGACCCGCACCACCATCAGCGAGAACCTGCGCTCCGACTACATGCGCACCGCGCTCGCCAAGGGCCTGCCCCGGCGCCGGATCGTCGGTGTCCACCTGCTGCGCAACTCGCTGATCCCCGTCGTCACCTTCCTCGGCACCGACATCGGCGCCCTGATGGGCGGCGCGATCGTGACCGAGGGCATCTTCAACGTCCAGGGCGTCGGCCAGCAGCTCTACCGGGCCGTCAACCAGGGCGAGGGCACGACCACCGTCGGCATCGTCACCGTCCTGGTCCTCGTCTTCCTGTTCACCAGCCTGATCGTCGACCTGCTCTACGCGGTCCTGGACCCGAGGATCCGGTATGCCTGACGTGACCAAGACCCCCGGCACGGCGGCGGAGAGCGCGGCGGAGACCGCGGCGGCCGCCGGCGAGGCCGCGGTGGTGGCCGCCCCCGCGTCGTCCGGCAAGCCCCGCAGCCTGTGGAGCGACGCCTGGCGCGACCTGCGCCGCAACCCCTTCTTCGTGATCTCCGCGCTGCTGATCGTGCTGCTGCTGGTGATGGCCGCCTGGCCGTCGCTGTTCACCGGCACCAACCCGCGCAACGGCGATCTGACCCACCACTTCCTCACCAAGCCGGAGTACGGCGACGTCTTCTCGGCCGACTGGTTCGGCTACGACAAGCAGGGCCGCAGCATCTACGCGCGTGTCATCTACGGCGCCCGCGCCTCGATCAGCGTCGGCGTGCTCGTCACCATCGCCGTGACACTCCTCGGCGGCCTGGTCGGCATGATCGCCGGTTACTACGGCGGCTGGGTCGACTCGGTGCTCTCCCGCGTCACCGACATATTCTTCGGCATCCCCTTCTTCCTCGGCTCGATGGTCATCCTGGTGAGCTTCTCCGACCGGAAGGTGTGGGTCGTGGCCGCCGCCATGGCCTTCCTGGGCTGGACCCAGATCGCCCGCGTGATGCGCGGCTCGGTGATCACCACCAAGCAGTCCGACTATGTGACGGCCGCCCGCGCGCTGGGCGCGGGCACCGGGCGCATCATGTTCCGGCACATCCTGCCGAACGCCGTCGCGCCCGTCATCGTCGTCGCCACCATCGCCCTCGGCGGCTACATCGCGGCCGAGGCCACGCTGTCCTACCTCGGTCTCGGCCTCTCCGAGCCGACGATCTCCTGGGGCATCGACATCTCGGACGCCAAGGACTCCATCCGGGACAACCCGCATGTGATGTTCTTTCCCGCCGGCATGCTCTGCATCACCGTGCTCGCGTTCATCATGCTCGGCGACGCGGTGCGCGACGCCCTCGACCCCAAGCTGCGCTGAGGGAGGCGTACGTGACCGTGACAGAGAAGACCGCGAACGCCCCCGAGCCGGGGACCGACGGCGACAAGAAGACCCCGCTGCTCGAGGTGCGCGACCTCCACGTGGAGTTCCACACCCGCGAGGGCGTCGCCAAGGCCGTCAACGGCGTCAACTACACCGTCGACGCCGGTGAGACCCTGGCCGTGCTCGGTGAGTCCGGGTCCGGCAAGTCCGTGACCGCGCAGGCCATCATGGGCATCCTCGACATGCCCCCGGGGAAGATCCCGCAGGGCCAGATCCTCTTCCGCGGCCAGGACATGCTCACCATGTCCGCCGACGAGCGGCGGAAGATCCGCGGCCGGAAGATCGCCATGATCTTCCAGGACGCCCTCTCCTCGCTGAACCCCGTCCTCAGCGTCGGCTACCAGCTCGGCGAGATGTACCGGGTGCACCAGGGCCTCTCCAAGAAGGAGGCCAAGGTCAAGGCCATCGAGCTGATGGACCGGGTCCGCATCCCGGCCGCCAAGCAGCGCGTCGACGACTACCCCCACCAGTTCTCGGGCGGTATGCGT